>JAFLCQ010000002.1 GCA_017302815.1 Planctomycetota bacterium
TCCGCAATCCGGGCAGCGCAGGACGCGGCAGCCGCGCATGGCGGCGGTCAGGGCCGCCTCCTCGGCCACCGGCTCGTCACTGGTGCCGGCTGAGACCACCGCGATCCGCGGCAGGGAGGGACGTGGCATGCCGACCGTGAAGCAGCCCGAACGCGGATGCATGCGGCCGCGCGGCAGAGCGGCGTGCAGCGCGTCCAGCTGCTCCGGCCGACAGCGCGTGACCAGCACGCGACCGTGGGCGGCGACCAGCCGGCTGGCGGCGGCGACGCACTCCGCATCGGTCTTCCCGGCGGCGTAGACGACCTCGGGGAAGCCGAGGCGGCGATCCCGATGCAGATCGAGGTCGAGGGGCAGGTCGTGCGCCATGCGATCTCCGGACATGACAGCACCCATGCCGTCCGGCATGGGTGCTGCGGGGTTGGTGGGCAGTACAGGATTTGAACCAGTCTAGAAGACATATCGTCAACGACCGGAATCAACCCAAACCACTAACCACAAAGAACTTAAAGATGGTGGGCAGTACAGGATTTGAACCAGTCTAGAAGACATATCGTCAACGACCGGAATCAACCCAAACCACTAACCACAAAGAACTTAAAGATGGTGGGCAGTACAGGATTTGAACCTGTGACCCCTCGCGTGTGAAGCGAATGCTCTAGCCACTGAGCTAACCGCCCATCTGTAAAGAGCTTTCAAACCTCCCCCACGGGGGGATGCCCTCGCGGGCCAGTACATAACCTACTTGAAAGCGGGGCGCAGTGTGTCGGACCTCCCAGGCTTGGCAAGAGGGAGGCCTGGGATTGGCGGCACGATCGCGGTGATGGGGCGAGCATCCGCCCATGGTCACGCTCGTAGCCCGATCATCCGATTACCGCGTCAGCTGCCGGGACGCGGCACAACAACGATCTGACCACGCACCGACTCATCAACCTGATGAGGCCCGCTCGGAAGCACGCCTCGTTCTTGATCGCAGATCACACCCCAGCACCTGATGATGGTGGATGCAGAGTTTCTCCAGGTGCAACCCCAGCCCCACACCTGCATGGAACATGTCCGAGCCAACGTCGCCGATCGGCACGACAGGCTATCCGCTTGAGTACCGCGCCTACCCCAGCTGGTCGGGATGCACCCGATCCAATCAGGCTTGCCACCATCGTCGCTCAGCGATCCGAAAACGGCGAACGGGCGACACGGTGATCGGCATCACCGCCCATGCGGTTGTGCCGCACGACGCATCGCAAGCCACTGCGCCAACAGGATCAGCAATGTTGGATCCCACCCCACGAGACACACCCGCCGCATCGTCCACCCGCATGGCAAGAGCCGTCTGCAAGCCCCAACTTCAGAGGTCGTATAGATCAGCAGCTGTGTCTCAGGCCCGGACGATGCAGATGCACGACCCATCGCGTGCAATGGATGGTCACCGTCGCGATGTGGCGTTGGCTGGACGGCCCATCTGCCGCGCCAACTGCCGCACCCGTCGCCGCAGCTGCGTGATCTGCCGATCCAGAGCTGGGCGCGTATACCAGACCCGGCCGGCGTGCTGCGGGTCCAGGATGCGGCAGATCGCCCGCACCGTCGGTGATGGTCCGGCCAACGGAGCCAAGGTGGTCCGCAGCCATGCCCACCGCTCCTCCATATCATCCGGCAGCGGCCCCTGACCAGGCATGAACCCCTCGGCATGCACCGCGACGACCAGCAGCGTCATCGCCAAGCGTATGGCCCGGGCCTCGCGGATCTCCTGGCGCGACAAGGGACGACAGCGCCCAATCGGGGCGAGTGCGATAGGGGACCGTAGGCGGCTGGCCATGGCTGCTACTCCAGCACCGACAGCTGGCGGCTGCCGCATGCAGCCTCGAATCTAGCAACCCGGAACCACGGCGAACGAGTTCTGGTGAAAACCACGGCCTATCCGGATGGCTCCCAGCCATGTCAGCAACGGCAACCATCCGAGCGATTCAGGCATCACCTGTCTCGGACAAGTCCGAGACACCCGCGGACCTGCTGGCACTCCTCGTCACGGATGGATATCATGCGGGATATGGGCCATGCGACATCTTCTCCGACCTCCACCGACGCATCGGCCTGTGTGCCTGGCCACGCACAGGCCTGCTGGGCGATGCTCGTCCACCTGCGGTGGCCACAGGAACATGCTCCGCGCCATCCGGTGTCCGGCGAACGCCCCGTCGGATTCCGATCCTCAACCCAGCGATGGCGCTTTGCCGACGGATACGAGATGTCCGCCACGGTCGGCACCATCATGGAACGCAGCCGCGTCCCCCTATCGACGTGGTTCGCGGCCGCGTCTGCGGTCGCCACGCATCCCATGGGCCTGTCGGCCCGTCGATTCGCCCAGCAGCAGGGCCTGCGCTATGAGACCGCGTTCCACCTGCTGCAGCGGCTCCGTGCCGGCCTGGTCGACCCGGACCAGAGCCCGCTCCGCGGCATCGTCGCCGTGGATGTCGTCCTGATCGGCGGACATCGCGATCCCCGACGCGATGTGCCCGTGGCGATCGCTGTGGAGCACACCGCCGATGCCGACCGGCAGCCAGGCCGGGGCCGGACGCGCTTCCGCGTCCTGGATCAGATCCAGGACCGGACACTGCAGGGCTTTCTCGGCGATCACGTGGCCGTCGGATCCGTCGTCGCATCCACACATCCCCTGATCACCGCCAGCCTGCGACCCCTGGGTTACCGGACCTACGCCAGTGCGGGGCACGCACACGCTCACGCGGCTGTCGGCCAGGTGTTCGCCCAGGTGAGCCGCTGGCTGGGGCACACCCATGGCCATGCCGTATCTCGGCAGCACCTGCAGGCCTATCTCAACGAGGCGGCATTCCGCCTCCAGTACGGAAGCGGCCAGCAGGCATTCCGCGCGGCCCTGGGCTTGTCCATGCACGTAGAGGCCCCACGACAGGTCGACATCACGCGGGTCCGGCTGCGGCGCCGGGCGGGCTGGCAGCATACCAACCCGATCCATAGGCACCTGCTGGGCCGGCCGGCGGCAGCCTCCAGGCCGCTCACCTATCCGGTTGGCTCCCCCAGCGACCGTCGATCGCCACCCACACGGTACGGCGATCGTCGCACCCGCGTCAGGAGCGTGGATCGGCCATCACGGCGGTGGCCGGGGCCTATCCGGTTGGCACCCGCCACCCGGCACGCACGCATCCGCGTGTATGAACGCGAACCCCGACGGCGACGACCGGCGGCAGCGCCATGGTCTCCGCCAGGCTGATCCGGCTCAGGTCGGTCAGTTCACCCCCGGCGGCGTGGCGATGCCGGGCCAGTGCGCAGTTCGGCAACCCACGCCTGAATCACGGCGGGGGCATGCGCGAGCGCTCCCGCACGGACAAATGCGAGGCGTTCTGCCTCCGTCTGGAACAGCAGGCGGCTCCATGACTCCAGGCGGGCGAGGGGAGCCTTGCGCTTCCCGCGGATCACCTCGCTCACCAGTGACGTTGGGCAACCGGCCAACCGGGCGAACGCGAGCCGCGTATGCCCCTTGGCCTCGATCGCCGCTGCGAGATGCATCCCGAAGTCGCCCATGAGCCTGCATGCTACCCGCCCATGCCATTGGCAACGAGCGCCGCTTGCCTTTCGCATACCGTGCGAATATCGTCGCCGCATTCGCATCTGCTGCGAATCACGAAGACCCACGCGTCAGGTTGGCGCGACATCGACACACACCATGGATTGGGAGCCCTTCCTCATGACGACCATCATTCCGATCGCTGCGTCGCTCCTGCTGGCCCTCGTCGCCACCCAGGGGTGGACCGGCGAGAACGCACCAACCTTGCCTCCCGCCGTCGAGAAGGCCTACAACACGTACACGGCCGCACTGGCCAAGGCCTATCAGACCGAGACCGACAAGGTGCGTACCGCCCTGAAGCGCGAAATGGACGCCCTGACCAAGAAGAGCGATCTGGATGGCGCCATGGCCGTCAAAGCACTGCTCGCCAAGATCGATGACGGTGCGGGATTCGACGATGTCAAAGCCAGCCTGAAGAGATCCATGCTCGATGACATGAAGCCCGAAGAGAGCACGGTGAAAGGCTGGGCGAACGTCGTCATCACGACGTCGGAGCCACGCATCACCATAGCACCACTGCGCGTTGGCGTGGCCGCTGTGCTCAATACCAACTATGTCTTCTCAGCCTTCAACCTCTCCATACCCAAGGGGTCCGAATTACAGACGATGCAGATCCCCCAGTTCTACCCGGGACCCACCCGTATCACTGCCGTTGCCGGTGGACGCATCTACCTCACCAGCAGCACCCCCATGGATGTCCTGCTGGCCCAGGTTCCCAAAGAATTCAAACCCGGAGTCGCGAATGGCTCCATCAGCGCGCCCAGCATTACCTCGATCGTCAGTGCCACCATGCCAGTGGGCGCCACCATGGTTCTGCGTGGCAGCGAAACCCGGGTGATCGCTGGAAGCATGCGCATCGTGCCAGGGTCAGTGGACGACTAGCTGTCCGTGCCAACTAGGCTGGCGACCGGGCACGACAACGGACCCAGTTGCTATAGGTCAATTATGACCGCATGTATATGGCATGCCCCGCCCCCGGCACCACCTGGTCGATGACGAGCGTCCCGGTGCCTACCATATCATCTCCCGCTGCGTCCGGCGCGCTTTCCTGTGCGGCGACCGTGCCGAACACCGACGCGCCTGGGTCCGCGATCTCATCCGCCAGGCTGCCGGCGCCTTCGCCGTTGACGTCCTGGCCTACGCTGTGATGTCCAACCACCTGCACATCGTCATCCGCACCGATCCCGTCCGTGTCGTCGCCTGGTCGCCAACCGAGATCGCCACACGCTGGGCCAGTGCGCATCCGCGCACTGCTCCCGACGGCACGCCCGAACCATGGAGCCCCGCCGAGATCGCCGAGCGCTCCGCCGACCCGACCTGGATCGACACCACCCGGAAGCGCCTGCGCTCGCTGTCCTGGTTCATGAAGTGCGTGAAGGAGCGCCTCGCCCGCCGCGCCAACCGCGACGACGGCTGCACCGGCCATTTCTGGGAGGGTCGTTTCCAATCCGTCCCCCTCCTTGATCAGGGCGCCGTCATCGCCGCCATGGCCTATGTCGATCTCAATCCGATCCGCGCCGCCATGGCCGAGACGCCCGAAGCCAGCGACTACACCAGTGTGCAGGACCGCTGCGTCGCCCGACAGGCGCACCGCGCAGCGCAACTGGTCCCAGTGCTGTCCGCGACGGCGACCACGCCGGAAACCGGCCTGTGGATCGCCCCCATCGATCGCGCCACCGTCGACCAGCCCGACGACTGCGCGTTCACGGCGGCTATCACCCTCGATGACTATCTGACGCTGGTGGACGAAACCGGCCGCATCGTGCGCGACGGCAAGCGTGGTATGATTCCCGCCCACCTCGCCCCCATCCTCGACCGCCTACGCATCGACCTCGACGCCTGGTTGTCGCTCATGCGCAGTGGTGGCCATTTCGGCATCGGCAGCTTCGGCGCCCTCGCCAGCCGAGCCCGCGAAGCACTGCGGCGCGGAGCACGGTGGATCATCGACATCACCGCAGGGCTCTACCGCGATGACGATCCGCCAGCCAATCCAACCATCACGTAGCGGTCCAGCACCACGCGATCAGCACCACGACACGCCAATGGCCGATAGGCTGTCGCTACAGCGTGGAGCAGGACCAGGAATCCATCGTCGCGCGATAACTCGCAGGCCCACAAGACACGCGAAGCCGGCCAACGTTGGCCGACTTCGCGCTGTTCGAGGCATTGCGACACATGCTGTCGGCACTCGGAAATCGAGGCGGCGCCAATCGGTGCCTGTCCATGTTTTCGGCACTGCTGACCGGACCGCCCGTCCTGCGGATGTTCGCCTGCTTTTTATGCGCCGGCCATTCCGCGGTGAAGCGGATGACCGCCTTGGAGTCGGCGAGGTTCGCCAAGTCGAAATCGACGATCTCGTAGAACTGGGACCGCTGCTGCTCGGAGAGCCCGGTGAACGTCAACGTCACGGACATCGAGGTCGCCGGGGACACGGTAGGCGTGGCCCTGAAAAAGTCGTCTCGCTCCAACCACAGGGATTCTCCCCGCGATGCGGACGGCCCCAACGCGTGCCTGATCGCGTTCAGGAGATTCGTCTTGCCCGTGTTGTTTCGGCCCACCAGCACGTTGAGCCCGGCCTGCACGTCAACCGTCAGGGAGTCGAACGAGCGGAAATTGCGGATATCGACCTTGGAAAGGTGCATCTGAATGCCTTACTCCACGGATTTATCTGATAAATCTGCCGCCAAAGCATCCCTCAACCACCGCCTTAGTCGGATACGCCGGCCAGAGCGAACCATTTCCGTTACTTCCCTCCAGATTCATCATGAGGGTCAGTAGACATCCAGTCTTCCGGAACAAGGGCGGGAGGCTTCGACCACGGTTGTTCCACCAAGGCATCTTGGAACCACTGATCACGAAGATTCGCATGCTCGGTGACGATCAATTGAAATCCGGGAACATCCTTTTGGGTAAATTTCAGCAACAGCTCAAATAACCGTCGAACCGCGTTGAGGTCGGCATCGGCCTCGGTCTTTTGCACCGTACCGTCGGCATCCTTATAAACCTGCTCAGACGGAAAGTAGACTTGGGTTGGCTGGTCGATCAAAAGGAATCGCGGAATTGGGCGATTATTCTGCGCCGCAAAGAGATGCAAAGCTAGCAAGGCAGACAGGTGGTATGCTAGATGGTTCTCTCCACCGCCAGTTCGGCTCATCGGTACAGGACGCTCGGGACGATCAAAAATGATCGTCATTTGAGGCAGACTAAGCCGTGCAGGGTAAGGGCTGAACTCGGCCTGGAATTCCTGTATGTATCGTGACACATGCACAGAAATATTGTTAAAAATTGAAGTCAGACGCTCGTTGCTATCGTCAGTGCCAATCTGCTCCTCAAGCTGTTTAACCTTGTTGCTGAGACGACGGTTCTCCCCTTCCAGCCTAGCAATGTCCTTATCAGGAAGGAGTGTTTCCAAAAACATACTGATACGGCCTACAACACGGGCAGCTGCATTATTACGCGCTCCCATCTGAGAAATGATCTCGTTGGTAGAAATCGCGGCAGACAGCGCCGCTTCCTTCTCCTTGATGACACTCGCAATCTCGTCAGACTTCTTTGCCAGTTCGGTCAGGTATGCGTCTAACTTAGGGCGCTGTCCCGTTGCTATCCGCAATTCCCTGTCGAGCGATTCCAATTCACCGAGCAAGACCACCGCAATCGGAGATTCCATCCCCAAGTTTTGCTCACTGAATGGCCATTGCCATACGCCACCATCGGAATCTTTTGGCAGAGCCTTGATCGAGGCAAGGCGATCTCTCTGTTCGACGGCCTCACTTTCGTAGCCGACCGCTCGCTTCGCAAACTGCTTCGCCGCATCAATCCTAGATTGAGCATCACGTCGATCCTGGCGTAGCTGACTGAGCTCTTCCTCTAGAAGCGAAATGCGATCTCCGTCATCATCGGGCATTTTTTCAGGCTTCCAAGACAACGCCAATCTCAACGCGTCGATAATTCTATCTGCACCAAGACCAACATCAATGCCGCCAATGATGCCGACGCTCCTAGCCTCTGAATAGAGACCAACGGCGCGCTCGCGAGATGTATCAACGGCATTTCGCGCCTGTTCCAACCGCTTGCTATTAATCTTCAGATCCCGCTGCGCCATGCGGAGTCGGGACTCCAGTTCGTAGCGATTATGAGAGGAGACGCCCAGCAGTACTGGCAGCGTATCTCGGATTGCCTGCGACTGAAAGTCCTCGTTTTGTCGATAGAAAAGCTGGTCTTTGTTCGCGACTAAACCCTGCTTCTGAAATAAATAATAATACGTATGCTTAACATTTGCATCGTAACTATCGCGACTGTGCTCCAGCGCAACATCTGTGCGGTTCTCAGGAATACCAAGCAGGCGCGACAGCAACTCGACGATGCCGTCATCGTCCGTATTTACCTCCAATTCATTGAACTCAGGAATTTGCAACTGAGCACCTCGTCGCAACATCGCCGTGCTACAACTGGCACCACCTCCGGTCGGAGTTGGCTTGGCTACCATCACCAGTTCCGCCTCAAACCGGTAAACCACTGCAAACCATGCCACTTTATCACGAATTATGCCCTCAGGAACATTGAACGATGAACGCCCCATGCAATATTCAATAATCTCGGAAAGCGCAGACTTTCCAGTAGATGATCTGCCGGTAATGACATTGAGGCCGTCCACTTTGAACAGGAGGTCTCGGCGCTGGCCAGCGTGACTGTATACATGGATAGATTTAATCTTCATGGACGGATTCCGAATGTCGTGTAGATAGTTGCGCGATCAGAAATTCTCGAAAATTCCCTGCCAATGATTCGCGCCACTTTCTGGCAGGAGGCAGTTTCTTCTGTTCCGTTGATGGTTTTCCTCACCTTATCAGGAACAGTTTGGATATGTCCATTGTTCGCAACAACTATACAGCCTCGCTCCATTAGTAGGCCAAATCCCTCAAAGGCATATGGCAACATCATCGTAACCCGGTCGGCAAATCCCACCATAACCTGCTGGTTTTTCTCAGTCACCTTGAGCAGATAGCTACGTGGGCTACCAGAGATGATATCACGTGAATTCTTATGCAAACACAACGGCAGAACCAACAGAGACAGAGAGAACGGCATGCCGCCGACATCACGCTCCTCATAGCCCTGGAGTGCACGAAACAAGACCAAACCGCAGAAAGCAGGGTTAAATAGGTTGCGAATTTCAAAAGGGCGCTGATTCCACTTCTTCATGCGGTCACTCCAAGCACTCTACTAATGCGGTCGAGAAATCTCGGATGCCAGTATACTCTGGGCTCGGGTCTGGCATCAGCTAGAATATGGAAGCTACCACGAAGAACAAATGGTTCGTCTACACGCGCACGGATACGCAGAGATTCTATCTTTCCCGTTTCAAACTGAGCCCAATTGTAAAGAATCGATCCAACTTCACGAAGCACATCCTCAGCGCTGTCTTCCGCTAATTTTTCGAAAGCAACATCCCTGTAACGACTCCATTCATCAGTGATACGATCTTCATACTCCTCAATCTCACCTGAAACCAGCAGGTTCTCACGCGCCCAGGCAGAACGCTGTTCAAACGCTCGATAGTAGTCTAGAATAGCACTCCTGATCCGATTTGGGGAAATTCCAATTTCACGCAATTGTATAACAAACAAACGGGGATCGACCGCTATGTCAATCTCGCCATCGGGCACCTTCCCACGGAAGGTAATAGGAAGGTTATCTGCCCTATATTCGTCAGCCAGATTTGCTATCTTGTCCCAAACCTCATACCCAAATATTCCCTCAGTTCTCATGCCAGTCAACTGCTTGATAACAACATCCATCCACCAACCCTCCAATCGTTCGAACACGAATCCTCGATGCTCTCTGCGAATGCCTTTCAGGTGCCCATCCCTAATGATCGACGGGATGTCGTCAATGCGCGGACTGGAGTCAAATATAGTTATACGTTCGAGAAAATCGCGCTTCTCAGAATCGTTCAATTCGTTGAATGCTATTGCTATAGGCGCAATAATCTTTGACTTTGAATCGGAGAGTGCAGCAGATGCCAACTCTAAGAGCGTTACCGATTCATCCAAAAGAGTAGATTGATCGTGAAGGAGTCGAATAAGAAACGAGTCCGCCGATACAACGCCCGTGGTAAACAAGAAAAACCGTAGGTTCGATGCAATTCGACCATCTCGCTTATAGCGCAACAACCAAATATTGACGGATTTCCAAAAGTCGCTCGAGAGATTGCTTAGCCTTTCGCCAACCACCTTGTGCTTTAGCGATGCCAATGACTTGCCACCAACGCCATCGACAAAGTCAAGGTCATCGTCCTTCTCGACAAACACAGCCGTGTCTTCCGGCAGTTGCAAAAGCTGAAGCAGGGCCAGGCGAGGTTGGTAGATATATCCCAGGCTCTGCTCGCTCGCCGAGTATTTATCCGGGGTAGGAGCGGTCATCAGTCATCCACCAAATGTAAATAAACATTGACGCCTTGATATCTTTCTATGTCGGATAATATCGTGATGCAACACGCGGCTTTTATCCTCATTTTTGCGACCTCTTTGCTATTTCCGCCTCCATCCCAGCAAAGTCAGCCGACACGAATAGCACAACAGCACTGTCCAGAGACATGCTACTGCTTTCCTTAAGTAATAGACACATGCCTTGTTGACGCAATAAGTAGGCATTATGATGCTCTGTGGAATATAACTCAAACCCAGATTGAATCGTATTGAAATGATCCCGCGATCTTAGACGATCTAGAACGCGCACTAGGAATGACTTTTTTGAATAAGTCCACGATACCCTGCGTGAAAAATGACTGGCAGGTCGATAATCATCCCACCTTACCGATTCTACGCTTGCCAAATGTCCAGCAACATCATCCGCGCGCATTTCGATCCTCTCGAAATCAACACCACCGACAATGGGCCTTTCAATAATTATTAAAAATCGCCCATATGGCACCAATCCGCAGAGGACAGCCAAGACTAGAACGCCGCAAATAATTCGACCCCAGATCTTATTCATGGCTATTTATGAATATGAATCATCTGCCGGTCTGATCCGCCAGGATTTGCCTGTTTCCAAGCGTCGATTTCACTCTGAGCGTTTTGCAACTCAGTCTGCAGGGATTGGATTTGAGCGGCGCCGATGTCAGGCGGGATAACTCCGTTGGCCATAGATTTCTGGATCTGCTGTATTTGCAATGGATCGATGCTTGTAATTGTATTCAACTTATCCTGCGTATACATATCAATGCTCTTAATAAAGGAGAGATCAACAGTTGCAAACGACTGGACATTATTCATCTGCCTTATGGCATCTACATAATTATATATAGCATTCGTCGACATTGCATAGCCAGTATGCTTGACCTCCTGGCTCCCAGTTGCCTTAGCCGCCTGATCCAGCATATAGCTCACATAATCCGGACACATGCTTTCACCCGTGGCAAATTCTTTGTTATATCCGCGATCCATGGCTTGCTCCAACGCAGCCTCATACTGAGCGCTCGCGGGAACCTCCAGATACTGGTAGCCTTGATACCCAGCAAAAATTCCCAGTGGGTTTCCCGCGGACTGATCAGGCGTAACACCACGAGAATAATTATTCGCTGACTCCCAAAGGCTATACGATAAATGTTCACTGGTTAATTCGACTGTATTTCCATTTCCAGGGTCTTTCACGAAACGCCCCGTATCGGGATAGTAGTCGCCAACTCTGACTGCCCCAGTAGCATTGTTAACAACCACAAGCATGACGTGGCCTTGATCCGTCGGCTGGAGTAATCCCCAATGTACAGGCGGAGTCCTAAACATCACAAATACATTCTCACCAGTTGGATCGGTCGCATTGGGAACAAAATAGGCCCCATACAGTGAATGTCCGTCCACATACCCCATCGGATCCCTGCTAACAAATCGCCCCTGATCGGGCGAGTACATCCGACGACGGAAGTTCATCAAACCAGTCTCTTCGTCCAACTCCTGGCCCGTGAAAGCGCGCGTCATGCCAATGCGACTGCGCCCGTCTTGAGTCGGCCCGCCCACGACCCTGTGGCCATAGGCGTCGTATTGATAAGATTCCACCAAGAGGCCGGCAATATCTGTCATCGCCACAACGCTGTATTGAGCGTTCGTGTGCGCGTAATAGGTTTGCGTCCCTGCATCGTTAGTCCGCTGATACGCCACCAGTTCGTCGATGCCACTTCCCCACACGTATGTCCGGGTCTCTGAGCGCCCGCCATTCCAGAACGGTGTGCCACCCGTGCGCTTGGTTGCAGCCAGAATCTGGTCCGCCAGACGGGTCTGCATCTCCGATGTGATGGCCTGTCCCTCGGTTCCAATCTCAATGTGCGTCAACGTCGGGTCGAAGGCCCCGGCGCCAGCGGTGATGGTCAGGACACCGTCAGTGATCGTCACCGGCACCAGCCAGCCATCGAAGTCGCCCTGCTCGTAGGTTGGCACGGTAGTGTCGTCACCCGGGTCCGGGTCGGTCAGCGTCTGGCCGTTCACCACGAGGTTGTTGGTGTGCGCTAGACTGGTGGCGTCGCCAGCCACGATGGCCACCGGGTAGGTGCCATTGGGCAGGGCGATCCGCCAGGTCCAGGTAGTGCTACGGTCGGCCACGGGACCAAACGTATCGTATTGGGGCAGCGGGTGGAAGTGGCGGATCGTGTGCGACGGCCGACCCGTGGTGTCCAGCCAGCCGTAGGTCAGGCCGTTGGTGCGGGTGTCGTACAACCGGCCCTTGTCGGCGATGAACCCGTCCGGGATCGGCTCAGTTTCCGGCTGGAAGTTCACCCGTACCGGGTTGTGGCGGTTGCCTTCGGCGTCGTAGGTCGGGAAGAGCAGCGCACCGTCCGGGACCGTGGCGAGATTGGCCAATGAGCCATCGCTGGCGGCCTCGGCTGGCGTGGCGACGACCGGGGCGTCGAGTTCCTGGATCACTTGCCAGCCATCGTGGACGTAGCGGGTCACGCTGTCGTGAACACGCTTCGCCACCCGGCGACCCAGCGCGTCGTACCAGTAGAACGCCTGGCCCTGCGTCTTCTCGCTGCTTGGAGCGATGTCAGCCATGAGCAGCCGGTTCTCGGCATCCCAGGAGAAGCCCTGGCCCTGCGCGGTGCGCGCCAGGTTGCCCGCTGCGTCGTGCAGAACGAGGACGTTGTTGACCTTAGCGATCTCATGGACGGGCGTGTGCTCGCGGTTCTCGACAACACCGTTCACGGTCGTGTTATTCCAGTCGCCCACCGCAGAGAGATCCCACGACTGGGACTTCGTGCCGGCACTCCAGGTCTTGAGGCGGTCAGCATCGTCGTAGTCGAAGTGCTGGCTGCGCGTGGCCGTGATGGCGTCGGTCTCGTCCATCTTCCGCCGGTTGGCGTCGTAGAGGTAGCCGAGGCTGAGCACCGGCTGTGCAGGCGCAGCCAAGCCCACTACGGTCGATTCCAGGCGGTTGTCGTCGGTGTAGGTGCGCGTGTCGGTCAGGCCATTGCCGTAAAGCAGACTGGTCCGGCGACCAGCGTTATCATAGCCGGCCTGGGCAAGCTGCGTGCCATCCAGGGTCAGCGTGTCGAGTTGGTTGCGGGTCGTGAACTCGCGGACCAGGGTGGCTCCGCCTGGATAGGTGACCGTCGTTGCCCGGTTGGCGGCATCGTAGTCATACTGGACCAGGGTGCTGCTGGTGACGCCGCCAATGTCAGCGGGCCACGTCGTGGTCTCCGTCTCAATCAGGCCGGTCGGCTTCCAGGTGCGCTCGACCACTGTGCCATAGCGGCCCGAGGTCGCGGTCGTGATGCGGCCGGCGTCATCCAGGACGAAGGCGTCGGCCGGCGCGTCGCTGTAGGCGCGCGTGGTCAGGCGGTTGGCCCCGTCATACCCATAGGTCGTTACGATCCCGCGCTGGTCGGTGCGGGTCCACAACTGGCCGTTGGGGTGGTACGTGTAGCTGCGCGCGGCGGTCTCACCGGGGAACCGCTCCGTCTCCAACTGGTTGCGCTCGGTGTAGGTATACCGGGTCTTCCCAGCCTCGTAGACCTCCGGCATCACCGTGGCCTTCTTCGCCTCGTTCTCGGCGTCGGAGATGGTCAGGAGGTTCCCAGCCGGGTCATAGCTGAATACGGTGGTGTTCCCCAGACGGTCCTTCTCGGTCTTCTTCTGGTTCCGTGCCGTGTAGGTAAATCGGGTTTCTTTCCCACGGCCGTCGCGCAGCACCAGCACATTGCCCATGGCATCGTAATCGGTGCCAGTCGTGAATCCCGCCGCGTCCGTGGTCGAGGACTGCCGGTTACGGGCGTCGTAGGTCCAGAACGTTGCGTGACCTTCGGGGTCGGTCACCCGGCGGCGGTTGCCCGCCGCATCGTAGGCGATGGTCGTGACCTGGTCGCCGGGATCCTGCACCACCTGCTGGCGCATGCGCCCCAGGCCATCGTAGCGCAGAGCGGTCTCGTGGCCCAACGGATCGGTCTGGACGGTCTGCACCAGGAGGACGCCATCGATGTCGACCTGCTCGTCATAGCGGGTGCGCGTCGCATGGCCTGCCGGATCGATCTGCAGCACGACACGACCCAGGCCATCAGTCACCCGGACGTGCGCTTCACCGAGGTGGTTCGTGACCGCAACGGCCTGATGGCCGACGAGGTCGCCGATGACAGCGAATGCCGTGGCATAGGTGCCGCTCAGGCCAACCAGATCGCTGAGGTCGTCGTCGTAGGCGGTCGTGATCGTCTCCTGATCACCATTGGTGCTGGTGCTGGGACGATTGCGGCCGTCATAGCCCTGCAGGGTGAGGTGATTGCTGGCATCGAGGGTCGTCTGCAGCAGACCGCCACCGGTGTAGGTATAGGTCGTGGCGAACCCGGCCGCATCGACGATCTTTTCCAGCCAGTCACAGCAGGCGCCATAATACCACGTCGTGGTGTGCTGGTTGGGATCGGTCTGGGTGTGGCGCTGGCCGGTCGGGGTGTAGGTGAACGAAGTCACCGCCTCGTCGTCGGTCCCCACGGCCACGCTCTGCGACTGCAGCAGGTTGCGTCCGGTGTAGGCGAAACGGGTTTCCCGACCCAACGGATCACGTTCGAGCAGACGGTTGCCGACTGCGTCGTGCGCCCAGTGCCAATGCGCCACGTCGGCGGTGCCGAAGGCTTCCCAGCGATCGATGAGGCGGCCCAGGTTGTCATAGCCCAGCTTGGTCACCACGCCGCGCGCATCGGTGGTGGTCAGAACCCGTCCACCGGCATCGTAGGAGGTCTCGTCGATGACGTAGGCGGGGTTGTCCGCACCATCACGGGCCAGGGTCTGCAGATCGGCGTCCGCCGGCACGGCGCCAGGCGTGGCCTCGCGGATCGTGCGGGTCACCCGTCCGAGGTCGTCGTAGACGCTGTAGGTGCGCCGGCTGTGGGCGTCGATGGTGTAGGCCACACGATCAGCTTCGTCGTAGACCGTCCAATCCGACAGGTAGCGCTGGCCATCCACCCAGCGGCGGACTTCGTGGACGCGCTTACGGGTGTCGTAGATGGTATCCGTCCGCTGCCCACCGCGCACGACGGTGACGGGCAGGTCGGTACCCTCCAGGTACGAGGTCGTGGTCGTGATCGCATCGGCGGGCTTCTGGGCCCCCTCCGTCCGGCTGATCTCGCGACCGGCCTCGTCGTAGATGAAGGTGGTGCGCACACCATCGCGATCGGTCCGGGCCTTGAGCAGGTTGGCGTCCGCGCCGGTGCCGAACTCGAAGGTCTCCGCGGTGTTGTTGCCATAGCGGATGCGCCAGACGCGGTTGCGCGTGTCGTAGTCGTAGTTGGTCACATGGCCGCTGGCATCCTTGGACCAGTCCATGCGGCCGGCGGCATCATAATGCCATTCCTTCCGTGCGCGCACCGTCGGCAGGGCCAGATCATCGGGGGGCGATACTTCGGCATTCCGGAAGCCGCGCGGATCGTATTCGTAGTCGGTGCGCCGGCCCAGCGGGTCGATCTCCGCCAGGACCTGGCCGTCGCTCCGGTACAGCCACTCCCAGGTGGTGGCGTTGCTGTCGTCCTCGGTGACCCCGTCTTCGGCCAGGACGATGCCCTCGGTGCGGAACCGTAAATTGCCATCCTCATCATAGGTCGACCGGGTGATGATGCCGTTGGCATCCTGGTGGAAGGTCGGCTGGCGCATGCCGTTGTAGAGCGTCTTCTCGGCGCTGAGGGTGGAGCCGTCCGCGGCGACGTTGGTGCGGCCGGTGATGGCGCCGGACGCCGGGTCACGGTCGTAGACCGTCGCGACGCCGCGCGGATCCGTCTGCTTGCCCATGCGAAGAAGGCCGTCCGCCTGGTAGTCGGCAACCTTCTCCCAGGTCCAGGTCGACGGATCCGTGGTGAAGCTCCACGCGGTAGCCACGAAGGTGGCATCGGTGACGCCTTCCGTGGTATCGAGGCGATAGACGCGGCCCGTGCCGCCGATGCCGCCGCCCTCGTAGACATAGATCTTCACCTGGCTGCCGTCGCGCTCCAACCAGTTCAGATATGTTGGCTCACCGGTGGGACCGACGACACGTCGGACGCGGTTGGGGGACTGCTGCACCACCGTGCCGTCCGCCTGGGTGAAGGCGGTCTTGGTCAGGTAGACCGACTTGGTGCGGTGCGTCCCTTCGGCGCCGGCGTCCTGGTAGTCCACCACCATGCACTGGCTGGCCGCGTCCTCGCGCAGGCCGAAGGTGGATTGCGTGCCGTCCGGATAGTCGATGCGGCAGACGCCGGCGATGTCGCCGTCGTAGTGGTAGACGACGTGCTCGCCGGTGGGGTAGGTCAGGTTGGTCACGACCGGCTGGCCACAGGCCCACCCGTAAGAGAAAGTGACAGTGCGGCCACGCTGATCGATGGCGGAGGCCATTTCCAGCAGGCGTGCACGGGCGTTGCCCAGGTCGGCATCCGATGCCGCCGCAGGGAAGGCGTAAGCAATCGACAGTGCGTTGCCGGCACGGTCGCGGATGGCGACCAGACGGCCCTGGCGATCGGCATCGCCGCCGAGGCCCGCCTGGACCAGTTCAAAGACCCACTGCGTGCCGTCATGCTGGGTCGCGACGGCGGTCACCGCGCTATCGGCGTCCACCTGGGCAGTGCCGTCCGCCGCCAGCAGACGCATACCGGCGATGGCCGAGCGCTTCTGGTCAGCAAAGGCACCCACGCCGATGCGCGTCAGCGGAATCGGGCTGGCGGCCGATGGATCCCAGATCTCGCCCGCCTCGCCGTGGTTCCACAGCGTCAACTGGATGTCGAGGTTGCTGAACACGCCCGGACCGAAGGAGCCAGGCCGCGTGAAGTCGGCGTAGCGGTGGATGCGATTGATGCGCAATTCAGTGGTGATGCCGCCGCCTGCACCAGCGCTGGCACCACACGGCCCGCAGCCGGATGCGCCGCCCGCCGACTGGAAGTCGGTGGCGGTATGGATGTGCGACAACTGGGGGTTTTCGACGCGGGAGGTCAACGGAGAAATCTGACCGATCGATACGGGGCAAGTGAAATAACCAGCTTGCGTCGGAATCTGCGCCACCGGTATATCAACAGGATCTGCTACCGCGACACGCATGCTCGATATAGCCCATGGCATCGCCCCACCCATGAATACCGACAACTGAGCAAGGCTCGGAGGCAGGTGCGTCGGGTCGATCCATGCGTTATACCACGAATAATCATCACTTTCGCGCACATGCGGGTTGGGATAAAAGAATTCCCCATCGTCACCACGCACCTGGTGGGTCAACATGCTCGGGATCGACCACTGATCGCGAACCGAACTCCATTGTCCACTTGGATGCGTCCGCTGAACCAATCTGGCGAAAATATGCACCGCACCGGAAAAATTGGCGTTCGGCGTAAATTCGAATTCGGCCCTGCCATCGATGACATTCGCCACCGTCCACATGCGATGGGGCCCCATCTCGAATGGCGGCCTGACCTCGTCTCGGCTATCGACAACTTCAAGCTCGATGCCGAGTGAGCTTTCAGGATTCCAATACAAGCTACGCGTAAAACTCAATGCATTGAGCTGCGTATCCACAGCACACACCATTTTCACCGACTTCCCGGGCTCCACTACCCCGGTCGGTCCACTGACCAAACGCACACCGTCCTCGCTGATGTGAGACAACGCAAAGTCCGTTGTGGTAATGACCGTTCCATCGCTGCACTCTATACACCAGTCGACGTACGCCCATTGCATGGATTCGTCATATTCCGCCATTACTTGTTCATCCGATATAGATATCAACTGCGCCGTTCCATCAGCATGAATAACAGCACCTGTAGTCAGTATACGATCAACAATTTGTGGGCTATCGTAGTCAACGAAGTACACACCATTCTCGACATCCGAAATTACGGGACAGCGAATCCATCCCGCATTCACAATCGACACATTCGGCTGGTCCAACACAAAGCGGACCGAATCCGCATAATCAATTCCAACATAGAACAGACCGGTGCCTCGGAGATTTGCCGAGGCCATCAAGTTCCCATTCTTGAACCAGTATCCCAAAGGCTCCGGGTTGGCTCCATGCGTCCGCGGAATCAGCGCCGTGTTATTGAACACTGTGTACGTCGTCGATGAATCAGCGCCAGCAATGGAACTGAAATACGGGCCCCATTGGGCAATGGGCATGCCCTGATCGTACCATGTTCTGCTCGGCGGGGACATCGGTTCTTCTGCCGAACACCATACAGCCAGCACGAGCGCACACAGACCTCTGGCGTAGCGGCTCATGGCGACACTCCTTCGATCACCATACAGACAACCGCAGGGACTGCCGGCGATGCTAGGCGAACACGCGCAACGCCTAACTGGAGTATGTCACATGCCAACTCACAGACACCGACCTCAGAGCAACGTGCCGTTCCTGCTGAATCCACACCAATTCTGGCGATGTCGGGGCGATCCACGATCCAATTGATCACCATGCCGGGAGTTCCAATCACGCGCACGTGCGCCACGGATCCCGTCGTTGATGTCACGCGGCCTGAACCCTCAATGCGTAGAGGCGTGACTGCGTTAGGAGGAACGCCGGATTCCCACACGCGTTCAGGCACATGCACGCTTGTATACGCCGTGCGATACGCGAAATCCTCAGCCCACCGCACCGCATCGAACGACTCTTTCGGCTGCCGCCACAATGGCGATCGCCGTTCAGTGAAGGTCGGTGGCGGATCGGCAATGCCCGGAATCGTGATGGCAACCTGCGCAGCGTCAGCATGCACCACAGCGCCGGTGGCGACGGCCAGACGCATGCTGGCCCGCACCGTGAGCCGATCTGGCGCACCGCTTTGAGCCTGCAGGGTGACGACCCCCTCGTGCTGCCCAGCCGGAATGACCGCAGTCGTAGCAGACAGGATCAGATCGGTCCCGAAGACAGCCGTACCATCGATCGGCTGCAGGGTAACCGCGACATCCTGGGCAGCAGCATCCGACAGACGGATGGCCACCGGGACCGCACCGGCCGATACCGACACCACCAGACTGGCCGTCGTGAACCCGACCGTCGGCGTCACCGTCCAGGAACCGCTAGCAATGGCACTCGGTGTCCACCCAGCGCGTGTCGCCTGCGCTCGTATGGTGGCGCTGCGGGTCAACGTGATGGGCAGCGCCGGAGAAGCGTCGGTCGGATCGCTGCCATCCGTCGTCGCATGGATGCTGGCGCCGGGCGTCGCGCTGGTGGCCTGCACCGTCACAGTCCCGATGACCGATCCGGCCGCCGGTGTCAGCACCGGGGTCGCCACCTGGAAGACATAGTCGACCGCCAACGGGGCGCTGGTCAGCCAGCCCGGCGCCGTGGTCACCGCCCGCAGACTGAGGCTGTGATCGAGGTGGATGGGACCGGTCGCAGTCAGCGCACCAGCCTGCGTCGGGTCGCTGTCATCCAGGGTGTAGCGGATGACAGCGCCAGGAACGCTGGAGCCCAGCGTCACGTCCTGCTCCTGCGACCAGGGGCCAGCCGCGACATCGGCCACCGGCACGGAGGCCTGGAACTGGTACGTGGCCTCCGCCACCGGGCTGCTGCTCCAGCCGTCACGGACGGCGATGACGCGCAGGGCCGTCGCCTGCGCCACCGGCAGGCCGGTGTCCGGCCAGACCAGGCTGGACGAGGTCGGCAGGCTGCCGTCCGTGGTGTAGCGCCCCGTGGCGCCGGCCGGCAGAGCCGCAGTCACCTGGAGCGGTGCCGCGTAGGTGCCCGTCGCCGGCGTGAGGGTCAGGGCCGGCAGGCCCAGCACGTAGGTCGCCTGCGTCGGAGCCGAGTCGGTCCAACCGGCGGCCCATGACCGTACGGTCAGGGTCTGGGTGCGGTCGATGGCGATCGGACCGCTCACGTCCGCAGCGGTCGCCGAGGTCATGGGATCCGTGCCGTCGCGGGTGAAGCGCGCCTGGGCGCCCGCCTGCACCTGGACCTGCACCTGCTGCACGCTGGCGAAGCTGCCTGCAGCGAGGTCGAGCACCGGCGCGGCAACCGTCAGTACATAGTCCGCCCGCATGACCGGGCTGTCGGCCCAGTCATCACACATCGCCACCGCCCGCAGCTCGCAGGAGCCCGGCAGCGGGATCGCACCGGTGGCGGCCGGACTGGCAGCAGTGGGCACCGTGCCATCGAGGGTATAGCGGATCGCCACGTCGGGGGTCGCACAGGCCAGGATCACCTGCTGGGGACCGGTGTAGGCGCCTGCCGGCAGCGATGCGGTCGGCAGCTCGGGCTGGAGGGTCCAGACGGTGGTCACGATGCCGCTGGGATCCCAGCCGGCACGGACCGCCTGCATCGTGAGGCGGGTCGAACGGGTGATCGCCAGCGGCCCCGTCACCACCGGGCTGTCGGCGGTGGGAGCCGTACCATCCAGGGTGTAGCGAACCGTGGACCCAGGCGGAATCGCCACCGTCGCAGCGAAGGCCGCGTGGGCGGTCTGGCTAGTCGGGGTGACTGCGGGTTCGGGCACCTGCAACTGGTAGGTGGCGGATGCCGGAGCGCTCGGCGTCCAGCCGTCACGGAACCCGCGCACGCGCAGGGTGGCACTGGCCGCGATCGCCACACCGGCGCCAGGCAGCTGCGGATCGTCGCTGCTCGGATCCGTGCCATCCAACCGATAGCGCAGGACGGCATCGGGAGTGGCCGTGGTCGCCGTCGCCGGGAACTCGGCGCGATAGAGGCCACCCGCCGGGGTGATCACCGGTGTCGCGACCTGCTGCGTCTGGCCCTGGATCACATAGCGCGCCGCGAGGACGCCGCTGGGGAAGACGGCCGGCAGGCGGACCTGGAAACGCCAGACCCGGACCGTCACCGTGCCGCCGAAGGCACGCGCGTAGACCGTCGTTGTCGATGCGACCTGGATGGGAGCGACATAGCGCGGCGAGCGCTCGGTGGGCTCGGAGCCATCCAGGGTATAGCGGATGGCGGCGCCCGGCGTGGCGCAGGACAGCGCCACCGCGATCGGGGCGGCATAGGTACCGGCGGCCGGGGTGGCCAGGGGACGTGCGGGTACCAGGATCCCACCCACGTCATAGGTGCCGCTGGCCTGGCGGACGACCGACCCAGCCGCGGATACGACGGCGACCTGCACCTGGGTCGGATCGGTCACCAGAATCGGGCCGGTGACCGGCCAGGATGCAGCCGTCGGAGCGCTGCCGTCCACCGTATGCACCAGGCGCTCGCCGGTAGCGAGGCGCGTCACCGGCACGACAGGCACCACCGTGCCGTAGGTGCCGGATGGCGGCAGCAGGGCGATGCCGGCACCAGGTCCGCATTCACCTGCCGTGATGGGCCCCACCAGTCCCAGACAGGCGAGGACGACGGTGATCCATCTCATGGCTTGGCCTCGACCGCAGGCGCCGGAGCCGGCGCGGGCATCGGGCGGGCGGCAGCGGCCTGCCGCTCGGCGCGGATCGCCTGCAGGCGGGCCTGCAATGCCGCCGCCTGGGCGGGATCGGTGGCAACCGCCGATGGCAGCCGCATGTCGGCCGAGCCCGGGTTGGCCATGCGCTCCAGCAGGAGGACCTGCTTGCCGTCCTGAGCCAGGACGCCGACGACATGGAAGCCCTGTGCCGCCAGGGCCGCCCAGGCCGCGAGACCGGCAGGATCCCCAGGGGTGATCACCAGGCTGTCCACCTCGTAGCCCGGCTGCGGACGGCCCAGCATCATATTGCCAGCAGGACGGCTGACCGGGCCACTCGGAGGGCTCGCCTTCGGCGGTTCGAATCCGGGCGCCGGCTTGATGGTCGCACCACCCTCTGCGGCATAGCCGGACACGACGGCGCACAGGGCAAGCAATAGGATACGCCTAGACATGTTCATCGCTCCTACGAGGGGGCTGGCACCCTAGGGAGACCCCCTGTCCCGACAAGGCGGGGTCACTGTTCAAATCCGGGGCACTCGGAGCGAAATTGTTTCAACTGATGCAACCTGGACACCGTTGCCCCTTGTCGGCGCGGAGCCGCCCCCGACACCGCACCGGCACATGCGACCGCTGCTGGCCCTGTGGATCCTCCTGAGCCTGCTGCCGGGGGCGGAACCGGGCATCAACCCCCGCCTGCAACGCCTCGATCTGCACGCCGACCAGGTGGCGGAGGTGGCGTTCACCCTGGCGCTGCCTGCGCAGACATCGGTCAGTGCCGTCGTCGCCAACTGCGCCTGCATCCGCACCCTGACCACACTGCCGATCCAAGCCGACGCCACAGGTGCGGCCAGCATCCGCCTGCGCGTCACCGGCATGCGCCCCGGCATGGAAGACATCCTGGTCGCCACCAGTGCGGGCATTCTGCGGGCCCAGGTACAGATCGTCGGACCGGGGGCAGGACGCGGCCTGGACCAGTTGCAGATCGCCATGCGCGCGGCAGCCAACCATGGCTGGCACATCCTCGCCATCGCCCATGACCTCCGTGGACGCGCCCGGCACTGCGGCTGCTCCCATGGTGCACTCGGCGGTATCGGCCGCCTCGCCCAGCTGCCACGCCTGGCGACGGAATTGCAGCCGCAGGTGACGGCGTCCTGGATCCTGACGGGTGACGTCGACGGACAGCGCACCGGCGTCGGCGCAGCATTGAGCGCTTCAGGATGGCTGCGCGCGGATCCCCGTGTGCTGGTGACCGCGGAGCCGCTGGCTGCCTTGACTGCCCCCGGCATTGTCGCGGTGATCCCCACGGTTCCGGTCGCCGCCGAGCATCGACGCCTCATCCGGCCTGTCCTGACCGACGGCATGGCGGTCGAGATGCTGCTCGTCGATGCCGCCGGGGCCGTGCAGGCCCGCCACACGGTCCCGATCGACGACAGCATACCAGACGACGCCGCGCTAGAGCGGCGCTTCGACGATCCCCTGAGCGTCACAATCCGTACGGACGCCCAGCCGTCGACCGCGTGCGCCGGCTGCCACGCATCCGCGTTCGCTACCTGGAAACTGAGCCGCCACGCACGGGCCCTGGACAGCTTGGCGGCAACGGACCGGACCGATACCTGCATCGGATGCCATGTGACCACCACGGCGAGCGCGATCGTCGCGCCGGGGGTATCCTGTCAGTCCTGCCATACTGGCTCGGACGCCCATGTTGCCGCTGCAGGATCCGTGCGAACTACAGGGACCGTCCAGTGCCGCTCCTGTCATGACGCCAGGCACCATCCGACCTTCACGCAGGATGCAGCGTGGCCCATGATCCAACATGGGCGGTAGGCGGCACCAACCGTGCACGACCGAATATAATTGAGTGTCCACGTGGACACTGTTGCCGAAATAACTGACGAATCGTGGCAGGAACCAGCCCAAATGCTCACCGTCGTACCCAACGATGACAGCTATGGCCAGGCGCTGTCCGCCTCAACAGGTCGTGGTGGTCTGGTATCCCCAAGCCCGCTACGTACCGCCATACACGTAGTTGCCGTTGAAGATCGCCACCTACGCTGCCCAGCCATGGTCCGGCCATTGCTCATCTGCACGCTCGCCTGTGCACTCTCCGCCGCACAGGCACCGACCGTCGTCTTGGATGCCAGTCAACGTATCATCCGCGTTACAGTGGAGTCCGGAGACTCCTGGAGCTACGAACGCGATGCCACAGGTCGAATATGTGTCGTCAGCATGACCGATCAGCACAAGGCACCGCTCCAGTGGTTTTGCGTGACGGCAGAGGACGGGACTGCAAGCCACGTTGTCGGACCAGAGGGCACCATTGATCCGCACGGCGGCACGATCCGCTGGGACGGATTGGCCTTGGTGCTCACTGTGCCTGGGAAGCCCGCCACGGTTCTCGTTGAAGATCCCCGATCGCTCTGAGCGCTGCCTACACTGCCCACAGCAGGTCGATGTCGTTGGCCACCGCCGCCGCGGGAGACCATTTTCGCCTCGTGAGCCCACATGCCACAACAGGTTGCCAGGACCAGCCCGTTCGATCATCAGTGTGTCCTGCCCAGAAACCCAGCTTCCTAGCGCTCATGCGGTGAACTCCTGGGATGCATGGTTGGGAGCAGGACAGGACATTGGCCTACGGGCTATGCCAGCCGCACCACGAATTGATAGCCACTGGTGACAGTACTCCAGGTGGCAGTGACGATGGAGCATTCCATCCACACATCGGACAACTGCTCGCGAACATAGGCCGTGGTCGGGTCCGCAACCTGCATGGAAGCGGTATAGTCCAGATCCTGCCATGGGAGGCGGTGAACATCGCCGAGTCCGCCGATAGCGCCAGGATGCTGAACAAGAACAACCAGACCGACAGTAACGGCGATGCCGAGGACTGTCATGGCGATGCGGGCCCGAGGATCAACCTCGGGTAAGCCGGGATCGAAGTGCAGAGCCGCAGCTCGGCACAATCGTTCAACGAGCTGATTGACGGAAATGAGGAAAACGATGGCGCAGATGACTGCAAAAACCCCCATCGACTGGTGCAGGACAGGAAAGGAGATCATGTAGACACCCACGAAGATGAGCGCAGCCATAGCGAACATCCCCTTCTCATGATCGGAGCCACCACGACCGGACGTCCTGGAGCCAACTGTCGCGAGAAATGCGACGCAGGCCGCCCCTCCCAGACAGAACGCAAGGATGTGCGCCCCATCAGTGACGATGTGGGCAAAAGCTTTTGGGAAAATGCACCAGGAAGTAATGGCCGCGAGAACAAACCAGCGACATATGCCAGCCAAGGGTGAATCCATGTGGCGGATTCTGGCAACGTGGATGAATGTGAGCAAGTGCAACCCACGTCCGCTTCAAGGACGCCAGCTACACCAGGCGCTGTCCTTAGGAAACATAGTATCACAGGCTCTGCGGTGAGTATCTGGAGATCGCATACGAAACAGAGGGAAAGCAGGTGTGGACCAGAATGCCATCACAATAGACAAACTGTTTCAACATCACAGGAAGGATCGATATCGGAAATGCGTGATCAGCATGGCATTTCAACAGAAGGCACCGAACCTGCGGTTTTGCGTGACTGCACGCAATGCGCCTTGATCAAGCTTGCAACCGCACCGGTCCGAACAGGCCGGACTGCAACTGGCAGACCTGGGCGTAATTGGTCGGCGAATGGCCACGTAGATAGGGCGCCAGCGTGTTCGCCACCACGACCTCGATGCGGTTGCGTCCCGGCCGCAGCTGCGGACCCACCGTGAAATGCCACGGTCCGCAGAAGCGGGCGCCGACCTCGACGCCGTTGACGCTGACCCGGGCGGTGCCACGCACCCGACCGAGATCGAGCACGGCGTGCGCCTGGGCCTCGGCGAGCTCGACGTCGCGGACGTAGGTCACCGTGCCGCTGTGGTTGGCCAAGCCGAGCCTCGTCCAGTCGCCCAGTGATATCGCACCTTCGCCCAGCTCGTAGGTGATGGGGCCATCCCAGGCGGCGCCATCGAAGCGTCCGCGCTGCGGCCGGATCGCGGCCACCGCCCATTGCGGCGCACCGTCGACCTGGGCGACGCCAGCGCTGACCTCGGCCGGCCGGCCATCGAGCCACAGCCGCACCGTACCGGCGGCGGGCAGACGCACCTGGCGCACACCCGGCGGCAGACGCCAGCGGAACCACAGCTCGTCATGACGCTCGCCAGGCCAGAGATCGGGGACGGCATCCTCGACCACGCCGCCGTGATCGCCTTCCAGCCAGGCGCTGCGCGGCAGCGGGTGCGGCCGGCGCTCCAGCACTTCATAGCCGGGATCGTGATGCATGCCGTACCACGGGCTATGCACCGCGTGCCACAGCCGCGGTCTGGTGACATCACCAGCGACCTCGACCATCCAGGCCGCATCGCTGATCAGGCACTGCGTCCCGAGACGCGCATCGAGAATGAATCGCGCCGGGGCGCTGCCCTCGGTCATCACCACTTCGATCGTATGCGGACCCGGAGACAGTCCGGCGAGGCGGTGATGCACGACCGAAAAGACGTTGGCGTCGGTATAGGGCGTGAATCCCCCCTGCCGGCCGATCTCGGTCCCATCCACGCGCAGCACCAGCTGGCCGACCGCCTGGATGTTGAACACCGCGTCCGCCGGCTGGGCCAGGGTCACGCGTCGGGTGAAGTGCACCGTGCGATCGCGCTGGTTCGGCGCCGGAGCCGCGATCCAGCACGGCCAGGGCCGCGCCGGTTCCGCGGTCAGCAGGCACCACGACAGACGCACCGGACCATCCTCGACCGCGGTCAGGCGGATCTGCACCGGCACGGTGCCAGCCGGGATATGGACGTTCCAGGCATTGCGGAAGCCGTCATCGACCGCCTCCTGCACCACGCCGGCGATGCGGATGCGCTTCACGCCCGTGCCGGTGACCACCAGCCGGCGATCGGATGCCGCTTCGCGGTGCAGCCACCACAGCAGCTCGACGGTCTGGCCGGTGCGCATCTCGCCGATCGCGATGAAGTCTTCGGGAACGTGTCCGCTGACGCCCAGTGTCGGCACCTGGACCTCATCGCGCAGGATGCCGCGCGACAGCGACCATTGCCGGGTACGCCAGCGATGCTGCGTCTCCACCGGGATGCCATGCGGCCAGCGCTCGGCGGGCGCCCAGTCGGGATCCGCCTTCTCCAGTAGCCAGGTGTAGGGACCGAAGGTGGCGGTCGCAGGCCGGGCGATGGCCCATTGCGGCGACAGCGGATCGGGCGTGCCCGAGCCCTGGATGTGCTCGAAGTCCCAGGTCTGGGCACGGATCGGCTCGCCAGCAGGCAGCGCGAGATCGCCATGGCGATTATCGATGGTCTGCATCGCGCGACCACGCCAGCCGTCGTCCAAGGCGGCCACGTCGCGCAGTGCGCGCACGGACGCCGCCGCAGGGGCCGGAGCGGTCTCGTCCCACACCACCCACAGCATCGGTCCGCTGCTGAAATCGACCGTGATCGTCGTACGTCCCGCGTCATGACGGACGGCAGCCGGACGACGTCCGCCCGAGACCGGGCACCACAGCCAGGGTCGCAATCCGGGTTGCTCCACCGTCAGCTCGATCGAGCGGCAATACACCGCCGGATCGAAGCCGTAGCTGTAATCGTTCCAGACCCGGCGATGACCACCCAATCCGGTCGGCATGATCGTGCCGTTGCGCAACGCCGCCGTGACCAGCACGGCGTGCGTATCGCCCGATTGGCGATGGTGCACCGGGAATTCGCAGCGGATGGCCACCGGACTGCGGCGCAGCTCCGCGACCAGGCCGGCCTGATCGGTGATGCGCCAGTGCCGACGCAGGCGTTCCAGATCATCCTGCGGACCATCGACGATCCGTTCCGGCGCGGTGCCCAGCACCAGCACGGTGCCACCGGCGGCGACCAGCGCCGCCAGCGCCCGCGCCGCAGCCGCGGACAGCAGGCGGCAGCCAGGCAGTACGACGGTGTGCAGCCGATGCGGTCCGCTCACCAGCCGGCCGTCGACGATGCGCGCGTCGTCCCACATGAATTCGGCGAGGACATGGAAGTCGAGTCCGGCGCGATCGCAGGCGCCGGCTTCCGGCCAACCCCAGTTCATCACGCCGGTGACCAGGCGGAACTCTTCGGCGCTCTGGTCGGCGGGCGGCATCGGCCCGTCCCAGCCGACGAAGCCCTGCGCCGCCAGCGACGGATAGGCGACGCCGATCTCGCAGCGGTGCTCGCCCGTGGTCAGCAGCGCCTGACAGCGCGCGACGGCGGCGGCGAACAGCGGATGTTCACGCCAGTACGGCTGGCGCCAGCAGGTCGACGGCGCCGCCCACTCCCACCAGCCGCCGCGGGTGCTGTAGTAGACCGCGTGCGGATTGTAGAGGTTGGCGCCGGCGCGCAGCCAGGGCATCAGCCAGTCGAAGGTCTCTTCGAGCGTGCCGCCCCAGCCCGAACTATGGAAGGCTTCGATCCATACCCGCGGCCGGCCGAGGACATCAGCAAGCGAGCGGTGCACCGACGCGTCGCCGTGGTGGTCGCTGCCCGGAGCGCCATACCAGCGGTGCGTGGAGAGATAGTCGGCGTACTTCGACACGCCCTGCGCCGCGTCGCCGGCGCGTGCCGGATGCTGCTGGTCGAAGCCGCAGGTCAGGCCGTGGCTTTCGTGCCAGGCGAAGAATGGCTTGAACAGCGACGTCTCGACCAGCTCGGCACGCAGGCGGTGGGCGCGGATGCGTACATCCTGGGAGCGCGCGTCCTCGCCCTCGAACAGGCGCCAGATCTCGGGCAGCAGATCCTCGCCCCAGCGTGCGCGATATGCGGCGGCGAAGCGTTCGCCCCACAGCGGCATGCTCGGCAATTCATCCTGGAAGCTGCCGACGATCACGCTGCCGAGATAGGCTCCGGCGCGACGGGCGAACTCACCATGGATGGCATCGAGCAACGCGGCGCAGGCCGCGGGCTCGTCGTAGGCGAAGCCGCCGACGACGCTGTAGACCAGCTGCAGGCGGCCAGCGGCCGGCGCGATGGCGCCATGGCCCGCAAGCGCAACCGGCTCGGGCTGGGTCGTTCCGGTGCGGGTGAGGAATGCCGCCAGCGCCGTGCCGCTATTGGGAGCGTCTAGCCGGCCGCCCGACGCGACCTCGGCGTCGATGCGGCGCAGCAGGCGGGCGCTGAACTCGGGATGGCCGGCGATCAGGCGGCCCTGGACGTTGGCGCCGGAGAAGCCGATCTGATCGTAGAACCACAGGCGGAAACCACGCTCCTTGGCGTGCGCGCACACCGCGAGGAAGATCTCCCACCATGGCTCGGACATGAATGGCGGATCATCGGCGTCCTTGCCGTAGAGCGGGCCGGCCGACGCGAGATTCAGGATCACCGCCTGGCGTATGCCGCCGGCGATGAGCTGATCGAGCTGCCAGCGCAGACGATCGATCTCCAGCCGTTCACCGCTCCACCACCAGATCGGGCAGGGCGTGAACTCGGCTGCGGGGGCATCGAAACGGGCGACGAGGTCGGCGATGGGCATGGTGGCTGGTCCGATGCTATGCGGGGTTTCGGTTCAGCACACCGCGTGGTGCTCAATGCCCAGGATGTCCGCCAGCCGGCCGATCGCCGCCGCATGGTGGCCCGTGCCGATGGCGCAGTGGTGGGCCGGGCCGCCGGCGCTCCACGCCTCGACGAAGTCCTCGGGCGACAGGCTGAAGCGGTAGCGGCTGTTGGTGTTGCCGATCGCCAGGGTCGGGCCATCGACCGCTTCGGCCTGCGCGGTCTGCAGGACGGTGCGGCCACCGGGGCGCTGCACCACCGACAGCACGGTGACCGGACCGCGCCGCACCGACATGCCGATCGACAGGCCTTTGCCGGGCTTGCCGTGGTAGACCGGCAGCGGCACCAGACGCACCGGGCCATCGGCCAGCGCTGGATGCCCGGGACCGTCGTGGCCGAGCAGCACCACGCCGTCATCGCAGTCGAGGCCATAGTACTCGCTGAACGATCCGCCCTCGGCGATGAGCTGCATGATCAGCATGGCGGTGGCGTTCTTCACCTCGTACTCGCCGGCGCACGGCACGCCGCGTCCGGTCAGCAGGGTCATGCCCGGGATCAGCGAGGTCACCAGATCGCGGTCGCCGCCGGCATCGCGGCCCTCGTAGTAGTAGGCCATCGCATCGAAGCCCTCGTCGCGCGCCAGGCGATCGAGCGCCACCGCGGTGGCCGCCGCGCGGTTCAGCTCGGGCACGCTGCACGCGGGATCGACGACGAAGGTGCGGGCGAGCTCGCTGCGCATGGCGGCGATGTCGGCCGCGGTGACGCTCGCGCGGGCGTCTTCCAGGCGGGCGAATTCGACTCCGCGATAGCGGCAGCCGAGCGCTCCGGCGAGACCGGTGACATCGGTGTGCACGTCCATCATGCCATCGTAGTAGCCGCCGAGCATGCCGATCGTCGAACGGCGCAGGCGATGCGCGGCGGCCGCCGCCGCGCTCCACTCACGCAGCCGACGGATCGAGCGCTCGTCGCCGATGTGCCCGGCGACCATGCGCAGCTTGATGCCGGTGCGCGAGAACACGTTGGCCACCTCAGGCGCGGAGCAGGCCTGGCAGTAGGCCAGCCACTCGCCGGTCATCGCGCCGCGATCACCCAAGGCGTTGATCCCCGGGATGTCCATCTTCGCGCTCGGCTGCAGCGCGGCGACGACCACCGGCATCGGCAGGTCGGCGACCAGGCGATGGATGACGCCGCTGAGCGCGTAGGTCGACAGCCACAGCACCAGCATGCGGCAGTCCTCGCGTCGGGCGCGATCAGCGGCGGCGTGTGCGGCGGCGACCGAGTCGACCAGCCCGAGATCGACGATGCGCACATCATCCGAGCCCAGCTTGCCGGCGAGGTCGGTCTGGCAGTGCACCAGGCGATCGCGCAGGCCGGCGAATTGCGGCCAGTAGGTATCGAGGCCGACTCCGGCGAGGGCTATGGCTGTAGTCATGGCGATGCTCCTATGAGGTCGGGATCGTCGGCGATCTGCTGGCATCCTGCCGGTTGACCGCCACCGATCCGGCCATGATGATGCACGAATCGGCCAACATGCCTATGCCCCGCGACGACCTGTTCTGGCGCTATCTGCCGGCCGATCCCACCGCCCTCTCCTGGGGCCTAGCGGTCACCGGCGGCGGCTGGTCGCTGATCCGACCGGGCATGCCGTATCCTCCGGTGCAGCATCCGGGAGGCCATCATTTCGACTGGAATCGCGGACGCATCCTCAACGAATACCAGCTGATCTACCTGTCGCGCGGCCACGGCCGCTTCGAGAGCCGCAGCGCCGGCGCGCACCGGATATCGGCTGGCGACCTGATCATCCTGTTGCCTGGGGAGTGGCATCGCTACCTACCCGATCCGGCCATGGGCTGGGACGAGCACTGGGTCGCCTGCACCGGCGAGCTGCCGCAGCGCTGGCGATCGGCCGGCCTGCTCGATGCGCGGCATCCGATCCTACACGTCGGCCAGCGGCCGGACCTGCTCGCCGATTACCGCGCCATCGCCGATCTGCTCGCCCGCTGCCCACCGGGTATCGCCGGTCTCGCCGCCGCACGCGTCGTCCAGGTGCTGGCCGCCGCCCGCTCGGCCCAGGCTGCAGCCGACGATGATCCACTCGCGGCGGCGGTGCGCACCGCCTGCGTCCGCCTTGCGGCCAATCCGCGTCGCGCACCCTCGATCACGACGCTGGCCGGGGAACTCGGCGTTCCCGAGCGCAGCCTGCGCCGGGCCTTCTCGGCGCAGACCGGCCTGCCGCCCAAACAGTGGCTGGTCGAGCTGCGTCTGGGCGAGGCCGAACGCCTGCTGTCCGCCGGATTAAGCGTCATCGACGTGGCAGGCGCCTGCGGATTCCCCAGCGTGTCGTTTTTCAGCCGACGCTTCCGTGCCCGCACCGGGGCTGCACCGGGAGCCTGGCAAACACATCACCGAGGTACTCGTAGCACGTGAGGCCATGAACGATATTCGTCAAATTTGACCGATAATTTGTTCATTCACGCGAACCAACGGGCATGTGAACGCATACGGCGCACCAATGCACCGGCTCTACCGCCATCAGCGTGCGTCCCCAAGCGACCACCGCAAACTTCCGCACTCCCCGATCAAATCCAATCCAGTTCATTGCGCGCAGCGCGGATGCATAGGATACGGCCTTGATGCCATGAGTGCGACCTACGCCGAGCGTCACAATTATGTAACCTCGACAACAGGAAAAGACGATTCCATCTACCGCTGAGATCCCCATTCCCCCCTGGATCGCCGCCGCCAAGTCGCAGGTCCACATCCCAGGCTGGATCGAAACGTTTTGCTAAATCTGCTGCGATCACTGAACCCGCAACGAAGTGCGATCGCCTCTATTCTGTCTGTTGTGCAGCGCAGTAAGTCAGCCGCAACTGCGATTCGGCGCTGGCGAACCCAGCGCGCAGGCGAGGTACCCAAAACTGTGCGGAATCGACGCGCGAGTTCGGCGCTCGAGCAACCCGCAATCCTGGCCAAGGCGGTGACTGGCAATGGCCGACTCAGATCTCGCTCGATGATCGCAATGACGTCAGCGAGAAGCGCCTCGTCTGGAACTGAGATCAAGGTGTTTGCATCACGCACCTGCGACAGCGCATCCGAGATCGCTTCATACGCTAGGGCATATCCACGAGCCACCTGAGCCGCACCAGGTACGGTCGTCAGCGACAGCTCCCTCCCTAGCCGCATCCAAGCGTCAGACAGCGGCTGCCCAGGTCCACCGAGATGATACACTTCAGAAGCGACAACAGAGACTCGGTCACGCGGAAAATTCATCAAATCTACGGATGCATTGAGATGCCGCACTCGACCACGGCAGCGGCCACTCCAACAGAGCCAAGCAGGAATGACGTAGAGGTGTCCGGCCCGCAAGATGTTCACCCGACCACGGCAAGTTGTCTCAACCCCTTCGTCTAGATTCAGATAGATGCGCCAATATGGCGCAGTGAAGTCCAAACAGCTCCAACCGTCATCAATAGTCGTGCCGCTAAGACTGAGCAGACGAAGACGAAGCCGATCAGTCAGAGCGGCAGTAGCCCCACCGCGAAAGATCGGAAACGACACATCCGGGAGCAGCTTTGGCATGTCTACCTGTTGCCCAAGGCTAGAATACCAAGGAAGCCAGATCAAGGAGCCGATATGCCCCTCAACCCAATCGCCCACGGCGCAGTTCCCAGTCCCGCCCAGCTGGAATGGCATCGCCGGGAAGTATACGGCTTCATCCATTTTACGGTCAACACTTTCACAGACCGCGAATGGGGATATGGCGACGAGAATGAATCCGTTTTCGCCCCGGAGGCGCTTGATTGCCGCCAATGGGTGGCAGCAGCGAAAGCTGGTGGCCTTACAGCCCTCATACTGACAGCCAAGCATCACGATGGGTTCTGCCTGTGGCCGTCCGCAACCACCACGCACACCGTCGCCAAGTCACCTTTCCGAGGCGGAAATGGAGATGTCGTACGTGAATTATCGGACGCTTGTCGTGAGGCCGGACTTGGATTCGGCCTCTATTGCTCGCCGTGGGATCGCAACAATTCCAGCTATGGACAGCAAGACTACACCGACATCTTTCATGCCCAATGGCGAGAACTGTTGACCGCGTATGGGCCTCTCTGCGAGTTGTGGTTTGACGGCGCCAATGGAGGCGATGGCTTCTACGGCGGAGCTCGAGAAAAACGCTCAATAGACAGACGTACATACTATAAATTCGAAGAACTGTGGGCAATGTGTCGACGTCTGCAGCCCGGCGCAGTCATATTCAGTGACGCCGGACCCGATGTACGCTGGTGCGGCAATGAAGCAGGGTTCGCCAATACGACCCATTGGGCCAAGGTGCGCCCAGAGGGCTTTTTCCCAGGCGACGTCGATGACCAGCGCCGACTGATCGAAGGTGATCCCGACGGTTCAGTCTGGAGACCAGCCGAAGTCGACGTCAGCATCCGCCCCGGGTGGTTCTGGCACGCCCACGAACGAGCTCATAGCGCCGAAACGCTGTTTTCCATGTGGTTTGCCAGCATAGGTCGTGGCGCTGGCATGCTACTAAATCTCACACCTGACCGCCGCGGCCTTATACCTGATTCAGACGTCGTGGAGCTCCGAAGATTCCGCGGATTAATTGAATCATTCACCGCCGTCGATCTCGCTCGCGGCCGCGGGTCCGGCCCATATGCCCCCCTTACAGACGACAACCCATCAACGTGGTGGATCGCCGACACACAGACATCGGAAGTAGTCATAGAACTGGGACAAGATGCTCTCATTGGCGGAATCCGCATCGAAGAAATGATTGCATTGGGCCAACGCGTGGAGTCATTTGCAATTGACATTCGCGCGTGGGGCGGATGGTTTGAATTCACTCGAGGAACCACAATCGGATCGCAGCGCATCTTCAAGCTGGATCCAGCAAGGGGAGATGCCGTACGAATTCGTATCCTAGCCAGCCAAGCACCGGCCATACTCACGGCAATAAAGGTTTACTGCGGGCATTGAAAATATATGCATATGCGCAGATACCCGTAAAAATGGAATACCCCTTCGCCATTGTAGTTTACTCCACACTAAAACATAAAATCCACAGAAACGCCGCAGCGCCACCTCGGGTGTCTGTTCAAGACGGCGCGCACCGTTGTTGTACAATTATTCAATTCCCGGAACACTCGACAACCAAAATACCTACGCTTCAGTAGAACATCTTCGATCCGTCGCAAATATGTAAAATACACAACATTCATTAAACCAATTTACACAGAATAGATATTCACAACGCTCCAAACAGACAGACCAACACGGCGATTCCACTTAAAGTTTTATATACCACAAATATTGACCAGGTACACCCCCTTCAATACGATGCGCCACAAAGCAAACCTGCACGACCCAACCAACAACAGCAAGTAAACATAAAGGCAATACAGCAAGCCCAAACATCCACACGAGAAAATACAAAACAAGCGAAACAATGCCCCAAAATACATTAAAATCAAGAGCCGCCGACAAATGACTCGACAGACACACATCTTGTTTACGATCGGATTCGCGAAACATAAAAAGCAAGACAGGGATTACATGGCCCAGCAAAGGAAACAGCAAACCAAGCAGAGTGGCGACGTGCATAGCACTCAAGCGGCCCGCCATCACCCTGTCATCACCAGGCAACATTAGAATCCCCTTGGTGATGGCCTTACCTTTATTTATTCTGCGCATTCGCAATCCTGCAAAAATGAGTTATTTAACCGACGTACATATTCGACACAAAACATCACACACGAAAACGCCGATATCCTCACGCGCACAATGACGCTTTGATAGTTAAACAAGCATCGCATATCTCCAATGCCTATAGCCACAGTAATATTTTCTGGACTCGAGAACATATGGATGTCATTGGGAGCGCACAACTATGCCACCGCCATTACGCTTTGCCACCCCGATTGTTGATGCACAAAACCCCATAACCGTAACCACCAGGAACACCAAATGCAGACTCATGGGACATTCACGGCCACCAGCGATAGGACACAATGAATTTCCAGACTACAGGCCATGTCCACAAAATACCGACAGCGCACGCACCACCAGTGCATGATCCGCACGATCAGAATACCCGGAGACAGTCACATATCCGAAAATTCCCACATCGTGCCGTCGGAGCGGAAATCCTCCTCCACATGAAGCGTGATCAGCCTGCGCCGCTCCACGACAAGCCGGATAATCCATACCATATCGAGCACAGCGAAGATACACCAACAGCGAACTTATACCTGTGATTTGCATAGTGTTCTGCTTGCACCGAATCAAAGCATTGCTTTCCATTGACATTCCAGCCATCGCATGACGAAAAAGACAGCGACCATCACAGGTCACATCGGCAACAATGCCAACACCATCAGCCATTGCCAATGCGATGATATGCAATCCCAGATCCAGGGCGTCGCCATGTGTAAAATCACGAAACACCAAACGACGTTCCTGATCCTCAACCTCAAGAATTTCCGCATCGAGTTCTGATAAGTTCAATGTGAATCCTGGTTAATATTATCGAATGAAAAAATCACAATCTCAGAATTATTCGTTCGACAGCGATTACCACAATTGCATAATGCCATGATTAATTTCTCCAAAACAAGCAAAATTATGCCATGCGGTCAGCGCACCACAATGCGCCATCGATCACAAAACGGGTGCAATTTGTTCCACTCACGACTTCGACATCATATGCGTCCACCAGAAACCAGCCACCCTGTCATTTGTTCCAATATCCACCATAAACACTTCTTCCATCAACAACAGGTGTCGGATATCTGAAATATTGCGGCATCATATCCACCAAACACCCGTTCCACGATCAACACGACCGGGATCGACCAGAGACACACATATAGCCACGTACTTTTGATCAATTACATTCATACGCGTGGTATTAAAAATGTTTTACACGGCAATAACACTTATTTGAATGTTTGAAACACAAGCGCCTACCTTAGACATACTCCATCAGAAGCATTTCAAGACCACAACCATTCATCAACTACGCAAAGCGATATCTGGACGCCAATCTACCGATTTTAGTCCATCCGACATACGCACCAAATACGACATTGGCAATTTTCTACACTACTCATGCCCAAAACACACATGGAAACAATTTTCCGTGTAGTTTTTCCACCATACGCTGGAAATCCAATGTAGACCATGTAAGCTTGCTCATCCATTTGGAGTCAAACATGAGTCAGCATCCATTCCTGCGTCTTGGATCAGCGTGGTACCCCGAACTCTGGGAGGAGAAGGCCATCGCCGAGGATCTGACCCGCATGACCGAACTGGGATTTAACTCGGTTCGCCTTGGCGATTTTGCCTGGTCCTGCCTTGAGCCAGAGCCAGGTCGATACGAGACTGATTGGCTGCTGCGGATCCTCGACCGCCTCCATCGCATCGGAATCGGGGCCATCATGTGCACCCCAACAGCCAGCATCCCAGCGTGGATGCTGGCCACATACCCCGAGCTCGGATTCGTCGATCGCAATGGCCACCGATTTGGAGCTGGAGGTCGACAAGCCGCCGATTACTGCAACCCCGACTTCCAACGCATGAGCCGCGGCATAACCGAGGCGATGGCAGCCGCCTTTGGCCGTCACCCGGCCGTGATTGGATGGCAAGTCGACAACGAACTCGGTGGCCATCAAAAGGTATCGGTTTCTCCTGCGGCGCTGGCCGGATGGGCACAGTGGCTGGAACGCAGATACAGCTCGATCGCAGAACTCAACCGCGCCTGGGGCACAGACGTCTGGAGCAATCGTTACCACTCATTCGCACAGGTCCCGGGACCAGTGCCTCTACCGACCTATTGCCACAACCACTCGCTCCACACCGAGTATCGCCGCTACATGAACGATATGGCGATTGCCTTTCAGCGACAGCAAGTTGAGATCATTCGGCGCCACAGCGATGCTCCCATCACGCATAATTCTGAAGATTCCCTCGATGAATGGGATCTAACCCGTGACCTGGACCTAGCCTCACACGACTGCTATGCCCGTTATATGCCTTTGCCGTCCATAATTCACCGGATGGATTGCATACGATCGCTCAAGCCGGGCCGCCGTTTCTGGGTGATGGAAACCGACGCAGAGGGCGCGATCGATGGTCAACTGTTCCCCAACGGCTGGACGGCGAATTTCGCCATGCTGGCCTATACCTCTGGCGCCGAAGGTGTGTCCTACTGGCCGTGGCGAAATCTGCGCACGGGATCCGAGATTTGCGGGCATGACGGACTGCTCTACGCCTGCGGACGCCCGACCACGGGATTTGAACCCGCCAAGGGCGTATCTGAACTGCGACGGAAACTCGACTGTCTCCTGCAGCGATTTTCGCCGGCGCCAGCGCCAGTGGCATGTATCCGTTCTGAGCGCAACGGCCACTTCAATTACATTGAGCGCATTGCCGGCCTGCGCCCCAACTTTGATTATCGGGCCAGCCTTGAGGCTCATCACCACGATGTGGCAGAACTTGGGGCTTGGCGTGACGTGCTCTACGATCAGGCCGAACTCACCAGCCAGCGAGTAGTCATGTCGCCATACCTGCCGTACACCTCGCCAGACTTTCTCGCGCGGATGCGCGCGCACCTCGATGCAGGCGGTACCTGGGTCGTCGGCCCCTACACCGGCTATTTGACTGCACACCACACCAACCATACCACCGCCCTACTCGGCGAGCTGGAATCGATGCTTGGACTCGAGACGCGCTGCTTTGTTCCGATCACCAGTGTGCCTCTGGTGATGGCGGATGGCCTGGAGACCGAAGCGCTCATGCACGCCATGGCCTTCACCCCACGGCCCGGGGACGAACCGCTGGCCACCTACGGTGGCGATCGCATCGCCGGTTGGTGCTGGGGCATACGCCGTCATATCGGGCGCGGTTCAGTATACGTCCTGGGAAGCGAGATCGGCAAGACAGCGCGACGCACACTCTTCAGATCGATCTTGATCCGAGCGGGCGTGCCGCTCCATCCCATGCCATGCCGCGTGATTCGAGTTCCGCAGCAGGATGCCCAGGGCCGGAACGCCTGGGCTCTGGTCAACGCAAACCGTACTCCGGTTCGCATCGAACTTCCCGCCTCGGGAACAGATGAACTAACCGGTGCTCGTGTCGGACGTCAGTTGGATCTCGCGGGCAATTGCAATGCCTTTGTGGTCTTCGACCAGCCCATCCAAGGCTGATCGTATCCACTTATCCAAGCCGTGCGCCTCGCCTGACCACCTGATGGGAGTCATCCCGACTGCCGAAAATGTGGGCTGCCGAAAATTGGACAGTGGCGGTCGAGATCAGGCGGTGCGCTTGGCCTGGTGACGCTGGGCGTAGGCGGCCGGCGTCAGGTCGAGCGGATCGGTGTCTCCGGCAACGAGGGCAGGCATGATGTCGGTGAGGTAGGTGATGGGTTCGATGCGCTGGAGCCGGCAGGATTGAAAGATGGAGAACAGGGTGGCCGCCCAGGCTCCGCCGTCTTCACTGGCGACGAAGAGCCAGCCCTTCCGTCCGACAGCGATGGGACGCTGTTGGCGTTCGGCGGCGTTGTTGTCGAGCGGTAGTCGCCCGTCGTTGACGAAGCGGGTGAGGGCTGCCCAGTGGTTGCGCAGGTACTGGGCACCCTTTGCCACCGGCGACTCGCTGGGTTCGGTGGCGAGAATGCGACCGGTCCTCGCGTGGATGGCCGCCAGCAGCACAGGGGCCTCCTGCTGGCGTAGCGCGGTGCGCACACGGACTGGATCACGATGCAGCGCCTGGGCGACGATGGCGGCCACGCGATCAATGCGATAGAGCGCCTGGATCAGCTCCAGCTGCGGTCGGGCGGCGGGGGCATCATCGAGCCGTTCGTGGAAGGGCCGCCGGGCATGCGCCCAGCAGCCGACCTCGGTGGCTGTGCCTCCGCCCGGGGTGAAGAGATGGTCGTGTCCACCGTAGGCGTCGGCGACGATGTAGCCGCGATAATCACGCAGGAGATCGCCGGGCCAGTGCCCGGCACGCGAGGCGGTGAAGTCGAAGAAGACCTGATCGGCGGCGGTATAGCACCAGATGCGGGCGATGCGGCAGGATCCTCGTCGGTTGGCGTGATCGAGCTGCCGGATCGGGGTGTCGTCCAGATGCAGGATGGGCTGATCCAGGATCTGCTGCCGGATCGCACCGGCCACGGGGTCCAGCCGCCGGCTCAGATGGCCCATCCACGAGCAGGCCGTCGCCGTGCTGAGATCGACGCCCTGCCGCAGCCAGTCCTGGCGCTGCCGGTGCAGCGGCAGGCCGAGGGCGTACTTCTGGTGGGCGATGTGCAGCACCAGGCGGTCGCCGCCCAGGCCGCGCGGGACGATGGCGGGCGGGATGGGAGCGGTCAGCACCGGCTCGCGGGTGTCGCGGCGGCCATAGCGGGTGCGGATGGTGACGTGGCGGACGAAGCGGCCCTGCACCCAATCCAGGCGGACCGAGCGCTCGACGCCTACCGGCACCAGTGGCGTGCCGTCATGGTCGACGCAGGCCGACGCCGGCAGCTCGACGCGCTCCTCCACCGTCTCCAGGTGCTCGGGCAGGGTCAGCCGGCCGCGACCACGCGGCGAGCGCCGCCGCGGGACATGCGCTGGCGAGGGCGAGGACCCATGGTCATCCGGCAGCGCGGCTCCGACCGCCTGGGCATGCACCCGGAGCCGGTCGATGGCCGCCACGAGTTCGGGAATGGGCTGCTGCCCCGGTGCTGGGATGAGCGCTTCCGACTGCGGCGCGACCACCCGACGGACCATGCGTCGCAACTGCCCGTCCAGCGCGACCACCTTGGCGCGTAGCGCCTGGTTCTCCTGGACGAGCGCCCGGTTGGTCGCCTCCAACGCGGCGATCCGTTCCATCAGCATCGCCAGGGTCGGCGCGTCGCTCACGCCCTCCTATGACGCAGATCCTGTTCCGCCCTTACCAGGCAGTGCGCGGTGGCGCGGCAGCACCTCCTCCAGCAGCGCGACCACCTGGGCGGTGGTCAGTGGCCGTGCTCCGGTCGCGCTGGCGGTGGCCGGCAGCTGGAACCGGGATGCCTCCAGCCGCTTGGCGCACAGCCAGAATCCGGTGGGCTCCCAGACCAGCACCTTCGCGCGGGTGCGATCCTTGCCGACGAACACGAAGACATCGCCCTGGAACGGGTCCATGCCCAGATCCACCCGCACCAGATCTGCCAGCGAGTCGTAGGCCTTCCGCATGTCGACCGGCTGCTGGCAGAGGAAGATCCGACGACGACCGAAGCTCAGCATGGCTGCCCCAGGCAGGCGATCACTGACCGCAGGAGCTCGGGCGAGAAGCCGGGGCCGACCGACACGCGCACGCCGCTGGGCAGATGGACCTCGATGGGGGATGGCGGCGGCGGTGGGGCAGCCGGGGGCGGTGATGACCGTGCCTGGTCCTCGGCTGGCGGCTGGCCGACGATGATCGCGTGGTGCTCGTCGATGGTCCCAATGGGGATCAGGTGCCCGGGACGCGTGGGCGGCGCAGACGCGCTGGCGGCAGCTGCCAACTGCCGGGCTCGTGCGCACCAGTACGTCACCATCTTGAACGAGACGCCCTTCTGCCGGGCGAACTCCGAGACGCTGAGCCGGCTCGACAGATACTCGTTCGCCATCGCCACGCCGTCGGTGACGTTGCGGTAGCGATGGACGCCATGTCGGTGCTTCGAGTCGTCGCTCACGGCCTGCCTCCGGGGCCGGCACTGTGATGGCTATCGCGTCACAACGCTACACGGCTTGGATGAGCGGATACGGCTGATCCCTACGCCGGGCCGTAGCACAAAGCCCGCATCGCGATTGTACATCATGTCGGGATGAACGCCCGCAGGGCGCCGATCACCAAGGCATGATCGTCCCGATGCGGCAGGCCAGATACCACCACATAGCCGACGATGCCAGCACCCCTCACGCGGATGGGGAAGCCGCCACCACCGGGAGCGTGCTCTGCGGGATCGACTCCATAGCTGGCAGCCATGTTGCTGCCAGCGCGCGCAAGGCGGAGGAAAACCTGTAGTGAACTAGTGCCTGTCAATCGCATGGTGTTACGCTTGCGGCGAATCCACGAGTCATGCTCGGATGTCGTTCCTGCCATAGCATGGTGAAATAGGCATTGCCCACCGCATTCTATGTCGATGGCCACTCCGACTCCGCCAGCGGTTGCCAGGGCGATAATCTGCAGGCCCAGTTCGAGCGCGTCGCGCGGGGCGAATTTTGGAAACACCAGTACTCGCTCCTGCAACTCGACCTCGGCAATATCTCGGTCCAATTGGTCTAGATCCATGATCCCTCCAGCGGAGCCGCCATGAAATCTTGAGTCCGAGCACAGACAAGCACTCGCCACTACCCGCCATTGTGCTCCGGTCTAAATTTGCAACGGAGATTCATCATGACGTCGTGGCACGGCAGCGATAGGTTTCGCCTGCCCGGGTCTGAAAACGGGTTCTGCCGGCATCCAGACGCACCGCGACAACATCGCCATCGGCGGTTTCGATCTTCCATTCGCCGGCCAAGGCACAAACCCCACCGCGTTCACTGCGGATGCGCACATCCTTCATTCGACCGCCTGAACAGGCTCCCGAAACCAGAAAAGCGCCGTCGGTCCGTAAACCTTCGAAGGCAGCAGGGCGTTGCCGGTCCCATACCGGGAAGAGACGGATCACTCCATGCTGGGATTGCAGCAGCAGGTCGTCGACTGCACACATCGCACCGCAGGTCTCGATCCCGCCATGCCGCGGATTGGTAACCACCATGCCGTTTGCGATGGTGAACTCGGCTATGGTCTCGCGCAGCAGGTCGACAATCCCGGGATAGCCGACTCGGACTGCGGCCGGCAGGACTAGACTAAATGCATTGGTCTGCCGCCAAGCGTCTGCGGCGCGCAGAGTGTTCCGGGCAAGTTCGACCTGTCGTGGATCGGAGCCTATGCCGATTAACAGGCCGGGAAAGACGCAGTGCGATGGTACATGATCTGGGGCAAAGACGTGGTCGATGCCGGCATGCAAACCGAACGCACGAGTGCCATCCGACAGATCGACCTCAGGAAGCGGTGCGAGACGTTCGAGGATCGCTTGCCAACGCGACACTCGCTCACCATCAATGCCCAACTCGGTGGCGAAGGCGATGAGGGCGGTAAACAAAACACGCAGATGCACGAGATCCGGCAAGGGATCGTCGCGGAGCAGCCTATGGCGATCTCGTGGCAGCAGCGACTCATGGGTCAGCGTCCCTACTTCCGGCCAGCCTGCCGGAATCTCGTGCGCAGTCGCGTTGCGGATATGGAGAATGCCCGCCTCATCCGGTTGAAGCCAGGCCTCCCAATAGTCAGCCACACCACGGAGGAACGGATATGCGATCGCAGCAAGAAATCCACGGTCTCCAGTGGCGCGGCAGTGTTTAATGAAGGGAATGGCACAATGCAGGGCATTGCCGCGCTGGTTCCAAGCGCCACCACCTTCTGGAAGGATGCCGTCGGGGCCGAGCGCCACCGGAGCGAAGAGTCCCGGCAGACTGGCCGCCGCGGCGTAGCGGCGGAAGATCGGAGTGGCAGCGCTGAGCGCATGCAGATGTGCGAGAGCCAGTTCAGGATGATCTGCGGTCCACAGACCTTGGATCGGGGCCTGGAAGTTGTAATTGAGATGGTAGTCACCATGCCAGGCCGGTTCATCAGTGGTCACCCACGGTCCGTAAAGGCCCGGTGCCCATGCATCCGGCCGGGCAGCTGATCCGAGGTGGGCGAGAGACGCGCGTCGGAACCGCGCCAGGACCGGCTCGTCCGGAAGCTCAACCCGGCCGCGTAGCCAGAATCCGCGCCAATGCTCGGCATGTGCGGCGATCCGGGTGGTGAGATCGCTCCCATCCAAGCCGGTCATCAGCGACTGCACCAGCACACGCGGATCGGAACCGTCGCGATGACTGCGCACCGCGATCGCGAGTCGCCGGCAGGCAGATCCAGACAATACCAACCCGGGACCGGTCAGGCCGGGGGCGCACACACCCATCGCAACCACCCCATCGCCATCGCCGGGGTGCTCAAGCCTACGCTCGGCCCAAGGCCAACCACCAATTCGGCCGCAGGTGGTTGGGAAATCAGCAGACCGCGACCAGCCAGGCAGCAGTCGGATGTCGACTTCGATTGCCGCGTCGCCACGGTTCTCCAGGTTAAGCAGCACCAGACCGTCATGTATCCGCACATCCACCGCGAGAGCGCCAAGAGAGGCGGTCGCCACTCCGGCTTCGAGGTCGTGGGTCAGGGCAAAGCCGCCTGGACAACGCAGGCGCAACTGGCCGACCTGCAACGGTGAGCATCGGCTGCGACTCCAGGCGTCGTTCGAGCCGAGGCGGATCATGATCTCGCCATCGCCACCGCCCACGACCGCGCCCAGGCGGCCGTCACCCAGGAGGGCGCCATCGGGCGTGAAACGAGTCTCCATCACAGTCGGCGGGGTGGACCAGGTCAATACACGGGTATCCATCGTCATTTCTCCAACTGGGATTCACGGTGCCGGCAGGATGCGGATGCCGGCGATGATGCCTTCAAACCAGTAGTCCTTACCCGATGCTCTGCCGATCCGGATGCGACCATCCCATTGCGGTGGCGCACAGGCTTTCGCCGCCTGTATCCGCCCATCGATCAGCAGCCGCGCCTGGTTGCCATCATTCTCATAGCGGATGGTCACCATGCGGTTTACGACTAGCGGGTCGGTCGCAATCAGATTTCTCGTCCCCTCTGGGCCAGCCCACTGCTCGACCACCACGCGTAGATTGCGATCGACCATGATGCGGAGTCCCCTCGCCTGATAGGTGCCCGCCTCGATCAGACCGCCGTAGGCTCCCGCCGGGGGCCCTAGGGCAGCAGCATCGATTTCGATCGCCACCGGCTTGCCCTCGGCGAGCGGAGTCGCCGGCAAGGTGCCATCGAGCTGCCGACCGGCGCCGAATCGGCGTCCGTTCCGGCCATCAAGCTCGACTATCTCGGCCTCACCACCCAATGCCTGGTCTCCAACCAACGCCGGAACACCACGCGCATCGCCAACGCCAAGATCCCAGGCAGCGGCGGGCTTGGCGCCAACTACCTCACCAAGGGTGATAGATACCAGGACCAGCTGGGTCTGGGCCAGGCCACCGATCACATCGATGCTGGCGATTTCCCGCTCGGGATGTGGGTTGTCCCAGGGCATGCTGTAGAGACCGATGGGGGCATGTCGATCGTTACGGCCAGTCCACGCCACTGCCGCACCCGGCAGGGGTTCCGGATGCCACCAATCAGCAATTTCCTGACCCTGCCGCACATCCGCGGAGGCACGGGATCCATCGCTATACACGATATCGTAGCGGGCGACCAAACGACCACGTCCGCCAGAAGACGACCATGCCCCGGTATGGAGAAACCAGATGCGGTCGGCCTTCGCTCCCACCGGGATGCCGCGCACCGCATCCAGGGCAGTGGGATCATGTCCTTCGGCGCGGAAGGTCAGCACCGACCGGCCATGGTTGGCGGCAGGGTCGACCAGACCGAAGTCGACGCCGGCAAGGTTGGCGCTGGCGGGGAAGGCCTGCCCGGCCACAGCCATGCCGCCGACTATACCGGTGTGATTTACCAGGAAGTAGCGGAGGTCATTGTCGCCCTGATCGGTCCAGCCGCCGACGCCATCTCCCATGCGGTCATCGACAAAGCCACGATTGGCGAAGCGGGCGAGATCGACGTGCCGGAAGCGATATGCGCGCGCGGACCGGATCTCACCCCCGGCCCCGATATTGTGCGCCAGACAGCCGGCGATGCGAGCAATACGCTCGGGTTCGGCAGCGGCGGCCCGGTCCCACGCCAGTTGATCGATGAGGATCCGTCCACGGCCCAGCGGCACCGCCACCAGGAGTGGCGGATCGGTGATCGCTACGGCGTGGTCGGCGACCGGCGCTTCGATGCCCGGCCCTCCGAGCGACGCGGTAGAAGCGCCTTCGCGGGCCCAATACAGATCGGCGGTGCCAATGCCGTCCGCCAACGGGTCGCGTATGCGCACCGCGGCCCCGACCCGTCCGGCTGGCAGCGGAACCAAACGCGGCTGCCACGGCAGCAGCGCAGTGGCAGCAGACAGGGTTCCGGAGTCCAGCCCACGCAACCATAGGGTACCGCCCGCTTCGACCTCGGTCCGCAGCCGCTGCAGCATCTCGCGATCAGGGATGCCGGCGCCGAGATCGAGCATGGCCGGCCCGCCTCCAGCTGCCTCATCACTGATGCGCACGCCGGCGGCAATCAGGACGGCACGGGCCGGAGCGGCGACGCCGATCAGGCGCAGTGCCGGCGGCGGATCGGTTGGCGTCGCGGCGACACCGCGCCGCACCGCCCGGGCGAGGATCTCGGCTGCGACAGGTTCGACGGCGCTGCGCTCAGCCAGGAGGTATTGGCACCAGGTAATGCCGCCACGGCCATGGCGTTGTTCAGCCAGGGGCGACCAGTGCATGCCGTAGCGTCCCCCGCACACCGCGGTGCCGATCGCGGCGGCGGAGGCCGGGCGCACCAGCGTTTCGGTTGCCACCAAATGATCGGGACGCCAGAAGCGAAGTTGCCTGTCGTCAAAACCCGCCAGCAGCGGATCCCGAGATTGGCTCCAGCTAAATGATGCGGCATGGCGTGGGTCGATCTCGGGCTGACCCGCGGCGAGTAGACCGATCCGCGTCTGGTGCAACACCAGGACCTGCCCACCGCTTTCGGCGAAGCGGGCAGCCGCGGCAAGGTCGGCCTGCTCGGCGGCACCCTCTCCGATAACCAGTAGACGTTTCCCGACCAGGCTCCGGTCATCGCAGGCGCCCGGTGCCAGCCTGAGACCCATCGCCTCCAGGGCCTTGGCGGTCACCCCCTCCTTGTCGACCAGGGCGATGCCGATGGCATCCACGTCCGACAGGGTCGGGCGGGGCAGGACCCACATGTCTTCCTCGTGGCGGGCTAGTTCAATAGCTTGCCTTCCGCGCATCCAGCGCAGCCGCACAATCAGCTTGACCGCAGCCGGTGAGGCAAGGCGGGGCACCGCCATGTCGATGTCAAGCTGTCGCGATTCCCCTGGTGCCCAGGGTACAGGAATGCGTTCCGTCGACCAGACGGCGCGCGCGCCGATGAATAGTCCAGCCTGGAGGTGCAGGTCGTTCCACGCCTGGTGATGGTCGTTTGCGACGACAAAGCGACGAGTGCAGGTCTCCCCGGCAAAAGCATTGGGGAAGTGGTCAAGCGGCGCCACCAGCAGTTGCGGCATGGTCTGGAAGCCCTGGCCTGTCCACGGGTTGAGACAGGCGACGCCGGCCGCGCGATAGTGATCGCTACTCAACTTGACCATCTCGATCCATGGGCTGGGCGCGGTGGTCGGGGCGTTGCGTCCGCCGAAATCGGTCCAACGCCAAGCCGACTCGTCGTAGGCCGCATCACCCGAGAATGGCGCATAGCGATCGGATACGCCGGGTTCTGGGCAGTAGAACTCACCGAGCATCAGAGGGCGGTCCCACATGAAATCGGCACGCCAGGCATGGTTGGTGCCGTTACGGCGCAGCCAGTCGAGGTCATTCGGCACCACCCAGCCGCTATTGTCGTAGCGCTTGCCAACCGTGCCCGCGTCCCCCTCCGGGTAGTGGATGCTGATTGCATCCAGCCTGCCGTCCCAGGTCACTTCGCCATCGCCCTGAAGGAGGCGGGTCGGATCCGCTCCGCGGATCGTCCGGACGACCTGCTCTGCCACCGCCATGCGTTCAGGAGTGGTGCTGTTCCACATCGTCTCGTTAGTCACGCTGTACATGATGACCGATGGATGGTTGCGCCAGCGCCGCACCAGACGGCGCATGGTCTCGAGGGTGGCTGGAGTCCAGGCGTTGGCCTGGGCGATCGGGAAGCGCTTGTCGTCGTTCTGGTACCAACCCCAAAACTCGGGAATCACCAGCATGCCCATGCGATCACACTGATCGATGACGGCGGGGTTGTTCTGACCAAGATGCAGGCGGATGCAGTTGGAATTACGCAACTCGTCGCGCAGCCAGGGGATGACCTCATCGCGCGGTTCGGTCGGGCTGCGTAGCCATGAATTGCGCAGCAGGACTTGGCGACGTCCATTCAGCTGAAAATCCGTCCCGGATGCCGTGAAACTGCGGTAACCGAACCCAGTGGATTGCCGGTCGATTGAGCGACCATCGGCATCCAGTCGGACCTCGGCGCGATGCAGAACCGGCGCGGCGGGGCTCCACCACCCGCCTTCGGTCCAGTCCGCAGCCAGGTTCGCGGTGGCCGTGCCGCCAGGCGGTATCTCAACTTCTCCACCAGTGATGGACAGGCGGACCATGCCTTCCGGATCTCGAACCGTCACAACCGGGATGACTCGACGCGGACTCGCAGCGGCACTGGCGATGGACACCTCGACTTCGATGCGGTGTTGCGACGTCAACGGACGAACGAATATGTCGTCGATACGCACCTCGGGTACGAGTTCGATCCACACCCGATCAGAAATGCCAGGCATGGTACCGCCGATGGGGGCTGTGAATGAGCGTTGCCCCTGGTCCCATAGCGCCCATCGAGCCGTTGCCGCGATGGCGATCGTATGGTCGCCAGGCACCATACGTTCGGTGATGTCGTATGTATGCGGAACAAGACCAAGGTTCGAGGATCCGAATGCGGCCCCATCGATGCGCAGTTCGTGACGCCACGCCACCCCATCGAGATGGAGTAGCGCGCGCATGCCGGCTGGCAACGTACTGGAGATACTGAACCCGCGCCGAAACCACGCGGCCGCCTTGGCCGGCTCAGGGCAGCGCCCGTGGCTATCGACGAGAGCGTCAAATGCAGGTATGTAGGGTCCAAGTCCCTCGTTGGTGATGAGCACGGTCTCCCGACTGGGTACCTGATGCGGCGCCCATCCATCTGTCGGCGGCGGCCACGACAGATCGGTGACAGACCGCGCCTCCCAGGTACCACCGAGATCGAGGGTCGCCCTCAGGCCATCACTATTGAATGGCCCGGGAATCACGACCGATACGACCGGTGGTGCCGAAGGAGGCGCCGACGACGGCGGGGTCGCCGACGGAGAGGCTTCAGCGCAACCTTGAAGGACGAGGACGATCAGCAAACCGAGCATGTGTAGGCGCATGCAGATCCCTTGGGGTCATCGTTTGGCACGTTTCAACGGTCGAGGATCTCTGCCAGGTGGGCCTTTGCCCAATCCTGCCGTTGTGCGACGGCCAATGGATCCGTGAGGACCTTGCCGAGGCGTGCCCGCAACCGCTCGGCATCGGCCGTCTGATCCGGATGGGCAATGGCATCACGTACCGCCTCTGCCGGTGCGATGTCGACTCCAAGACAAGTCAGAGCCGCGACAAGGTCTTCTGGGCCCGGGCTGGTCGTCTCGGTACCGGGTTGGTGAAACCGCATCCAGTCGGCCATGCCGACATCGGCGATATCCCGCGAGATGCGCACGACCACCCAGTAGGAGCGGGCTTCCGTCCCTAGACGCCGCCAATCCCCAGGATTGCCGTCAGCGGTATACCAACGACGGGCGATGGCGCGCATCAGCGCCGCATCCAGTTGCACGCCATCGAGGCTCTTGATGTCCTCTAACGCCGGCTCTTCGTCGGAGACATCCACCGCAGGCCGTGCCAACCAGTTGATTGCAACCAGAGCCAGCCCAGCAATGAGTGCACCAACCAGCAGCTTCTGGTTCACGGAGGACTCCACGCGTAGGTGATGTAGTCCTCGGTCATTAATTGGCTTTTCGTTCGAGCCGCGACATGCCCGTCCTTATAGGCAACCACCGCGGACCCACGGTGGGCGAGACGTAGATAGCCATCATAGCCAGCCCACAGCGGAGTCGTTGTATTGGACCAATACATGCTGACAGACGGGTTGGAGACCCGAACCGACTCGGCAATGAAGGGCATGCTGGGATGGAGATCGGATAGGCGATACGAGAAAGCGGTATACTGCTTGATCGTCTTCAGCCCAAGTGCGGCCCAATCAGCGCCGATCATTGGACCATAGGCCAGATCCTTGTTCGGCGATGGCGGCTGGATGGACGGGCATTGGAAGGGATTCGGGGACGACCGCAGGATGACCCAGTTGGCCAAGCCGTCCTGCTGCAGGACGTATTCATCAGGCATGTAACCGAGATTGATGAGCCGGATATAGACCCAGCGCCCAAGCGTGTCGGTCCCCGGTGTGGTCGGCGGAGTCAATCCACCATTATCTTGGGTATAGGCTATGGTCGCCATCATGAACTGTCGCTGGTTGTTGGCGCAGACCGTTTTTCGTGAGGCTTCGCGCACCAGGCCGAGCGTTGGCAGGAGCAACGCGGCCAGGATTCCGATGATGGAGACGGTCACCAGCAATTCGATCAGCGTGAACGCACATCGCATCCGGATCACACCTTCGTGATGCATGGTAACCTCCCCTTGCTAGGTGCTAACGAGCATATGGACGCAGGATAAAATTGATATGGATTTTTCTATATCATACACAGAATCAATAGCAGCAAAGAACTGCATCGCGAGACGAGTCGGCCCAGACCCCCGACCTCCGGCGCGATACAGCCGAGGGAGCCGCCATGGCAACGATCTTCCGTGAACCCATCGAGTGGTGCGACATCTGGATCCGCTCCGCTGAAAAATCCGGGCATCCTCGCTGCCTGTGCATCGGCGACTCGATCACCCGCGGCTACTACGGCGGGGTCGATCAGCGGCTCATGGACCGATTCGAGTCGGCGCGGCTGGCGACCTCGCGCTTCCTGACCGATCCGGTCTATCACCAGGAACTGGCACTGGTCATGGAGCAGTACCGCTTCCAGGTCATCCACTTCAACAATGGCCTGCATGGCTGGGATTTCAGCGAGGCCGACTACGAGGACGGCCTGCACCGGCTGGTCGACCTCCTGCGCCGCGTGCAGCCGTCGGCCAGGCTCATCTGCGCCACCAGCACGCCGGTCAGGGTCGCCGGCGACAGCAGCCGCTTCGATGCGCGCCATGAGCGGGTGGTGGCACGGAATCGCCTGCTGACCGGGGTGATGAGTGCCCAACGCATTCCCATCAACGACCTGTTCAGCCTCGCTCTCGCCAGGCCGGATTGGTCCGCCGATGACGGCATTCACTTCAACGCTGCCGGCTGCGCCGGGCTGGCCGAAGCGGTCGCCGCAGCCATCGCCAGCCGGCATGCCGACCGCTGACCCATGAATACCCCTCCCCACATCCGTGCCCGACAGCAGCTGATCACCATGATGTCCGGTCTGACCCGGAAGGGCGTCCAGCGCCTGCCCGGCGAACGCCAGCTCGCCGATGAACTCGGAGTCAGCCTGATGACGGTGAAGAAGGCCATCCGCCAGCTGGTCCTGGAGGACAAGCTGCGCACGGCGCCGCGGGACGGGCATTACATCTGCGGCGCCCGCACCACCACCGACGTCGGCATCGTGGTGGGGGAGGGCAATGCCAGCACCTTTGTGCGCATGCCGCGAACCATAGCCCGCATTCTGCAGGAGATCGACCGCCACGGCCTGGTCGTCCGCTTGATCTCCGCACGCGACCCTGACGAGGCGCTGGAGGTCCTGGCTCGCTACGATCTCCAGGCCTGCCTGTGGTACATGCCGCATGCAACCCGATTGCACGCGATCAATACGGTGTTCGCACGCTGCGCCCTGCCCTACGCCATCGTCTCCGAAGATGTCCTCCCCCAGGACTACGACCGCACCGCCAACCTCTTCGCCTATGATCCGGCCGGGGTCGGACGCCAGCGCACCGAGTGGATGCTCGCCCGTGGCCACCGCCGCATCGCCTGCTGCACCCACGACGCCCCACCGATATACGACGGATTCCGCCAGGCGATGTCGGCTGCCGGCCTGGCCATCGATCCGGCGTTGATCATCCACCATCCAGAGGATGTGGACCGTGCCCTGCCCCCCCTCCTCGGACCGGATGGCGTGACTGCGATCATCGCCGAAGGTGGCTACACCCGCCAGCAGCGCATCTTCCGCGTCCTCGACGGCCACCCCTGGAATGCGCGTGGTGAGCTACTGCTGGACGACATTGGCTCGCGGCTTGCGGAACTGCGGCAGGCGCATCCGACCGTCCGCATCACAGCGGTGGTCCATCGCGACGAGGAGGCCCTGGCGGAGGCCGTTGGCTCGGCATTGGCAGACGCCATCGCCGGCCGCGCGGCGATCGTGGGGCGGCGCATACTTGCCCGATTCATCTCGGCCGATGCCGCGACCGCCGGCGCTAGGCCCTGAACCGGATCGGGAACGCCATGGATACGCCACCCCCCTCCCTCTACCACGGCTACCGCCGCCATGACCTGACCTGCTCGGGCGCCGCCGCCATCCTCGTCGAACCACGACAGCCGGCGACGCAGCGGCGTTGGATTTGGCGAATGGAGTTCTTCGACGCCTTCCCAGCACTCGACCTGGCGCTGCTGGCACGTGGCTGGTGGCTGGCCTACATCGGCGTCGGCAACACCTTCGGCTGTCCAGCTGCCCTGCGCACCCTCGACGCATTCTACGCCTGGATGACCGCCGAGCAGGGCTTCCACCACCGGCCGGTACTGGAGGGGCTCAGCCGTGGCGGGCTCTACGCCTATAACTGGGCCATCGCCCATCCGGATGTGGTCGGGCTGCTGTTCGCCGACAACCCGGTCTGCGATTTCCGCAGCTGGCCGGGCGGGAAGGGCAGCGGGCCGGGATCACCCGAAAACTGGAGCGAACTGCAACGCTGCTACGGCTTCGCATCCGATGCCGAGGCTATGGCATGGCCGGGACACCCGGTCGACAATCTCGCTCCCCTGGTTGCCGCCGGAGTGCCGCTGCTGCACAGCTTCGGCGATGCCGACGAAGTTGTTCCCTGGGAGGAAAATACCGCGGTGGTCGCAGCCCGGGTCGCGGCGCTTGGCGGCAGCATGACGCTGCTGCGGAAGCCCGGCGGCCGCCACCATCCGCACGGACCACCGGATTCTGAAGCCTGCGCCGACTGGATTATCGCCAACGCCCGAACCTGAACACACGCGGGATGACCATGACCCGATCCCATCATCCGCCCGTCCTCCCCACCCTGGCCCAGCGCGCTTGGGCCGATGCCGAGGTTGGAGTGATCATCCACCTCGACATGCAGGTATTCGAGCCCGGCTACGACTTCCGCCGCGCCTGGGGCTACACGCCACCGGCGGCGCGCTTCAACCCAGACCGCCTGGATACCGATCGGTGGATCGAAACCGCACGCGGTGCTGGCGCCACCTACGCCATCCTGGTGGCCAAGCATTGCAGCGGCTTCTCCTTGTGGCCGACCCAGGCCCATGACTACTCGGTCGCCTCCAGCCCCTGGCGCGGAGGTCGTGGCGACGTCGTGGCCGACTTCCTAGCCTCATGTCGCCGCTTTGGGGTGAAGCCGGGCATCTACGCCAGCGCATCCTGCAACGCCCACTTCCTGGTCGACAATCCCGGACGGGTGCTCGATCCGGATCCCAACTTCCTGCGCGATTACAGCGCCAACATCGATTGGCAGAGCGGGAAGCATGCCCGCTGGGCCGGACCCGACGCCCAGGCCCGTTACAACCGGGTGGTGGAGACCCAACTCGCCGAGTTGTGGGGGAACTATGGTCCGCTGTTCGAGATCTGGTTCGATGGTGGGGTCCTGTCGCCGGAGGAAGGCGGTCCCGTGATCGTACCATTGATGCAACGGCTGCAGCCCGATGCGGTCGTGTTCGGCGGACCACCGGGCTGGCCATCGTTGGCGCGCTTCGTCGGCAACGAGCGTGGCGACCCGCCGGATCCGTTCTGGAGCACCACCGACGATCTCCGCGCCTTTGACGGCATGACCGAGTTCGCCGGCCTCGGCGGATCACCGGAAGGCCGGGTATGGTCATGCGGCGAGGCCGACATGCCCAATCGCAATGCAGCCCAGGCATTCCAGGGTGGATGGTTCTGGCGCGCCGGCGACGAGCGTTTCCTACTCAGCGCAGACCGTCTGACCGAGTCGTGGTTCCGCTCGGTCGGCGGCAACTGTAACCTCCTCCTTGGCATGGTCATCGACCCGCACGGCGAGGTGCCCGAAGCCGACCGGATCCGCTTCGCCGAGTTCGGCGAACGCATCAAACACATCACCGCTGATCCGGTGGCACGCGTTTCCATGCGAGGCCCGATCATCGACCTGCCGCTGGGAAGGGCCGGCGCCACTGTACTCGAAATCATGGAGGATATCGCCTTCGGTGAACGGGTACGCAGCTTCGTGGTCGAGTCCGAAGGCCCGGCCGGCTGGATCCCGATATGGCGCGGCACCAGCGTCGGCCACCGGCGGCTCGAACGCTGCCCGGCGCTGCCGGCGGGACGTCTGCGCCTGCGCATCCTCGCCTGCGACGGTGAACCGGTTATCCGCTCATTCGCTACCTATCGCGCCGACGCAGCCTTGCTACCCGGAGCCGTGGATGCCGCCAAGCGAAATCCGCCAACCGTGACCCGCGGCGCTGATGGGCTGGTGCGGATCGCTTGCCGCAATCCCCATCTCGAACTCCGCTACGCCCTTGGTGGTCAGCCCGCTGGGCCCGACACACAACTCTATACCGGCCCCTTCCCGCTTCCGCAGGGCGGCGTAGTCAGCGCGGTGTCGTGCGTCAATCATGCCTGGGTCTCGCCACCAGTGCAGGCGGTATTCGGTATCGACCGCCGTGGCTGGCGGGTGGTGGCGACCAGCTTGGTCAGCCCCTTCGCCAACAACGGCCGGGCGCATCCAGACCACCTGCTCAACGACGATCCCAGTTGGTACTGGCACACCTACCATACCGATACGTCCCTGAGCCGGCCACCGCACTGGGTCGTCCTCGACATGGGCGCGAAATTGGAGGTCACAGCCTTTACCCTGCTGCCGCGCGATGCGGATGGGGCCCCGACAGGCTACCGGTTCGAACTCAGCGATGACAACACGGTCTGGCACATGGCCGCCGAGGGCGGGATCCAGGGACTGCCAGACGATGTCGGCATGCGTTTGATCCCCCTGTCGAAGCCGCAGGCGGGACGCTACCTGCGTTTCACCGCCACCGGCAGCTTCGAAGAGGTGCCTTACGTGGTGGTCGCAGGAATCGGGGTGGTTCCGGCCTGAGCCAGAACGCACGGTCAGCCGTCGCCCGGGCGATCCTTCTCAGATACAGATAGCTATCCACAGGACTATGCCGCTTATCGTAACGCCTCTCATGTGTCGATGCGGTCAGATAGACCTTCCGTCCAACAATCGAAAATGAAGGAATCCAACATGCCCCTCAGTTCGTCGGCATTCCCTGCATCGCCAACCGCAGATGCGGTGAGCGGACGCTTCGATCTCGTACACAAATCGCTGGCCATGGCGAGACAGCGGTGGGCTGACGGCGCATTCGACGAGGCGCGCCGACTGTCACTGGCGGTTGCCCGCGAACGATTGTCCAATCCGGTGACGCATGTCACAGAACCTTGCTCCGACTTCATGGAGCAAGCTGAAGGCCTGCTAGGCAGGCGGCTTGTCCTACTCGGTTATCCGGCGGTACAACTCGGTGAATCGGTCGACTGGCTTGCCATGTCCGATCGCGACGACCAATGGACGCAGCATCTCGGGTATTTCAAATGGACCTGCAGTCTCGCGCAGGCCTGGAACGTCACGCGACGATTGGAATTCGCCGTCGCATGGGCAGACTATGTCGCTGACTTCCTGGCGAACGCGCCGTATGGCCGTGTCGGATGGCCGCTGGATCAAGCCGCCCCCCGTGTCGTCATCGGACGCCGTGTGTCGGATAACGGTGAGGGCACGCACTGGAATTCCCTGGCTGCAGCAACCCGCAGCCATGCATTGCTTGACGGATTGGCCTTGGTTCTTGATAGCGGAGTGGTCAGCGACGAACTCCTACTTGCGATCATTGACCACAATTGGAACGACGCCTTCCGCTGCATGGTCAACAATCCGCGCAGCAACACGCCAAATCAGTATATGCACACCAGCCTGGCACTGCTGCTTCTTGGGCTTTCCATGCCTGAGCATGCCGTTGCCAGCGCCGCCTATGAAATCGGACTCACTCGTCTTCGCGACGCCGTAGCGCGCCAGACATTCCCTGATGGATCCGATCTCGAACAATCAACCAACTACAACTATTCCCTCCTGCACATGGTCGACCAATTACACGGAGTCTTGCCAAAGGATGCACTGGAGCCCTTCGTGATAGCTGCGCGTCAACGTCTGCGCTTCCTGTGTGCCATGCATTATCCAGACGGTTTTCCGGTAGAAATAGCAAAGAACGGACGTGGCGCAGACGACCGACAGCGCCTGACGACGTGGGCAGCCTCTCTCGAAACTGCCCCGTGGCTACGTGCTCCTGGCATATCATTTCCGTGGGGTGGTTGGTACGTGCTGAGTTCATCGTGGAGGGAGCGCGGTTCCTATATGCTGCTCAAGGCCTGCGCTCCAGGCATGGGACACACACATGAGGACAGCTTGTCATTGGTGCTGTGGTGCGGTGGACGCAGACTGCTGGTCGACAGCGGCAATTTCAGCTATGGATCTCGCACCGATCTTGATGTGCGGATGAATGCCTACGGCTTCAGCGGCGCTGCCCATAACGTCGTCCTGGTCGATGGTCACGGAGCGCGTCGGATCGCCGTGCAACAAGCGTTACGCGGCGAGGTGTTCGAGGAACCACGCCTACGTGCGGACAGCGCAGGCCCCATGCCCAACCGTGCCTTGGCCGGCCATACCTTCGCCCTTGTGGAAGGCACATACAACGATGGCTTCGGCCCCAATGCCATCCGTGTCCAGCATCACCGGCAAGTGCTCCAGGTGGAAGGACGCGGCTGGCTGGTAATTGATCGACTAAGGCCTGATGACGAGGCTGAGCACGAATACGCACGTTTGTGGCAGTTAGCACCTGAGGCTGTCAATTCCGTTCGCATCAACGGTGACGGCCATGTTCAGGCGCCGGGATTCCAGATCATCGCTGTAACCCCCGCTAAGACTTCTCTTCTCGAGGGAAGCGATGAACCCGTGGCCGGCTGGTATTTCCCCGCCTATGGCCAGCGTCAGGCAAAGCCTGATCTACGTCTCACCTGGAGCGGATGCGGGGCACAAATCGCATTGACGTGGCTCGGTGACGACACGGTTCCTGTCGTTTCAACAACATGCCAGAGGGATGGCAGTCTCATGCGTTCCGGTATACAATTCTCAGATGGATCCTTCCTGGCCCTTGCACTAGCGATAAACGGGAATGCGGATTTAGCCATCGACTCATGTTCTGCATATGGCGAAATGCTTGCGATACTCGGACAGGAAGCCGCAGCTTTGACACAAGCTGGAGCGACCCAGTTTCAGCGGCGGCTGGGAGAATGGGAATCTCTGCCCTGGCCGCCATTGCCAGAAGCTCGATGTGCCCGCATATGACGAAGGGCAGACTACCGGGCACGTAGCGGTGGAACCAGGCGATCGAGATCTGGAAGCGCTCGCTGGCCGCCAACCTGAACCAGTCCGAGGTCTATCATGCACTCTAAGAATGCCTACCGCAGGGCCAAGGAGTCGCGTCCGCCATGGAGCCGATGGATACCATCGATGCGCCCGACCAGCGACCCAATCCGGCGCTGCGTGTCCTCCATGCCGCCCGCACCACCATCGAGGAGCGCTGGTGGCAGATGCCGCTGAACAATTCGTATTGGCGGCTCTACCTCAATGCCGGTGATGGCGCCGAAGTGGTCCATCCCGGCGGCAGCCATGCCCTGAGCGCCGGACGCATGCACCTCGTCCCCGCTTGGGGCTCATTTACTGCCTATTGCCGCGGGAACGTCGATCACATTTACATGCACTTCGATCCCGGCGAGCCGCTGCGTGACATCGCCCGCCAGGAGCATCCCGCTGCCGTCTTCTTCCAACGGCCCATCGCCCTCGCCCATGATCCGGGACTTGAAGACCGGCTGCGCCGGCTGGTCGATGTACAGACGCGGGCGCCGGTATGGTACCTGCGCGCCCAGGCAGTCGCGCTGGCGGCGCTGGTCTCGGGCCTCGATCAGCTGCCGGCGGCGGCGCGGACCAGCCTGGAAAACAAACATGAGGAAGATGACGCGATCCTACGGACCTTGCGCTTCATCGAGGACCATCTGCACCAGGACATCGCAATCCAGACACTGGCGGCACAACTGGAGATCAGCACATCCTATTTCTTCCGCGTCTTCCGCCGGCGCACCGGCTGTACTCCGCAGCGCTACCTCCAGAATCGCCGGATCGCGGTGGCGGCCGAGCGGCTGACCGGATCAAGCGATTCGATCGAGGTCATCGCCGAGAAGTGCGGCTTCGCCAATCGTTTCCACTTCAGCCGGATCTTTGCCAGGCGCAAGGGCATTGGCCCGGCCGCCTTCCGCAAGGCGGCCGGGCGGCAGCAGGCAGGCTAGAGCCATGCGCTAGTTCTTCTTGGCTTCGGTTTTCGCCTCGCGTTTGCGGGGATTCTCTGCCGGATCGTACCAGAGCGCCGCCTGGGGCACCGGCTGCTTGCGGAGGACTGCGCTCTCGTAGTCGAGCCTGATCGCCATGCCGCCGTGGCGCTGGTAGTACTGCAGTTCACAGGGATGCAGCCCGGCCTTGAGCGCGATCTGCCCGTTCATCACGATGCTGTCCAGGTGGGAGCCATCGTTGTCGACCACCACCTGGGCGTCGATGGACAGGCGGGCGCCGTCGTCGGCGCTGAGATGGAAGGTGTAGATGTCGTCCAGCGGCACCTCGACGAATCCGCGCCAGGAGACCGCGAACTGGAGTTGCATCTGGGCAATCGCCTTGTTGTCGACGTTGAGGTCGAGTTCGAATCCCGGACAGACGCCTTCGGCATTGGGAATCAGGGTAAGGAAATCCGGTAGCCGCTGACGGTCACCGGATAGAAGGAAGAACTCATAGCGCAGGCCCGGCTTAGGCTTGGCCACCTTCACTGCATGGTTCCATTCGAGGTCTGTCAGCCGGAACTCGGCGCTGTGGTTGCTGCCGCCGGACTTGCTGGTGGCCAGCACCTTCACGGTGGTGTCCTGGCCGATCCGGAACGGCTTGTCGTAGGTGCGCGATAATGGTCCGACGGGCTTGCCATCGGTGGTGAAGCGTATCTCAACGCCGTCCGGATTGGCGCAGTGCCGAAGGACGATCGGTACATCAACTTGACCGGTGAAGCCGCCATCGAGGATCGGGATCCACGGCATCAGCGGCGATGTAGCCACCGCCCGACCAAGGGCCTTGGCGATCAGGTTGGTGGCCAGAGTGATTCCGGTTTGGCTGAATTTACCGTTCCGCCAGTAGAGGACGCCAGTCTCGCTATCGGCGAGGTTGTTGGCGGCATTGTAGGCAATGATCTCCTTGCGCAGATCGCAGACGGTCAGGCCACGCTCGGCGGCGGCGGCACGGACGGATTCGGCATAGGCTTCGAGAAGATCCTCGTCGACGTTTCCCGCAACCACCTTGCGATCATTTTTTGGCGGTGGGGTCCCCAGTACGGCGAGGACGCCGGCGCGGTCGAAGACGTCGAGCATCTGGGCAAGATTGTTGGCGAAGACCGCTGCGGTTGGAGCGCGGCCGCGGAACTCATCCTCGCAGATATCCTTCCAGCCTAGCACCAGGAAGACGATGGTCGGCCGTTCGGCGCGGATCAGGTTCTCGGCGGCGGCGACCAGTTCGTTGCCGTTCGGCGATGCGCGGAGGATGGTGCTGATGCCATGGCGAGGAAGCTGGGCGAGGAACCCGGCATCCAGACGACTGGCCAGAACTGGGCCATTGTCCCACATCCAGCTGGTGAGCAGAGCAATGCGATCGCGCTTCTCCCAGGGCGGATTCCCGCTGGTCAGGCCGCTGAGATCGAGTTTCATCGCCGACTCGCCGGCGAGGGCGGTAGCCGCGAGAAGGAGGGCCGCGATGGGGCGGAGGCCGAGGATGCGGAATGTCATCGTAAATACTCCTGAGAACGGTGCCGCCACCCAGCTGGCGGCAAACGATCCAGACTTTATCGAGGAGCGGAGTTCGGCATCAACGACAGGATTGGTGTGAAGGCGTGGATACACGCCGGTATCGGCAGCGATACGCCATATGTTTGCGCCGTTCAGCTCAGCGAGGTGGCGAGATCGAGGAATGTCGCCGCTGTCCAGCTGTAGCCGGGGCAGCGCAGGCCGGCGCCGCTGAGCGCGTCGTAATTCTCCCAGAAGACGCCGTCGCCGGCGCATAACCGGCAGAAGCGGCGGGCAATCTCGTCGCCTAGTTCGCGGCGGCCAGCGCGGCGCAGGCCATCGACCAACAGGTAGGTGGAGGGTCCCCAGATTGGACCCCGCCAATATCCGTCGGCGAGGTAGTGGGGGCTGTCGACCGCCTCGGTCGCCGGACCCCAGCTGGTGACAAAACGTCCATCCGGCCGCAGGTCGTCGGCGATGCGGGAAAGGATCGCCTCCGGCAGTTCAGCGCCGAGGATCACCGGGATGCGGTTAACGAGCGAGGCGTTCGGCGCGGCGGCCCCGCTGACCGCATGTGGCGAGCAGAAGGCGCCGTCGCGGACATTGCAGCGAAGCAGCGCTGCAAGCTGGCGTCCGGCGAGATCCGTCCATCGGCCGACCTCGTCGGTCCGGCCGAGGAGCCGCGCCGAGCGGGCGAGGAAGCGCGCTTGCAGCACCAGGAGGGCGGCAAGGTCGGCACCGCAGGTGGGGAAGCCCTGGTCGTATGCGGTGGCATTGTCCCAACCGCTGTCGTTGCCGTGCAGGTAATACGGCGAAAGGTCGCTGGCATTGCGATGCCGATACCACCAGCCCGTCAAGCGGGCGATCGGCTCGTGCACTTGGCGCAGGCGATCGAGGCAGGCGTCTTCGCCGAGCCGATCAAGGAGAATCCCACAGGCCCAGCCGTACACCGGCGGCTTGGTAAAGCTGTATTGCCGTTCGCGATCGTTGACCGTGTCCGGCAACTGGCCCTCGGCAGTCTGGTGATCGAGCATCACCTGCACCTGGTCCCAGGCGAGCTCGCTGTCGCCGTGCGAGTATCCGATTGCCATGAAGCAATTGTCCCAGCTCCAGACCTGGTTCATCCACAGTTTGCTCATCAACGCCGAACGGCGGTGAAGCAGCCCGGTGGCTGGCACCTGGAGCATCCACATGAGGTGCCATGCCCGACAGGCGGCGTCGTAGAATTCGGCGGGAACACGCGGCAACCGCCGCATCCATACTTCAAGCTCTGACAGGCCGCGTTCGGCGCTTGCTGCAGCCTCGGGAACCGCCCCGTCCCAGCCAGTCGGCGCCTCGCTGATCCGCAATGCCGCTCGCCAGGGCCGGCCGTCACCTACCGCGAAGGCCGCCTGCGCCCGTGTCTGCCCGACCTGGTGGCCCTCGACGATGCGCTGCTCTTCCAGCCGAGCGGGGATTCCGGACTCGACACGGAGATGGGCGCAGCCGGGCATACGCAGGAGGTTGATCAGGAGATCTCCGGCACCACGGGCCTGGACCCAGCCCGAGGACTGCATCGCCTCAAGGCGCATCGCACAGCCGCGGCCGCTGAATGCGATGGTGCTGCCATCGGCAAAGGCGATCAGCACCTCGGCTGCGCCCGATCGCAGGATCAGGCGATGCGGCTGGAGGTCGATCTCCGGTTCGACCACGGTGCCATTGACAAGCAGCACGATGCGGAAGAGGTTAGGACTTACCTCGTCGACCTGCTGCCCCATGGCCACCTGCGGGAACCCCCCGTGCAGACTGTGGATGGCAAGCCCCCCTTCTTTGCCAAGGCGGCTGATCCGCAGCCAGGAGTCGCGCACTGAAAACGGGATACGTGCGATATCGAGAGAGAACATGCGGGGCCTTCCGTCGCTGATTTTATCGTCGTTGCATCATAAGAGCAAGACTCGGAGGAACCGACAGTTCTAGACACAGCACGGTTCGCTTGCGGATACACGATCTGGGCAGGCCGATGCCGATTCGCGAGCCAAGACGTGACCACCTCGCAAGGTGATTCCGCGCGGATCACCACTCAGCGGAACCGCGATTCCCTGGAACAATGCATTCGCCTCGCCGTACTCCCCACTCTATTTTCTGGAACGAACCGCCAACCTCACCATCGCGTATAACGCCACGGATCGTCTCCGAGAATAAAATCCTTACGCCAATCCAAGCGATAGGCGTTTTCCGGTGGGCGAACCGAAATGCGCATCTTGGACGCCTCGCCAAACAAGCCGCCTGCACCACCATGATCAAATACACGGACGGCAAGGGTATGCTTGCCCGTAGTCACCAGGGTTCCTGGGACGATGTACGCTCGGGACAGGGTCCACCACGCCGGAGTCGCAGAAGTGGTGCGGCCTACGATCTGACCATCAAAGTAGACGGTATCAAAGTCGTCGATCAGGCCGAGCGCCAGATCGAGATCCTTCCCGGCCCAGGACGCGGGGATGTCGAGGATGCGGCGGAAGACGGCCTCACCGTCAGCGCCGGTCCAATCTCCGCCGTAGCTTTCCCATTCAGCCGGAACCCGCACAGGACGAAGCGCAGCAAGGTCAGCGTCAGGTTTGACCAACGCCAATGCCACCGGGCTCGGTCCGGGATCGACTGGTGGAGAGCCGTCGGACATGGGCGCCCGCACCCGCTGGGTGAGCGCGGCCTGCCACCCATCGGAGATGGCCATGCGCTCAGCGTCGGTTGCTGGCGCAACGATGCGTCGATCAAAGGCGAACGATGCGCCAAGGTTGGCCGCAAGCTGGGCGATCGCGCGTAATCCACGCCAGCGCGTGGTGCGATTCCAACTCAGGCGGTCGGCATCGAGACCGACCGGATCGATCTGGCAGTACACGGCAACGCCGCTGCCGCTGCGCTGCAGGCCGAGGAGTCCATCGGCGGCAATCCCTGTGCCAGTGTCATCGGCAAGCAGCCAGGCGGGGCCGTCGGCGCGTCGACGCAGTTCGCCCGGCCATAGGCCTGCGCATTCCGGCCAGGCGGGCACCGCCAGCGATCCGGGGAAGGATTCGACCCGACGGAGCCGACGGCCCAATTGACCGCGCTCCTGGTGCCCGGGCAGCGCGAGGATGCGTCCCCCGCGGGCCAGGAAGGCGGAACCCGCGGCCGCGTCGACATCGGCATCCTCGCCGAGCAGGACGAGGCCATCCGCGGGGAGGGACTTGGCCCGGTCGCAGATGATCCCGATCTCGTTGATCAGTTCTGCGCCGGACTCACCGCCGATATACACCGTCGGCAGGCTGGGCTGCGCCGGAGCCGAGGCGGTCCATGCGAGTAGGTTGCGCATCAGACGCTCTGCCGCCGGATCTTCGGCGACGTGATCCTCGAGATCGAGGGTGCAAACGACGATCATGCCGGAACCCAGGCGGATCGACGCAAGCGGCGTATAGGCGCCGTCGAAACCGCAGCGCAGGATCGGCTGCCAACCCGCACGCATCGGCACCTCGATCGCGGCGCTGGTCACGGCATGGCGCGTGCCCCAGCGCCAGCCATGGAGCGGCGTGCGCTGCTCCAGGCTCAACCCCTCATCGTGAGGCAGCAGCCGGCTGTGACCGGTCCAGTCGCGAAGGTCATCGGCATCGAGTCCGGCGATGGCCGGATGGCCGGGGATCGCTGGAAACACGTTGCGCATAGCCTGCGGTGCCAGGCGCAGACCGAGCCGGTCGGCATACCAGCCCGGATCCTGGGCCATCATCAGCACCCGACCGCCGGCGCGCACGAAGGCCTCGATCTGGGCGGCATCCACGCTGCGGTCCGAGATCGCCCGCCTGCCCACCACCAGCAGCCGATCGGTCCCGCCGGTCCAGGCCGTGGTCGCGGCTCCGATCCGTCCAAGCATGGCGGTGGTGTCGCCAACCGGATCGACCGTTGCGATCGACGTCGCGATCGGAGACAGAGGACGGAATATCCGGACGGGAAAGCGATCGCGAAAACGCGCATCGCCGATGCGGGCATCGAGTTCGATCGCACCATCCGTCCGATCGACGGCGACCGTCGGCACATCGGCGAGGATCGGCGAGAAACGGGTGGTGGCAGGCGGCAGGTCCCCGGCGTCCTGGCCCTGCGCCACGATCTTGCCATCGACGGTCATGTGCCAACGCAGGTCGAACGATTCGGATGTCCGGCCGTCATTGATCAGGACACTCTGCTTTGCCAACTGCGAACCCGCGCGAAAATGGCAGGAACGATCGGTGAATCCCGCGCGATCTGGCGCCGCGCCTGCGATCCACGCCAAGGAGTCGCCATTGGCGGCCACTAGCGCACGTCCCGCGTCGGTCATGGGCATGACGTCGGGATCGAAGTAGCGCAGCAACGCGGTGGACAACTGCGGCAGCCAGGCTCCCCGCCGTCCCGGTTCCCAGGCGGCAGCAGGCGTGGGCACCGGTTGAGGGGCACGCCTCAGCCAACCGTGCCCGTTCTCCCAGGGCAGCATGCCACCGGTGACCCCCCAGGTCCGCCAGGTCCGCCAACTGGTGGCATTGAACAGCGCTTCGAGCTGGTCGAAACCAGGGTGGATGCCTGCGACCTCGGTGGTGTGCCAGGATTTCCAGGTCTGGCCCTCGACGAAGCGCCCGGAAACCAGGCCCCGGTACTCGGGCGTCTCCAGGCGATAAGCCTCCGCGCCTTGGTAGATCGCGGCATATTCCGTGTAGAATGGCTCGCTGACCTCGGCGTCGGGATAGGAGCGCCGGCCGCGATGGAAGGTGCTGTAGAGCGGAGTGCCGAACTCGACCATCATCAGCGGCATATTGCCATCCTCTGCCCAACGCGCCGGCCACTCGCTGCGCTCCTGCAGCGGAATGAGACACAGATAGCAGTTGATGGTGTAGACGTCGCCGACCGCGGCGCCGGCGTGGGTGATCGCCGGCCGGGTGGGATCCAGCGTCCGGATGCGTCGCAACGCGTCGCGCCCGGCCTCGGCCTTGCGGCGGTAGCCGGAATGGTCGGGATCGCCGGCACGTCCGATAAACAGCGGATTCTGATCCTGGCCGTGGCCGAAGCGGTTGGCGCCGGTTGCCCACATCATCACCGAGGGGTGGTTGCGCAGTTCACGCACGCCATCGGCCATGCGCTGTTCCCAGCGGGCGACGACCTCCGGCTTGTCCCATGCACCGATCGCGTCCGCGTTGTCCAGCGCCGGCGCGATCAGCAGGATCCCGAGCCGGTCGGCTTCGCTGCACCAGAGATCGTCAAAGGCGACGACGCCGCGTTGATCGCGATTCCACGGCCACATTTCATACATGTTGAATCCGGATCGGCGCAATCCCACAAGGACGCCGGCGAGGTGCTCGCGCACCCCGGCGGTCAACCCCTCGGCGTGGACCGGCGCCGGCCGCAAGCGGATCTCGACCTCGTTGAGGAGGAAGCGCTTGCCGTCGATACGGAACTCGCGGAAGCCGAACTCCTGGTCGAGGCGGTCGGTGAAACCAGCGGCCCGCACCGCCAGCTCCAACCTGTAGAGTACCGGATGGTCGAGATCCCACAGCTCCGGATCCGGCCAGGACCAGGCCGCCCGTACCGCGCCGGATCCGGCAGTGGCGTCGACCGTGGCCGTGAATCGACGCACCTCGCGACCGGCAGCATCGCGCACGGTCGCCGCAAGCTCGACCGGGGCCGCCGCCCCTAGTCCGGCATACTCGGCGGTCACGGCCAGTTCACGGTTGCGGACCGACGTGGCGATCGCACAGCCGGTGAGGTGGGCGCCGGACGGACGGCTCTGCAGCAACACGTCGCCGATGATCCCGCGCGAGGCCAGAACAGCCTTCTCGGTCAGCACCTGCCCCTCGCCCTGGCCCATGTAGCGGGTGACCAGGCCGCTGTCCGCGACGGCCACCACCTCGATCCGCAGGCGTTGGGTCCGGCCCGGCAGCGCGGTAGCGGTGAGGTCGACTTCGCCGCCGGGCCAGGCCACCCGCCCGGCGGCCCGGCCATCGAGCCATACCGTCGCGTCGGTGGATACCCGGCGCAGATCCAGGAGGATGGTCCGTCCCGTCCAGTCGGCCGGAATGGCGATATCGCGCTCGTAGACGCCAAGCGGTGACTCGTCGAGACCGCGTTCCCAGGCCGGTCCGGTGCCCCGCACGGTCAGCCCGGGCAATGCGCAGGGTCGCCAGCTGCCCGGCACCCGGATGCGCCCCCATGCGGCCGGGTCGGCTTGCACCTGGGCTGCTTGCCCGGGCTGGAAGCACCAGACGCCGTTGAGGCAGATACGGGCCCGGTACGGACTGGCGTCCTCGATCGGCTCCCGCCCCCAATCCACACCACCAGGGAGCGACAGATCTGCGCCACGGATACAGGAGACAAACAGGAGCAGCAGGAGTGGCGCGTGTCTCATGATGCATGCATAGGTATACGCATTTATTAAATTGTCGATATTGTTAATTCTGACTCGGCACGGTAATACCACCGTTCTTCCGGGTGGACGCAACCGTCAGTGGGGTTGGCGACATGATGAATCCGATAACATAGCAAGCATCCACCCGCCGGGATCCCTCCATGGTCATCCGTTCTGCTCTAGCCCCCGCCCTCTTGCTGTTGGCTGCGGCACTGTCGCCGGCTGCCGAACCGGCCAAGCCGTTGTTGCGAGACTTCATGGGCATCAACTTCCACACCTTCCAAGTGGGCGATCCCACCCTCTATGCACAGACCTGCCGACTGGCACGCGATTACCACCCTTTCCCCTGGGACGTTGAAGCCGACACGGCGGCCGCCTTCCCCTTCCCGTTCAGTCGCGAGAAGATGATCAAAGGAAAGCCGGTTGATTGGACCGCCGTCTATGGTGGCTGGCGGGCCGCAGGCTACACCAAGATCGACGCCTGCATCATGCAGACCGACTACACGCGCGACAAGTTCACCATCAAAAACCATCCCGGCGATCTCGAACGATACGGTCGAGAATTCGCTGCTTTTTTTGGGCCGTCCGGCAGCCATCCGCTCGTGGACTCCATGGAGGTGGAAAACGAGCCTGAGAAGTGGACCGATGACGCGTATCGTGAACTGTTTGTCGCCATGGCGCGCGGAATCCGTGCCGGGGATCCGAAAATGAAGATCACGCCTTGCAATATGACCGTATTGAAGCCGGACAACCGATGGGAGAAGCCGCTCCAGATCCTTGCCGGTCAGGAGGCGTTGTTCGATGCGATCAGCATGCATGTCTATTCACTGAAGGCCGGTTGGCCGTCCTTTGAACGCACCTATCCCGAGGCGCCTGGAATTCCCTATCTCACCTCGGTAGATGCGATGATCGCGTACCGCGCCGAGCACAAGGAACTCGCCGGCAAGGAATTGTGGATCACGGAATTCGGCTACGACGCCGCATCTCCGCAGGCGCTCAAATCAGCCGACCCGAAATGGGTCTCTTCCACGGAACTTCAGCAGGCCCAATGGCTGGTCCGTTCGTTCCTGCTCTTCGCCGCGCGCGACGTACAACGCGCCTATATCTACTTCTTTGATGACGCTGATGGCAAGAGTTTCCATGCCGCCTCAGGCATTACCCGCAAAGGGACGCCAAAGCCCGCATTCTTTGCCGTTCGTCATCTCTTCGCTGCGCTTGGCGACTACCGTTTCAAGCGGGTGGTAGTCCAGGATGCCGACGCGGTATACGTCTACGAGTTCGCCAATGATGTCGGCGCGGTGGCGTGGACGGTGTGGTCTCCGACCTCGGGCCATCCCGCAACCGAGCGCAAAATCGCTGGGGCTCCTGGACAGGTCTTACGCGCCGAGCACTTGGCGACAACCGACGAAAAACCCGCGCCGGTCAAATGCCAAGTTGCCAGCGGCAACCTCATGCTGAGCGTCGACGAGTCGCCGACCTTGGTGTTTTTCAAGCCCAAGCACTGATTCAGGCGTGTATCTCGCCTGGCAGTCGGAGCCGTGATGCGGGTTTCCCTTCGTATCGAGGAATCCTATGTTGACGTCGAATGCAACGTCCGGCTCCCGACTTATCCGATCGCCAAACAATCACCGAGATGTTCTTTTCCGGCCTGCTTGGCCGCGATGAGACTCCGCCCGATCTTTTCGTCAACACCATCGGACGCTGCACCAGCCGCGGCCGCTTCCGTTACCGGCTCGACAGCGCGTTCTTCCACATGCGCTTCATGCTCGCCGGAAGCGGCCATGGAGACTGCCGAGGGCGCCGGCTAGAGCTTACGGCCGGTGACGTGGCGCTGTTCTGGCCCGGCCAGGCGATCGACCTACGTGACCGCCCTGAGGAGCCCTGGGATTTCATCTGGCTGGAGCTGGCCGGCAAGAACGTGCCATGGGCGATCCGTCGCGCTGGTTTCGGATCCGAACACACGGTATGGCGGTTGGGCCCCGGCAATGAAGCGGTGGCACAAGCCGTTGCGGTATTCGAGCGATTCAAGCGCGGCAGGCTGCCCCCCCTCTATCCAATCATGGCTGGGTGGCAGCTGCTGGCGCACACCGCCGAGTTGGCGAATCTGGTCCCCGAACCCGACAAAAGCCTGGATGTGGGCGAAGCCAGCCGACGCTTCATCCTCGCGTGCGACCACCAAGTGGGCACCACCGAACTGGCCCAACATCTGCACATGAGCCGCACCAGCCTGTTCCGCATCTTTGTGCGCCAGTACGGAGTGCCGCCCAAGGAGTTCATCGAGCGGATCCGCCTCGAACAGGCATGCTATCTGCTCAGCTGCACCGCACTCAGCGTGCGCGACATCGCAACCCGCTGCCATTACAAGGACAGCGAATATTTCGCACGCCGCTTCCGTCGTTTCTACAACAGCAACCCGATGCACTGGCGTCGGACGGTGAAGGCCGGCGTCCCGCGGTCGGCGGAGTTAGGGCCGTAGGGAATCGGCGCGGTTCCCCACGACAACAAGGAACAACCTGCCAATGCGCCGGGTAAGTGGCCTCCAATGCCCAGGTGCGGCCGGTGAGACGCGACTGGCTCATGCGGGACGCCTGTGGGGGGAGACGAAACAATCTGCGGGGTTTGAAGTTCGCTGGAATGCTTATGATGAAACCCATATGACCACAAGCAGAAATCTCTGCCACTCGCCGCGCAACGGCTTCAGCCTGATTGAACTGCTGGTGGTCATCGTCATCATCGCCATCCTCTCCGGAATTCTCCTACCGGCCATTGGCATGGTGAAGCAGGCAGCCCGCGAGTCGGTCTGCCGCAGCAACTTGCGTCAGATAGGCCTTGCGACATCCGCGTATGTTTCGGACTTCAACGGAATCCTGCCAGCTGTCGAAGCACCACCATTTTCGGGCGGAAATCGGGTCGCCTGGGGTTACTCTTTATCTCTGTATCTGGACCAAGACAATCCACCTACAGTCGTTGCCGATAGTTGGGCCAAAGTCCTCTGGGAACCGGGGTACAAGCGAACCGACTATACCGCCGCCTGGGACAATGGGTACGGCATGAACGACCGACCTGGACAGGATTACACGTCCAATCAATACAGCGTCAGCGCACCGGGCTATACCTGGGACTCACCCGACCCAAACTTTGTCTTCTGGTCACAAGCCCGCATCACTCTGCAGAGCCGGCGCATCTTGGTGGGCGACATGTATCTGCGTTCAGATCATGCGCTTCGCCTGATCAAACCATCGTCCCAACGAGTCTTCTCGAATTACGCGGTTAACGGTCCAGCTACAGCCGGCGATCGGGCGAATGGGGACCCCTACCGTCATCGTGGCAAGGCCAATTACCTCTTCTGCGACGGACACGTGGCTTTGGTCGACCCGATCAACGCAGCACTCGGCCTCTGCAATCCGGCCGCAATGGAGCAGTGAGTAGCACTCATTCAGTTGTTGGTTGCGTCTACGTCCATGCGTATACTTATACGCCATGACCAGAAAGCCGAATGTTACACAGCAGGAAATCGCCCGGCGCCTAGGAATCACGCAAGTCACGGTCTCGCGGGCGCTCAGCGGCAAAGATCGCCTTTCGCCCGGAACCCGTGAACGTGTTCTCGCGTTGGCTGAGGAGTTGGGCTACCGCGTCAACGGCCTGGCCCGCCGAGTTCAAGAAGGTCGCTATCGCGGCATGACGCTGCTGGGCAACCTGGGAAGACTGACCTTCAATGTGTGGGAACAGGAATTCCACATCGCCGTTGCCAGGACCTTGGCCGAGCGCTCATGGCATCTCACTGCTGGTTGGCTGCCCGCCGAAGGACTTGCCGATCCCAGCGTGGTGGACGGTTTGCTCGATCGGATGCTGGCCGACGCCGCCCTCATCTATGATGTCGGACCGCAATCGCCGCAAGTCGAGGACATCCTGGCCCGCTATCGCATCACGCCAATCTGGGTCAACGCGGGCCGGCTTGTCGACGGTGTCGGCTTCGCCGATGCTGATGGTTCCCGCCTTGCCATCCACCATCTGCTGAAGCAGGGATACCGGAGGCCAGCGCTGCTTCTGGCAGGACCGGAAACAGATCGCCAATATGCCCATATCAGCGTTCTCGAGCGCACCCGCGGCTTTGTCGGCGCCTGCGCCGAGGCCGGTCTGCCAGCCTGGGTTGCACACCCGGCGCAGTCCAATCAGCCAAGCGAGCAGGCGAAGCATCTGCACCAGCTACTCACTGGAATCGATCGCCCGGATGCCCTGCTATGCTATGCGCCGCATCAAGCGGCACTGGTGCGCCTGGTATGCGCCGAGTGCAGGCTGCGCATCGGCGCCGATCTCGGGTTGATCACCTTCGTCAAGCCCAACGAACGCATCCTCGACACGGAGGTCAGCGCCTGTCAGCTCGACTACGATGCGCTAGGCCGTGAAGCGGTGAATATGGCCTGGCGCCGACTGGAGAGTGGACCACAGCCGCAGGTACTGGTGCCGATCACGCTGGTCCGACCCGGGGCGACCACGACCCGTTGACCATCCTAGGGTGCAAAGCATCCGATCCGGACCGTGAGTCCACGCCACTGCGGAGTGACATAGCCCGGCCCCTCGAAGTTCGGGAGAAGCACGAGTTCCTCGCCAGGAATCATATCGGTCTCGGCAGCGATGTGCACACCATGACCATCGCGTTGCGCCGCCATGGCATGCGCCAGGAGCGATCCAGTTGAACCTTTCCATCCGAAGCGGATTAAGGCCAGCGACATCCGCTTGTCCTCGTTGCGGTAGATATCGATGCCCGTGGTGGCAGAGTCTATGCGATAGCGCCCCTTGGACGGGGCGCTGAAGACGATTACGCCGATCTCGCGACGACCCGCGCCGAAACCGCTCGCTCCGAACAACTGCACTCCGCTGGGACCCTGGAAATTCCGGGCTTCCTCCAACCACGACATGGCATTGCCTTCCCAAGCGCGCTCCAGGGGCTGAGCATCGCGCTCGACGCGATTGGCAAAACGACCGCGATCCAGCCAGGTCAGCCGCCATAACGGCCGCCCATCGGCAGCGGTATACACCGGATCGCCGACCCAGTTGGTACCCGGTCGCGGCAGCTCCCAGGTCTGTTCGGCTGCCTTTCCGGCCGGGTCCGTCATCGCTGCCGCGACCGGCATCGACTGAGCAACGGCCGCCGGTGGCCACAGCACCAGACCGGCCGTCAGCGGATCGGGCATGACATGCTGTCCCGGTGTCCCGGCTGCAAGGAGACCCGGAAGACAACGCTGGAAGACATCCGTGAAGATCGCAGATCCGGCGTCCGTGGGATGACAACTGTCGCCAGAGAACTGTGGCCAAGCCAGAGTTCCCGCTGCTATCCTCTGCTGTACCTCGACGCCCAGTGAGATGGTTGGGATGCCATAGCGTGCAGCAACCCGCTCATGGGCACTTGCCGAGGGCGGTAGATGTCCGGCATCAAGATGCGGCAGGTGGGACTGGGCAACGGTGTAGTAGATGAGCAGATCGGCTGTCGGGCGACGAGTCCAGGCCTTGCGCACCATGCGTTCGATGTGGGCGCTGCGATCGCGATCGCCATCGTTCACCGCAAATTCGATCAGCACCATATCTGGCTCGTGAGCCAGGACATCTCGATCAAATCGCATGGCGCCATAATCTGAACCAGTCCCATCGATCCCGGCATTGTGTACGGTCAGTTTGACACCGGGATAGGTGCGTCGCAGCCAGGCCTCGATCGCGGTGATGTGCCCCTGCGGACGACCGCCGCCGACGGTGATGGACCCGCCTATCCAAACCATGCTCACCGGCTCTCCATTGCGGATCCGGGCTGCCACATTGGGCATACCGCCGCGGATCGACATTAGTGAGGCCGGTTCGAGCGGCAGACTCTCTCCAGCGCCACATGGAGCGGCAATAACGACGAGCGCGGCCACCGCCATCATGGCCAAGCGTACGGTCTGGAGCGCATCAGGATTAAAGAAGGACATAATGGATCCTGGGATTTTCAAGGGAGACGTACGAGACGAACATGCCGCTGACGAGGCGACGCAGCCGCGGATGCAGCCGCGGACGCATTGCGCATTTCGGCCGCAATGCGCTGCTGCTGTCCAGCGAGACGCAACCAGGCCTCGCGTTGCCATACCCCATAGGCGAAGCCCTCGCTGCGATCGCGTTCGAGTTGCGCCTCGACGATAGCTCGGGACGTCACGAGATCGGCAGGGTCACCACCAGCGGGACGGATGATGAAGTGCTCAACCGCCGCCAGGGTACGCAGTTCATCACTCTCCAGGCGATGTCGTTCGGCATCATGGGCGACCGCATTCTCGGCCTGTCGGTACTGCGGCGTTAGCGGTTGGTCGACAAGGTCGATGCCGGAAGCCAAATCGCGTGCATCAGCTATCGCCACCGCGTGTTCATCTATGCACAGGCGGTACCGTGCCGGAACGAGTCCGATGACACGGAATATCTCGCGCTGGCGGGCAAACGGTCCACCGATCCAGGCCAATGCTGGACGAGCCGCCTCGGGAATCGGACAAGGCAGCGCTGCTGCCAGCCAAGTGCAGGCAAAGCCTTCCGGCGAAATCGTCAGGTCGTTGATCGCGCACCCCACCGCATGCTCGATCTGTCCGGATGCGACGTCCAGCGACATGTCCATCGCGGCGCCAGGGAAGCCCTGGGCCTCGAGGAGGATATGGGCCATCAGCAGGTGGCCGGCCGGTCCGGGATGAACCCGATCGTCTCCAATGATCGACCGAGTCGGCTCCCGTACCTGTAGTCCGCGGTTTACAACGCGCATTGCTTCGTGGAGATCCACGAGCGCCGCATCGTATCTCGTAGCCAACTCCCTGACATGGCCGGCGCAGGCGGCCAGGGCGTCATCGACTCCGACCCGGTTGACCTCGGCCTGGCAGCCTGACTGGTCGTATGGCGTCGGCGTAAGCAGGACGACGCGTGATCCGATCCCCTTGAGACGCTGTACGATCCTCTCCATGCGCTCCGCGAATCCCGTTATGGCTGTTTGGCGCGCTTCCCGCGGGATCGGTTGACTCGTTGTCGGATCGTACAGGTCGCGGCACACATCGTTCATGCCCAGCATGACCACCGCTAGGGTTGGCTGACGAGGGACGATATCCCAGTCCATCCGGCGAAGCACGCCGTCGGCGCTGTCACCGGACAAGCCGCAATTGTGGAAATCCAGACCGGGATGTGCACCGCGCAGGAGATGCCAACGGTGGATGAATGCATGAAAGAGCCCCCCACGACTGATGCTGTCACCGATCCAGCACACTCGTTCGTTGGGCCGGAATGCGAAGTCATTCATGCCGCCGAACTCCTTGACCACCACGACTACTGTAGTAGGTTATACCTATACTCACAAAGGGAAACCCAATGTCCATTCATTTTACCTCGATCCACCCTGCGCTTATCGCCCTCTTGGCGATAACACCAGCCATCGCCGCTGCGGAACCCGTGTTCCAGGCAACCGGAGGCGCCATTACGATCGGAAAACTTAAAGTCGAGCTCGGCTCCAATGGTGTGATCCAGATTCTTCGTCCCGGCACGACAACCCCGCAGAGCGACTTCCATTTCCCTACGGTACGCACTGGCGACAGCAAGTGGCAGCACGCGGCGATGTGGGAAGGGCGAGCGATCACCGTCGACCCCGTTCAGCATACGACGGTTATGCGTGGAAATCTGCCTCTCGCGGACGGTTCGACTCTACCGATGTCCTGGGGATACCGGCTATTACCCGACGGCACCATCCGCATCACTGCCCGCAACGAAGGATCGAAGCCGCTCAAGGATCAGGCTCGCGCATGGATCGCATTCCACTCCGCGCGCAGCCTCCACACCGAGCGCCCGATCACCGTGGACACCCAAGCATTCTCCATCCCACCCCTCAACGATGGCGAAACTGCCAGCCATCCGATGTACACCGGTCCGGCCAAACCGGTATCTTTCACGATATCCTTGCCCGCCAAGTTGTCGCTCAACTTCGACCATATCACAGAACTCCAGATCAGTGACAAGCGCGATGCCACCAAACCCACTGGAGGCCAGATCCAAGTAAACGCACCATTTACTGCTGACGAGGCGTCCGTCGACCTGCGCCTCGCCGATGATGATCGCGACACCCCCCCCGCGAAGCGCTGAATCACGGAGCCACGCACCCTGACAGGTGCGTGGCCGCCATCCCGACCATCGTCATCCATCGTCCCCAGGATAGCACCATGATCACACTCCACGGCTCCGTGCTGCGGCTGTGCCTTGCCACCCTCGCCGGGTTGATGTTGGCGAACGCCGCCGATCCCACATTCAACCCGGATGGCGCAATATCGGTCGGATCACAACGCCTCGCGCTGACACCAATGGGCGAGATCACCATCACCGGTCCCGGTGGTTCGACCAGCTTCCATATGCCCCTCAACCGGCGCAGCGATGGGCAATGGAGCCTCGCAGGCAGCAAGCTGGAGGGCGCGCGCATCGCCATCGACCAGGCGGCCCGAAGCGTGGTCCTCAGCGGTGGCTATCGCTATGATGCCGCCGAGGCGGCGATCCCCGTGGCCTGGGGCTACCAGTTGCGGGAGGATGGCACCATCCGCATCACCGCGTCCAGTTCCGGGCCGCGCCCCCTCCTCGAGGTCGCCATCCCGCGGATCAGCCTGCACGTCAAGCGCTCGCTGCTGGTCGGACAATCGGTCGAGGTCGACGGCCAGGCCACCCCGATCGCGGCGCTGGCGGCCCCCGAAGACCGCTCGGTGACGATCCATGACGCCCCGGCGCAACGCATCCTCACCCAGCTGGCGCTGCCTGCCCGCCTGACGCTGGCCCCTTCCGGCATGGTCCGCACCGTCGTGATCGACCGCCATTCCACCACCCGTGACGGCGGCGGCGTGGTCGAGATCAACGCCTACTGCGCCGGGGCCGAGGCCTGGGTCGACCTGCGGATCGAGGACCTGTCCAAGCCATCCGGGGCCGAGACCTACGCCGGGGTCGACTACGGAATCGGCGGACTGCGCCTGCCCCGCCGGCTGCCCGGCAACCTGGTGGAGAACCCCGGCTTCGAGCAGGGCTTCCGCTCCTGGGACGTGATGCAGCAGGGCGACGCCAAGCCGCGGACGGTGGCCGAAAACTACCGCATCGTCGAAACCGGCGCCTACGAAGGCCGGCGCTGCCTGGAGATCCTCGCCGATCCCGCCGCCAGGCCGGGCTCGCTCGCGACCTTCGGCATGCCGGTGCTGCCGAGGAAGCCCTACATCCTCAGCTTCTACGCCAGATCCGAACCGGCGGGCGGACGGCTGGAGATCGCCAGCACCAGCGCGTTCTTCCCCGTTGCCGACTGCAACGGGCGGTTCGAAACGACGTCGGATTGGCAACGCTATACCATCGCCTTCACTCCGTCGAATCCGCTCGCATGCATCGGCTTCGCCCCCGCCACCGCCAATGCACCGGGTTGCCGGATCTACGTGGATGCGGTCCAGGTGGAACCCGGAGCCAGCGCCGGCCCCTTCGTCAGCAAGGCGGTGGCGGCCGCGCTGGTGAGCAACGGCCGCGGGAACGTCCTGCCGCCGGAGGCCGCGGTCGGCGCTGCGCTGCGCCTCGACGGCCGGCCGCGAACCACCGGATCCGTCGCCCTGACTGCCACCGCCTTCGATGGCATGGTCGTGCAACAGGTGACGATCCCCTTCGACCTCGGCGAGGCGGGGACCGCCCGCCTGGAGCTGCCCTGGGCCGAGCGCCTCGGCCGCGGCACCTGGACGATCGAGGCGGCGATCAGCACCGCGGACGGATTCGCTGATCGCGATTGGCACCGCCTGACGGTGATGCCCTTCGCCGCCAATGCCGGCCAGCACCGCCTGCTGTTCTCCGGTGGCGCCTATGACGGCCGCCGCGGCCACCATGATCTCTGGGCCGAGTTCTACCGCCGCGCCGGCATCGGATCCGCCGTGGTCTTCAACCCGGCGGATGAGGGTTTCCGCTCGGCATTCGCCGCCAAGGGGGTCTACTTCTATTCATCGATCTTCCTCGGCGGCGACCATGTCCTGCTTGATGGCGCCTCGGTCGACGTCCGCGATGGGTACGCCTCGCTCAACGACGCGCAACTGGCCGGGATCGAAGCCTACTGCTACGCCAAGGCCAAGGCCAACCCAGCCATCCGAGAATGGAAGACGATCAACGAGCCGGACACCGCAAAGCTCCTCGCCGGGCCCGACCACGACGCCCGGATGAAGGCCTTCATCGCCCTCCAGGCCGCCGCCTGGCGCGGGATCAAGCGGGCCGATCCGGCGATGCGGGTGATGACGCCGGACTGCTCGAGCATGTACCCCAGCACCGGCATCGCCTTCATCGATGCCTGGCTCACGGCCGGCGGCGGCGCATGCACCGACATCGTCGCCGTGCACCCCTACCGGCCGCGCCCGGAGGATCCCGACCTCGACGCCCACACCGCCGCCCTGCTCCGGATGCTGGACCGCCAGCATTTCACCGGCGAGGTGTGGTTCACCGAGGGCATCTACCACCAGCCCTACCACATCCCCGCCTTCAACCTGACCCCGCACCAGGGATGCAGCTCCGACGCCTGCCGCGCCACCGCCTTCAGCTACGATCTCGCGCGTTCCGAGCGCATGGCCGGCGCCTACACGATGCGCTCCTGGCTGGTCGGCCTGAAGTACGGCGACCGGGTGAAGAACCAGGTCGACTGGGGCTTCCCGGTCTCGCGTCGCGCCCTCGACCAGGATCTGACCCCCAGCGTGGTGGTGTTCGCGAGCAACACCCTCGCCGATCTGCTCGGCAGCGCAACTTTCGCCGGCGATGTCGAATACGGCGCCGGAATCCGCGGCTACGCCTTCGTCGACGAGCAGCGGCGTCCGGTGGTGGCGCTGTGGAGCTGCGACGAGGCCCGTGATCTCAGCCGCGCCGACGCCGGTCCCGATCCGGTGCTGGTCCTGCCCGCCCTGCCGCCCGGCACCGAGCGCATCGCCTTCGATGGCCATGTCTCGCCGGCCGCGACCCGCCTGGCGATCACGCCATGGCCGCAGTTCCTCCGCGGCACGGCTGGTTCACTGGCAGCGCTCCGCAATGTACTGGAGGCGGGCGCCTTCCCCGGCGGCGGCGTGCCGCAGCTGCACGCCGGCTTGCGCCTGGTCTCATCGACCCAGGCCCAGGCCCAGGTGGTCAACCTCCTCGGCCGGACGGTCCGCGGCCGCCTGACCGTCACATCAGACGAGCGTCCACTGCAGGACGGGGCGGTGGAAATTACCGGCAAGGCGACCAGTTCGGTCGTGGTGCCGATCACGATGCGCGATGGCGAGCTGACCCCGGTCTCAGCGCGGATCGGCTTCACTCCCATCGGAGCCCAACCAGCCCCGCCCCAGGAAAGCAGCTTCGAATGCGGTTCGATTCGCCATCTGCAGCAGGCTCCGCGGATCGACGGGGATATCACCGACTGGCCAGCCGGCAGCGTCATCGCGATGCCGCAACGCCTGGTCGAGTTCAAACCCATCACCAACGACGAACGCACCGCCCATCCGGCACCGGTGCCCTGGAAGGGCCCCGCCGACCTCTCGGGAACCGTCCGGATCGGCTGGGACGATGCCTGCCTCTACATCGGAGTCGAGGTTCGCGATGACGTCCACGATCCGATCGACGATGTCACGCGGGCCTGGATGGGTGACGGGCTGCAGATCTACATCGACAGCTGGGGCGACGCTCGCGAACGGAATGTGCGCGGTTTCGGCAACGATGATCAGACCTTCCGGATCTGGGTCGGACAGGATGGAACGCTGCGCTGCGTCCGCGACGTCGCTCCGGAGCGGCAGATCGCCTTCCTCAACACCGGCCCGGTGGCTGGCGCCCAGCTGGCGTTCAAGCGCCAGGGCGACCGGTCGGTCTACGAACTGGCGCTGCCCCTGCGCGAATTGCAGCCGCTGAAACTCGCACCGGGCGCGGTGTGCGGCTTGGCCATCCTGGTCAACGATCGTGACGGCGACTACCGCAAGCGTGCCCTGACCATGACCCCGGCGGGGACCGAGCCATACATGCATCCCGAGCTGTTTCCGCTCTGGGTGTTGGCGCCCTGAAGCTGCCGCCGACCTCATCATACACCGGCTCACGAAAGCCGAGCACAGACGCGGTCACATGGCCGCGTCTGTGCTTTTTGGTAATTTCCATCCCTGCAAACGCTTAAGCGTTGGATTCGTGCGCGTGGCACACGCGAATGCAACCGATACCCAGGCATAATCATCCGGTGTAGGGATTGGCTCGGGATCCGATGTGTTAACATCGTGAACTCGGACCCATTTCACCTGGAGACATCATGTCCCGACAATTCCTCATCACCATCGCGAGTCTGTGCGCGACGAGCGCCTGGGCTGCCACCGCTGGTACGATCGTCGAATACACAGCACCATCGGGAACGCCCAGCGCCACTCCGCCGTCGCCCTACACCGATGCTCAATTCCTGTATCAGTACTTTGTCCCCAAGGCTGATGATCCGCAGCAGACGCCGTTGTACTACCGGCTCTACGTCCCACCGAGCTATGCGACCTCGGGCAGCATCAAGCATCCGCTCGTCATCTTCCTCCATGGCGATGGTGAGACGGAGCAGACCAATCCGCCGCGGAACCAGAAGCAACTGACCAACAACGGCCAATATGCGTTCTGCAGCACCGCCAATCAGGCCCAGTTCCCATGCTTCTTCGCCATGGTCCAGACTGCCTGGTGGGGTCGCGACACCGGCACCAAGACCGGCTCCGACATGGCCACCGCCCTCGCGGCAAAGTACCGCATCGATGTTGACCGCATCATTGTCACCGGCCTCTCGGGTGGAGGTGGTGCAACGCAGTGCTGGGTCGGCAACCAGCCCGGAACCTATGCCGGCTTCGTCGCATTGAGCGCACCGACCCCGCAAGCTGCAGGGTCATTCAAGCCGGCTGGCCTAGCGAAGGTGCCGTCCTGGCTGTTCGGATCCGAAGGCGACAGCATCGACTGCAACAACTACCTCGCCGCCACCCTGCAGTCCTACGGCGCGTACACCATGAACACCCGCTATGCCAATGGCGGACATAGCTCCAGCACCTGGATCGCGGCGTACAACACCCCGGCACTTGTCCCATGGCTCGCCACCCTACGTCGCGGCCAAGTGGCGACGCACCCGGTGGAGGTCGCCATCACTGCGCCGACGCAGGCTGATGTCTACGCCACCAGTGCGACGACAATCAAACCGGCGGGCACCACCCTCGATCGCCAGTACGGCGGCGTAGCGTCCGGAATCACCGCCGTGAACTGGTCGATCAAGGGCGGCAGCAGCCTGACGACCACCGGCGGAACCGCTTCGTGGAGCGCCTCCGCGGCCGGCAGCCTGCCCAGCGGCGACGGCTACGTGTCGGCGACCGCAACCTGCGGCAGCTGGAACTCTTCCCGCGGTGGCGTCACCTACGTCAGCGATGTCCTGCGCATCCAGCGCTCAGCGACCAATACGAACCCGACGATCACCGCCATCGCCAACCAGAGTCTCCCCGTTGGAGGCAAGACTAGCGCCCTGGCGTTCACCGTCGCCGACACCGAGACCGCGGCTGCGTCGCTCACCGTCACCGCCACATCGTCAAACTCAGCTCTGGTTCCGGCAGGTGGCATCGTCATCGGTGGCAGCGGAAACAACCGCACCATCACCATCATTCCAGCGACAGGCGCTTCCGGATCGGCATCGATCACCGTTACGGTGTCGGACGGAACCCTCACCGCCAGCCAGACTTTCACTGTCACAGTTGCTGCCAATACGGCTCCGACGATCACATCTATTGCCAACCAGAGCCTCGCTGCCGGCGGAAAAACCGGCGCTCTGGCATTCACCGTCGCCGACACCGAGACTGCTGCGGCATCACTCACTGTCACCGCCGCCTCGTCAAACACGGCTCTCGTACCTGCAGGCGGCATCGTCATCGGTGGCAGCGGAAGTAGCCGTACCATCTCCGTCACTCCGGCGACTGGTTCTTCCGGTTCGACCGTGATCAAGGTAACGGTTTCAGACGGATCGCTCACCGCCAGCCAGACGTTTACCGTCACGGTAGCCTCAAACACGGCTCCAACGATCACGGCTATCGCCAACCAGATTCTTGCCGCAGGCACAAAAACGGCAGCGATACCCTTCACTGTCGCGGACACTGAGACCGCAGCAACCTCGCTCGTCGTTACCACCACCTCATCGAACATTGCCCTTGTTCCGCTCTCCGGCATTACACTCGGGGGTAGTGGAAATAGCCGCACCATTACCATTTCGCCGGCCAGTGGCGTTTACGGCACCTCTGTAATCTCAATTACCGTCTCAGATGGGGCTCTTAGCACCAGCAAGTCGTTTTCTGTCACCGTAGCAGCACCCGCAGCTGCAATAAACGTCGATTTTGGCTCCCCCGACACGCCGACGTCTGGAAACTTCAACAACATTACAGATCCGGTTGCAGGCAAGATTTCTTCGGCCGTCAATGCGGACGGCGCACTCACCAGCGTGGGAATCGCAGTGTCCAGCCGTTTTGAGTACCTTGGAACAAGCGGGGCGTCGACTTCCGGATTTTTCCCGGCAACCGCGCAATCTGACTTCTTTTATGTCGCAAGTGGATCGATTGCAGTTGTCAAGTTGACGAATCTCGATGCAGCCAAAACCTATGATATCGAGATTCTCGCATCCCGAAATGCCACCGACAACCGGACGACCAATTTCACCATTGGCGGAACAACCAAGAGCATCAACGCTGCTGGAAACACCAGCACATTGGTGAAGTTCACGGCCATTCCACCAACCAGCAATGCCATATCAATCTCCATTGCAGCCGGAACCGGCAGCAGCTATGGCTACATAAACGCCTTGCGTATCAAAGAATACACACCGTCAGCCGTCGCCACTTCTGCGTCGGCGTCAAATGGTGATACCGCGAGCAGTCAAGGCGACGACAACTCCACCGACAAGAAGGGGTCGTGCGGCGCCGGATCCGTGGCCGGATTCTTGGTCGCCGCAATGGCACTGGGCCTCGTGAGACGCCAGCGACGTTCGTAAAACACACAACAAGGTCATCACACTCTCGGCACTTATGTGCCGAGAGTGTTTTTTTAAATAGCATTCCCTGCCAACACATCACAAAATCCATACGCAATACTCAAGACATCAAGCCACGCGCAATCATCCATTCGAGAAATTGATTTGGCCAACCGGAAATGGCATGCCGTGATTTCCGCAAGCCAAATCCGTGACCTCCATTCGCGTAGACATGCAATTCAGCGCTCAGGCCCAACCTTTTCAACGCTAAATAGTACGCAACACTACTTTCACTCGTAAGAGCATCATCATGTGCATGGACAAGGAATGCCGGTGGCGTATCGGCATCAGGAACCACTTCGGAAACTAATCGCGCAGTATCGGAATCCACCAACCAAGCTGGATATATTAGCGCTGAAAAGTTTGGGCGAAACGGGATTTCATCATGCGCGTCAACCGGCTCGTACAACCGCGGCAATGCCCCAGCCGAAGCAACAGCAACTGCGTTTCCACCAGCAGAACAGCCAAGAGCCCCAATACGATCTGGGCAAATACCCCACTCAGCTGAACGACTACGCACTATACTTAGCGCACGCTGCAGATCTTGCACTCCGGCCTCATAGCGAGGCCTTCCAGGACGCGACGGACAACGATATTTCAACAATATTCCGGTTATTCCGCACGAATTCAGCCAACGAACAATCTCTGTCCCCTCTAAATCCCAAGCCAAAATCTGATATCCGCCACCTGGGCACACCACCACGGCAGTGCCCGTATTGATTCCAATCGGAGGGGAAACCATAATGCTTGGATCGCTGACATTGCTTACGCGGCAAATCTGGTCATCACCTAAATCGACGCTTTCATGGTTACCCAATCTCACATCGACACAGGGCAAAAAACCTGACCAGAGCGACAGAGAATCGACGGTTTCCGGATTTATTTCAGGCATGATTCATTTCCCTGATAACATGCTACCTCGCACCACCGATAAATCAAACGAGACATGCGTGTATCGATTTTTGACAATTCGGCGTTCACCACACTTAGATTTCCAGCATTCAACCCACCAATATATCATCCTGTCCGCAAATAATACAGTCGAATTTCCGAATAATTTCAATATGCAAGCAGTTTACCGCTATGCTAAACCAAACGAAATGACTTATGGATTACATAATTCACTCGATTCAGAACCGCTGGACGATTATCATATGAAAGTCTGCGCGTCCATTGATGTTCCGTAAAATGCACGCGCGAATTCACGAGCACTGCAACACTCCCTATCCCCTATAAATAAAACCGCACCGACGACCAATCGACGAATTCACAACCAAGATGTCGCATCAAAAAGCGACGCCACGCCAAAATTGATCAGCAAGCACACCCTACGTGCTGCCAAGCACGAATTGCTACACCCAGGGAGCGGCCGACGCCAGATCTTCCCGCGTCGTCGAAATGACAGCGGGATTCTCAAGCACGCTACGTCAATCCAATGCACACAGCAACCGCCGACGTTCCAGCACTGGTGTTAAAAGAAGACTGCCTGGATCGCACCTAGATGGTTCAGGAATCAAACTCAGGCCCGGTTGAATTGTCGCATCGGGTAAGTCACTTTCCAAGCAATCACAGTTGCAGAAATCCGCACACACTTCGTCTAGCCGAGCGAATTCACCTCATCATCGCTGCCGTTCATCACGCCCAGCCCATTTGCCGGTAGCCCACCAACATCCCATCCCGGATGATGCGCCAGCATGCGCGCCATGCCGTGGGCGATCGGCGATGCCACGCCATCCACCCTCCAGGCATCGACGGTTACGCCGAGGAAGCGGCCCGCCGCCTGGTCCTCCTGCATGGTCGCGAACACAGCGGGATCCACGAGCGTGATGCGCTTGGCCATCGCCCGCAGCAACCGCCGCCGTTCGGGCATCGACAACGTGATGAACGCCGCCTGGAACGGGATCCACCGCCACATACCCCCTGCCGATCCGTCCTGCACGGCGATGAGTCGCGCCAGGTAGGTCAGCCCATCCGTTTCGGCCAACAGCGCCTGAGTGGCCTGCCGAGCCTGAGCGTGAGCATCAACCACCCGCGCATACGCCTCCGCGCTGAGGCTGCCCGACGCCAGATCGTCCGTGGCGCGCACCTCTTCAACCGCAATCCGCTCCAACTCCGCCTGTGCCCGTCGGCGTCGCTCGTCGAGCAGGCTCGGCAGCGTGTCGACCGCCTCCTGGGCCATGGCGTGCAGGGTGTGCACATCTGCTTCAAGGAGGCGTTCCACGGCTCGCCACACGAACGTCTCGATGCCCTGCGGCCACGTGGCGCCACAGCCGTGCGTGGGAACCCCATCCCCAGCGGCACCACCGCCAGAGCAGACATAGCGCCCCGTGTCGCTGGCCTGCCCGCTGGTCCGGGCGGCAGTGAGTTCCCGCGCGGTGAAGGCCCGCCAGGTCACCGTGCCGCCGCAGCACCCGCACCGGACGATGCCGCCCAGCCAGCTGATGGCGTGCACGGCGTTGAAGCCGGCCCGCCGATCCTGCGCTCGCTGACGGCGAGCCGCCTGCACCGTGGTGAAATCGGTTGGATCCACCAGCGGCGGATGGTTGTCCAGGATGAGGGTTTCGACCCCCTGCACGGTGCTGCGCAGGACGCCGACATAGATCTCATTGGCGAGGATCTTGGCCACGCGCCCCACCGACCAGGAGTGGCTCGGCCACTGTTGCTTCGCCCATGCCGCCATCTGCCGGTCACCCCAGTCCGGTTGGGCGAGGGCCTGCTGGAACAGACTGGTGATGATCGGCCCGGTGTCGGGATCCGGCACCAGATGCTTCCGTGAACGCTGGCCCGTGACCGGGGTGTCGCACGCGACCTGATAGCCCAGGGGTTGCGTCCCCAGCGGCAGTCCTCCCGCCAGACGGGCCTGCATCCCCGGGAGGATGCGGCCGATGAGGCGCTTGCGCTCATGGTCGGCCAGGGTGCCCCAGATCTGCAGCAAGAAGGGGCCGATGCCGTCGACGTGGTCATAGCCCTGGGTCGGGGCAACCACCGCGATGTCCCGCTCGATCCAATCCCGGACCCGGTCGGCCAGCGACTGGAGGTCGCGCGACAGGCGATCGATCGCCGACACCGCGATCCAGCCGACCCGCCCCGTGGCGATGTGCCGCTCCACCGCCTGCCACCCGACCCGGTCATCGAACGCGATGGCGCCGCTTTCATGGCCGTCGGGGGCCTGCTCGATGGCGATGATGGGGAGATGGTGCTTGGCTGCCCAATCGCGGATGGCCTGCGCCTGGCTCCCCAAGGACCAGCCATCGGTCTGCCCGGCCGCGCTGACCCGCACATAGCCGACCACGCCCTTCCCAGCCGCTCGTTTCTGGTCCGGCGTCATGATCGCTCCGGTTCGACACAGGGGGCGACGTGCGTGTGGCCGTCTGCACCACGCATGGTCACCGTCGTCACCACCCGGTCGCGTACCACGACGCGAGCCAACAGGGGCGTCAGCGCCACCCGCCGCCCGGCCGTATCGAGGGCCGCCCAGGTCTCCTGTGGTCGCCGCCGGAAGGACCAGGCCGGGCCCGTCGGCTCGAAACGGCTGGCGTGCTGCCGCTGCACCTGGGTGGACACACGGATGACCTCGGCGTCCGCCACAGCCAGCCGATCCTGGAGCACCTGGGGAGCCCGATCCCCCAACTGGGTCACCATGGCCTGAAGGCGGTCACGCGTGGCCTCAGCATGCTGCAAGTCATCCAGCGCAACTGGCGCATCGTCTGCGGTGGATGCGGGCCCACATGCCCGTGGCGTGCCACCGGTGGCATCGTCGGGATCGCTCAGCGACCAGGAGCGCAGCTGGCTGTGGACGATGGCGAACACGGCCTCATCGACGTCGTCAGCCGGCACCGGCTTCTGGGCACAGAAGGCGGCTCCCCGATCCTTGTGGTAGCGGCAGATGTACACCGCCCGCTTGGTGCGCTTGCCGATCCCGCCCACGGTCATCAACGAGGCATACATCGGCCCGTCGCAGATGCCGCAGCGCAGCGCGTCTGGCGACACGGCTCCATGCACCGGCTTGGCCGGCGGACGGAGAGCCTGCAACAGGTCACCTGAAGCCGGCAGTCGGTTGCTCCGGCGTTGGATCCGACGGCGCTCCCGGCGGGCCGCCAGCGTGTCGGCCGGCTCGCGCGATCGCCCACGCTGGCGCAACGCCAGCTGGACCCGTCCGAAGGTCACCGGATCCAGCAGGTTGGGGTGGTGGGCTGGTATGCGGACGTCGCCCACGCCGTCGGCTCCGACCCCCTCCGGCGGCAGGTGGTAGCGGAGCTCGCCCAGCAGATAGGCATTGGTCAGCGCGCCGCGCAGCCGATCGAAGGTAATGATCGCCCCCTGGTGGTCACGAAAACCGCTGGCCACCCAGGTCCGGCTCAGCTGCGACAGCCCCGTGCCAGCCAGCACCGCCTCAACCGCCTGCTGCACGAGTCCGGCATCGTGGGGCTCCACCACCACGCTGCCATCTGGCAGCCGCCGGTAGCCCAGGGGGAGCCAGCCGCCGCGATGCCCATTGCGCGCGGCCTGGGCCAGGTTCGGGATGATCCGTCGCCGCAGCGTAGCGACCTCCTCCTCGGCCAGGACGGCGGTCAGCGAGGCGATCAGGTCCGCACCCAGGTTCCCACCACCCCCCGCATCGGCGGCCCGGAGGTGGATGTCGCCGTCCAGGAACAGCAGATCGGTGCCGTGGCGATGCAGCCAGTGGCGGAGTCCCAAATCGTGGTCCACGGCCCGGGCGAGGCGATCCTGGGCCTTCGCGACCACGACCCCGATGCCGCGCTGATGGACGAGCTCCAGCATGGCCAGCAACCCGCTGCGCCGTTGCATGGTCCGCCCCGAACGTCCGGCGTCACGGAACACCGCCACGAGGTCCAGACCCTGGGCTGCGGCCCAGGCGCGAATGCTGTCTTCCTGCTGTTCGATGGACCAGCCGTGCGCAGCCTGCTCGGTGGTCGACACCCGGCAGTAGCCGACGCAGGTCGGACGGGGAAAGCGGGCGGCGGACGTCACGCAGGGAAGGATCTGGGCCATTCCCCAGATACCATACGTATTCTAGACTCCTGTGACCCCTCGCGTGTGAAGCGAATGCTCTAGCCACTGAGCTAACCGCCCATCATCAAAGAGCTTCCAAACCTCCCCCTCGGGGGGATGCCCTTACGGGCCAGTACATTACCCATCTGAAAGCGGGGCGGAGCATGCCGTGGGTCCAGCGCTTGGCAAGAGGACAGGACCGTGGTGCGAACGATCGCAGTGTGTGCGTCCTGCGCACCGCTCGGGGTGGGTGAGGACGCCGCTGATCAGGGCGGGTTGCCGAGCATCTGCCGCAGCAGGGTCCAGCGGCCGAGATCGCGCGCCAGGTCGAGCGGGCTGCGCCCGTCCTTGCCCTGGAGCCAGGGGTCGGCCCCCTGCGCCAGCAGCACCTGAACCGCCAACGCGGAACCGGTGTTCACCGCCTGGTGCAGGGCGCTCCAGCCGTTGCCCGGGATCACCGCCGCCGGATCGGCCCGATGCGCAAGCAGCTGCGCGATGGAGGCGGCATCGCCGCCGGCCGCGGCCAGGGCCAGGGCGTCGAATGCCCCTTCGCGGGTGCGCGCGGACGCATCGGCTCCCGCAGCCAGGAGGATCTCGGCGATGTCATTGCGCCCCATGACCACGGCACGATGCAGCGGACGGCGACCATCGCCGTCGGGTCGCTCAAGGGCATCGCGATCGGCGGCGAGGACGCGCCTGACCGCGGCCGCGTCGCCGGCGGCGATGGCAGCGTGCAGAGGCTGGCGCAGCTGCGGCGGTTTGTAGGCGGGTGCTGGGGTCGGCGGTGCCGTGGCGTCGCCGATGCCGGGGATGCCACCGGGGATGTCGAGGCGCGGGATCGCTATCGCCACCGTCTCCACCGCCAGCTCGGGATACCAGGCCGCCGCGGCGGAGACCGGCTCACCCGCCTCCATCTCGAACTGCAACCGGGTCGCGCCGCCGTCGACCACGCGGCTCTGGGGCGGCTTGGCGAATACCGGCGCGCCGCCGGCGTCGGCGAACGCGATCTCGGCCAGGCGACCGGCGAGGTCGGAGGAGATGACGAGGACGACCCGGCGTTCCTCCACCTCCTCGACCTTGATCGTGGCCCCGGCAAGGCCGGCGACCGCGACCGCCCCCTCGCTGCGCGGCCGCAGGCCGACATGCACGCTCGCGGGCGCCCCGGCGCCGCAGGTGACCTGCACGGAACCGCGCAGGTCGAAGAGGCTGCGCACCGTTCGCGCCGGCGGGGTACCACGATGATCAATGTGGTAAATAGTTCTGATTTCAATCCTATGATCCAGTCGTAATTCATTTGGCAG
>JAFLCQ010000020.1 GCA_017302815.1 Planctomycetota bacterium
GGCCAGGTACGGGGTCCGGGGTCGATGGGGCCAGGTACGGGGTCCGGGGGCCGGGGTCCGGGGTCCGGGGTCGATGTGCGCTGAGGGTGGATCTCAGGCATCCTGCGGTGGGTTTACATCCAGCTCATCCTGGCAGTTTGCGCATCTGGCATCTGGCGTTGGACCTCGAACCCCGGACCCCGGACCCCGGACCCCGGACCCCGGACCTTCAGCGCCAATCCCCGCAAAACCCCCATCCCCAGTCCGTGGCGCAGCAGCCTTCCGATAAGACTCTTGCATGCATGACGGGTGCACTTACCGTGGGGGTAAGTACTGCCCCTGGAGAGTCCTCGCATGCGCCTCGTTCCCATCCTCGGCTTGATCGCCCTCGGCTCGTCGCTGTTCGCCGGCGGCCCCACCACCGAGCAGATGCTCGCGATCTCGAAGGTCGCTGCCGCCGTGTCGGAGGGCGCCTCGATCACCACCCGCATCGGCGGTGAGACGGTCCGCGTGACCCGCAAGGATGGCGCGGTGCACTTCACCATGCAGGGCACCGCCTACCGCGTGCCTGTGGCGGGCACCCCGGCGCCGGCCAAGACCCCCAGCCAGGTGATGGTCCCGGTCGTCCAGGGCATCGCCCAGGCCAACCAGCAGGCGACCCCGCCGGTGCAGATCTTTGTTCAGGGATTTGCCGACGCGGTGAATTCCGCTCGCGCAGGCTTCCAATACAATGGCACGTGGGTGTACGGTGGCCTGGCCTTCACCGGCCTGAACTACAATACACTCGGCGTAGCCCTTCCCGGCCCGCTCGGTGACTTTTTTGCGAATGTTGGCAATGGGCTCGACAACGCTGCATGGAATGTCGCCAAGGCCATCAAGATCGGCCCCTACTCCATCGCCAATTAACCGACGCCTCGACGTCCCCACGGACGCTCCCCTGACGCCCTGCGGACCTCCCGCAGGGCGTTTTCGTCCCTAGTTCCCCTCATCAGTCCATCGGCCCCCCATGTCCGCCATTGCCGGCAGCTCCGTCCGCCCATCCTCCGCAGCGATGCGCGTCCTCGCCCTGCTGTGCCTGACCCTGCTTCTCGCCGGCGCTGACACCCCCGCCCAGACCAACCGCGACTACCGCCTCGCCCCCGGCGATCTGGTGCGCATCGATGTCTTCGACAACCCCGATCTCGGCACCCAGCTGCGCGTCCCGGCCAGCGGGGCGGTGAACTTCCCGCTGATCGGCGATATCGGCAGCCTCAGCCGGCGCCCGCTGTCCGCCCTGACCAGCGAGATCCGCACCCGCCTGGAAGAGCGCTACCTGCGCCAGGCGGTGGTCACCGCCACGGTGGTCGAGTTCGGCCCGCGCCAGGTCTTCGTCCTCGGCAGCGTGCGCCAGCCCAGCGGCATCCCGCTGAATCCGCAGGAGACCACCACCGCGATGCAGGCGGTGGCCCAGGCCGGCGGCTTCCTGGAGGACGCCAACCGCAGCGGCTCGCGCGTGCTGCGCGACCGCCCCGACGGCGGCGGCAAGGTCGCCCTGCCCCTGCCGGCCAACGACACCACCGACGATCTCGCGCAGGACATCGCCCTCGAACCCGGCGACGTCATCATCGTGCCGCGCCTCGACCGCGTCTACGTCATCGGCAAGATCACCAAGCCGGGGGCCCTCAACCTGCCCAGCCAGGAGCAGCTGACCATCTCGCGCGCCATCAGCCTGGCCGGCGGCTTCGAGAAGTTCGCCAACCAGGACGCGGTGCAGCTGATGCGCGAAGGCCGCGTCACCACCGTCGACGTGCGCGCCATCCTCGCCGGCAAGGTCCAGGACCCGGCATTGCGCCCGGGCGACACCATCTACGTCCAGGAATCGCGCTTCTAGCGCCTCAGCCATGCGCGGCCACGCGATCGCAACCGGCCCGATGGCGCGGCGCCAGCTGCTGCTGCGCTTCTGCGAGCCCTGGCTGATGGCCGCCACCCTGGCCGGCATCGCCATCGCCTACCCGCCGGCGCACGGCAACCAGCCCGCCTACCTGGCGATGGCGGCGGCCAGCCTGCCGCTGTCCGCCATCGCCCTGCATCTGGCCCACGCCTACGGCCTGCCGGCGATCGGGCGCTTCCACACCGCCATCGGCCCGGTCCTGCTCGGCACCAGCGGCGTGGTCGGGACGATGGTGCTGGCCGCCTACCTCGGCAAGGTGGGCGAACAGATCAGCCGCGGCACCATGCTGCTGTGGGCGGCCGCCGCGCCCCTGGCGATCCTGCTGCTGCGCGGGCTGGTCATCCGGGTGCACGCCCGCGACCTCGCCGCCGGACGCGGCGCCGAACGCGTCGTCCTGGTCGGCGGGCTGGCCACCAGCCTGGCCTTCGCGCGCCACCTCGACGAGCACACCTATCTCGGCCTGCGCGTCGTCGGCCTGGTCGGCGACGATGCCGCCCCGCCGACCCACGAGCTGCCCACCGCGGGTCTCGACCGCCTGGTCGAACTCGTCGAGCAGGTGCAGGCCGACCGCGTGATCGTGTGCAGCGGCCTGGGCGACCGCAGCATGCTGTCGACCACCCTCGAACAGCTGCTGCCCTCCGCCATCCCGGTCGACTTCGCGCCCAGCTTCGACGACCTGCCGGTCTTCTGCCTCGGCGCCCGCGACATCGCCGGCCGGCCGCTGCTGTCGCTGACCGCCCCGTCCCTGTCGGAATCGTCGCGCCTGCTGAAGTGGCTGGAGGACCGCATCCTCGGCGTGCTGTTCCTGGCCATCGCCACCCCGGTGATGCTGCTGGTCGCCGCCGCCATCAAGTGCTGCAGCCCCGGCCCGGTCTTCTTCGCCCAGGAGCGCCACGGCGCCAACGGCCGCGTCTTCCGCATGCTCAAGTTCCGCAGCATGCACCACGCCGGCGGATCGGCGCAGCCCACGGCGGCCACGCCCCCGGCATCGCGGGTGGTGCGGCCGACGCCCACCCCCCTGCCCGCGGCCGTGGCCGAGCCGACCTCCCCACCGCCCGCCGCCGGCGATCGCCATCCCGAGGACTTCCGCCAGGCGACGGCCAACGACCCGCGCATCTTCGCCCTCGGCCGCCTGCTGCGCCAGACCTCGCTCGACGAGCTGCCGCAGCTGATCAATGTCGTCCGCGGCGACATGTCGATCGTCGGACCGCGCCCGCATCCGGTCCGGCTCAACGAGCGCTTCAGCCAGGACCTCGGCGAACTGATGCGGCGGCACTTCATGAAGCCCGGCATCACCGGCCTGGCCCAGATCAGCGGCGCCCGCGGCGAGACCCGCACCATCGCGGACATGCGGCGGCGGGTGGACTTCGACCTCGAATACATCCGCACCTGGAGCCTGTGGCTGGATCTGCGCATCATCGCCCTGACCCTGATCAAGGGCTTCTACAACCGGCAGCCATGAGCGCGCTGGAGGCCATGAGCCGGGATCACCCTGATGCGACGCGGCCCTTCACAGGAGACGCAGAGACGCAGAGGCTCACGGAGATGAGGCAACAGCCCCGCACGCGCAGCGTGCACGAGGTCGTTCCTCCACCTCCTTCGCAGCTCTGTGTCTCTGCGTCTCCTGTGCATCGAATCGCCGGGTCCAGGTTCATACGAGGCGCAGAGACGCAGAGGCTCACGGAGATAAGGCAACGGCCCTGCACGCGCAGCGTGCGCGAGGTCGTTCCTCCAACTCCTTCGCATCTCTGGTTCTCTGGTCCTCCTGTGCATCGAATCGCCGGATCCAAGGCAGGATGAGCGCCGTGACAGCCGCAAACGACCAGCCACCGTGCCGCCACGTCCTCGGCATGCGGGTGGACGCCACCACCTACGACGACGCCACCCGGCGCATCCTGGCCTGGGCCGCAGCCGGCGCCGGCGGCCACGTCTGCGCCGCCAACGTGCACATGGTGATGGAGAGCCGCCGCCGGCCCGACCTGGCCGCAGCCGTCGCAGGCGCCCGCCTGGTCACCCCGGACGGCATGCCGCTGGTGCACATGCTGCGCCGCCTGGGCGTTGCCGGCCAGCCGCGGGTCTACGGACCGGACCTGACCCTGGCGGTGCTGGCCGCCGCCGCCGCCCAGGACATCCCCATCGCCCTCTACGGCGGCCGGCCGGAGACCCTGGAGATCCTGCAGCGGGTCTATCCCGAGCGCTTCCCCGGCCTGCGCATCGTCTACGCCGAATCGCCCCCCTTCCGCCCCGCCACCCCGGCCGAGGACGCCACCACCGTCGCCGCCATCGCCGCCAGCGGCGCACGCATCCTGCTGGTCGGCCTCGGCTGCCCGAAGCAGGAGCTGTGGGCCGCCGCCCACAGCCCGCGCCTGCCCTGCGTCATCCTCGCGGTCGGCGCCGCCTTCGACTTCCATGCCGGCACCGTCCGCCAGGCGCCGCCATGGATGCAGCGGCTGGCGCTGGAGTGGCTGTACCGGCTGTGGCGCGAGCCGCGCCGCCTGTTCTGGCGCTATGCCTGGCACAACCCCCGCTTCGCCGTCCTCGCGGCCTGGCAGCTGCTGCGGCATCGCCGCACCGACGGCAGCTGATCCTGGATCAGCACTGGCACGCCGCCCGCCGGCCCATATACCCGCCAACCTCATCGTTGAAGTCCAACACCAGATACCTGCATGATTTACGCCGCCTATTCGTCGTCGCGCCCACCCATCAACACTGCCGCGACCCGTGGCGCCGACTCCGGTCGGCACGGTAGCGCCGACTTCAGTCGGCACGGCAGGCCGACTTCAGTCGGCCTCGGGGCCATGCACCATGGCCGCCATGCCCCCCGGTGGACTGAAGTCCACCGCCCGTGCCGACTGAAGTCGGCGCTACACCTGGCTGCCGCTGAAGCCATCACCTGCGCGATCGAAACCCCATGACCTACGCCATCCGTCCGCGCATCCTCGTTACCGGCGGAGCCGGTTTCATAGGTAGTCACCTGTGTGAACGCCTGCTCGCCGCCGGCAATGACGTGCTGTGCGTCGACAACTTCTTCACCGGCACGCGTGACAACATCGGCCATCTCCTGGGCGATCCGCACTTCGAGGTGCTGCGCCATGACGTCACCGAGCCGCTGCGGGTCGAGGTCGACCGCATCTTCAACCTCGCCTGCCCGGCCAGCCCGGTGCACTACCAGTTCAATCCCGCCCAGACCGTGAAGACCAGCGTCCACGGCGCCATCAACATGCTGGGCTTGGCCAAGCGCACCCGGGCGCGCATCCTGCAGGCCTCGACCAGCGAAGTGTACGGCGATCCCAGCGTGCATCCGCAGACCGAGGAGTACTGGGGCAACGTCAACCCGATCGGTCCGCGCGCCTGCTACGACGAGGGCAAGCGCTGCGCCGAAACCCTGTTCTTCGACTACCACCGCCAGCACAAGGTGGACATCAAGGTCGTACGCATCTTCAACACCTATGGCCCGCGCATGCACCCCAACGATGGGCGCGTGGTGTCGAACTTCATCATGCAAGCCCTGCGCGGCGAGGATCTCACCATCTACGGCGACGGCAGCCAGACCCGCAGCTTCTGCTACGTCGACGATCTGGTCGACGGTCTGCTGCGCATGATGGACAGCCCCGCCGGCTGCACCGGCCCGATCAACCTCGGCAATCCGGTCGAATTCACCATGCTGCAGCTGGCCGAGCTGGTACTGCGCCTGACCGGCAGCGCTTCGAAACTGGTGCGCAAGCCGCTGCCGCAGGATGATCCCAGGCAGAGGCAGCCGGATATCAGCAAGGCCAAGATGCATCTGGCATGGGCGCCAGCGATTGCGCTAGAAGAGGGCCTGAGACGGACGATCGGCTACTTCGGCGACCGAATCGGACAATGACATGATGGGTAGCCGGCACCGGCTTTGGATTTGAAGACAATGTCCTCTGCCGACCCGCTACCTCGAGGTTGTGCCTGGCTTGGTCGGGTGCCGGGAGTCGGCCTCGCCTTGATCGACCAGGCACTTATCTCAGGCAGTAGCTTTCTGTTTACCATTACAGCAGCAAAATGCCTGGTCATGTCGGACTTTGGGGTCTTCGGTCTCGCCTGGACGACACTGCTGTTCTGCAGCGGCATCCATCAGTCACTGATCCTGCAACCGCTGGCCGTGCTCTACGCAGAATATGCACCAGGACCGGCCAATGCCTATCTCCGAACCTTGGAGCGATTCCATGTATGGATCTTCCTGGTGGCCATCCCGGCAATCCTGGCCGCCTGGCTACTGCCGGCCTGGGGCGGGCTGATCGCGGCAACCGTGCTTGCCGCCGTCCTCAGGCAAGCGGCTGAGCACGAACGGCGTGTTGCCTATGCTCGGCATGATGGCCCCCGCGCCTTGCTGATCAGCTGTGCCTGCACTCTACCGCTTGTCATCGCCGCTGCCTGGTTCTGGATCAACCCCACAATGTTGTCGTGCGAGATCATTATGTCGGCGGCAGCAGCTCCGGCCGCGATGGGTTGGATTGTCGGACGGATGCTGCTCAGGCAGTCACGAGATTCATCGGACAAATTATCTCCATCTCCGGCTCACGCACACTGGACCTTTGGCAAATGGGTCCTCGTCTCCACCTTGGCTCAGTACGCTGGGAACCAAGCATATCCATTCCTGATCGCCGGCATGCTCGGCTTACGTGAGGTGGCAGCGTTGACGCTTATGCGAAGCATAGTCGGCATCACCAATGTTTTCGCCTCAGGAATTGAAGCTTGGTGGACGCCTCGGGCGAGAAAGGCATTCGTCACTGGTGGCTGGGCTGCTCTTTCCCATTGGAAACGCCGGCTGGAATTAGGCTTCCTCATAGGGATTAGCTCGACACTTGCCCTATGCTGTCTCTGCGCTGAGCCGCTGATTCGCCACATCGCTCCGTCAGACTATGCCGACTATGCCTGGCTTCTACAGACCCTTGCGCTGGTCTGGGGCATCGGACTATGGTCACGCATCGACGCGATGGTACTACAAGCGATGAAGCGCCCGCAATCGGGAACCCTGTCCAATGCCATTGCCGCAGCCTTTACCATTTCAATTGGTCCTGCACTTGTTGCTCACGCTGGATTGTATGGAGTCGTCGCAGGATTCTTAACTAACGTCGTGATATCAAAAAGCGTGCTTTCCAGGGCGCTGACCAAGGAAACAAGGTGCCTCCATGCCTGAAAACGTACAGATTGCCGTCGCCACACAGATACGCAGCCGGAAGGCATTCCTCAGCCGCATCGCAGTGTGGAACAGTAGGCAGAACGGCTCTCGCTTTTGGCCGATCCGATTCTTGCGCCGCTGCATCTGGATCATTTTGGGGAGCGACATCGGCATTCGCCTCAGTCAGACAACTGCCCTTCCCCACCCCTATGGAATTTTCGTGAATGGCGGGGCAACCATAGGCGAAAATTGCACTATCATGCAGCAAGTAACAATAGGCTCCGACCATTTCAAGCCAGGTGTGGCTGCCACAATCGGGAATTCCGTCTATCTCGGCGCCGGCGCGAAGATCATCGGCGGACTCAAGATTGGAGATGGCGCAATTGTCGGCGCCAACACGGTCGTCACCAGGGATGTTCCCGCCGGCACCGTCGTCGTCGGCGCCAATCGAATCATCAACCGCTGAACATTATGCGCCTTGTCGCTATAGTCCCCGCCTATAATGCCGGACGATTCCTCCGTCCAGCAGTCGAATCGCTCCTGACCCAAACTGCGCCAACCCACATCATAGTCATCAATGACGGATCGACCGATGGCAGCATCGAAACCATCCGCGAGTTCGCCGCCACCGGCCGCATTGAACTAATCGATCGCAGCCAAAATATTGGCAAACCGGATTCACTCAATCAAGCCATCGACGACATCATCACCAGCGATCGATTTGACGCGATCCTGCTCCAGGATGCCGACGACATCAGCCTGCCCACACGCGTTGAACGGCAGGTACACCACGTCCAGGACCTCGAAAACTGGGGCTGTACCGCATCATATCTGCGCTACATGGCAGCAGACGGCCGCAGCATCGGAGTCGGAAAGACCGATATTCTCTCGGCAGACGATCAGTCACGATATCTAGCTGGCAACGAACCGTTCGGCCTGTTTTGCCCTGCCGCCATGATGTCGGTCCGCATGCTGCGGGAGACCGGTCTGCGCTTCCGCAAGCAATTCTGGCCCGCCGATGACCTAGACATGTGGAATCGTGTAGCCGAACAGGGTTGGCAGGTCCGTACGTTGCCGGAAGAGTTAGTGATGTACCGCATTCACGGGGGTTCGGCGGTGACCTCAAACTTTATGAAGACGCGCATGCAGTTCGAATTCATGCGCGCATGCCTGCGGGCTCGACGGACACAAACGACCGAACCTACTCGGGAAGAATTCCTCGAAGCCTGGCACAACATACCTTGGCATCATCGACTTAATCGCTGGCGCAAGCTGCTATCCAAGGAACTCTACCGCACTGCAGGCTTTGCTGTTGCGGAGCGCAAATATCTGAAGGCCGGATGGGCACTGTCCCGCTCACTGCTGCTGCAGCCTGGATACGCCCTGCCTCGGCTGATGGCTCAGCAAGGCCGCCGGATCGGTGCCTGAGATGCTGACGACCCCCCGCGAGCAGCGGTTCATGCTCGACTTGCTCGTCGGTCTCGATGCTGCCGGATGCCACCCTGTCATTCTGCGCAACCACGCCAGGTTCCCTGCCGAGATCGGCAACGATGTGGACATCTGGGTGCAACCGCAAACCCATGGGCTGGCAATGGCGGTCTTCAGGCGGTCATCGGCGGACCACGGTTTCGTTCTGGCACATCTCCACCGTCGTTTCAGCTTCAGCGCACACTGGGTTGTTCATCCGGACGACCCCACACGTCTGCTGCACATCGACCTCTACCCCTACGCCCTCCGCTGGCATGGTCATCCCTTTCTTGATGAAGCAGAATTCGCTCGCGACGCACATTGGAACGGGCTGTTCAGGATTCCACATCCGGCTCACGAAGCTTGGTCTCTGGCGGCTACCAGTCTGCTGTGGGGCGGATTCTTCAAAGAACGATACCGAGATGCGATCGCATGCCTAGCCCGTCAGAATGAAGGTGAGTTCCAACGTATCGCAGATGCATACCTCGGAGGACAGTCGCGGGTACTGCAAGAGCGGATTGATGGACGGTCAGATGCCGCAGTTGACCGTATCCTGACCAGGCGACTTCGCCGATCCGTACGCCGTCGTCATCTCTCCAGCGCTCCACGCGCAGCCATCGTTGGATTTATCATGCACTGGTCGTGGGAGATTCACTGTTATCTCGTCAGGCCGCCAGGCACGGCGATCCTTGTGCCTGACCCCAACGCAGCCCGGGATCTCTGCTCCCACTACGGTTCCGGCCCCCACTCCTACGGGGCCGTCAGCGTCCAGATGCCACCGCCTGGACCGACAGCCGCGTTTGCCGCCATCCTGCGTCGCCGCTATTGGAAAGCCAATAACCATCTCGTAATTGTTGCGAATTCCGACAGTTGGAGCGACCGGGTGGATATCGACAACCGCGTCGATCGGCAGACATGGGAGCGGCTGACATCGGAGGATCTCCGCAACCTCACCTCCGATCGTGCGGTGTTGTCACACAAGGACGGAGCATGAACCCGCGACCAAGGATCCTGCTGTCGGCCTACGCCTGCGAACCGGGCCGTGGCAGCGAACCCGGCGTCGGATGGAATTGGACTCGCAGCTTGTCGAACCTAGTCGATCTCACGGTCATAACTCGGGCCAACAATCGACCAATCATCGAGGCCTGGGAGGCAGACCATGGCAGCGTAGGCGTCACCTGGGTCTGGTTCGACAGATCTGAGGCGTATCTGCGCCTGAAGCGACAGCTGGGCGCAAGATGGTACTACCGACACTGGCAACGCGAATTGCTCTCAGTGGCTGAAGATCTGCACGCCACCAGCCCCTTTGACGCCGCCATGCACCTAACTATGAATGGATTCCGCGAGCCGGGATGGCTCTGGAAGCTACCAATCCCGTTCATCTGGGGACCAATCGGCGGATTGCAGAACGCTTCCTCACTCTTGGTTGCTCCGCAAGGATGGCGACGCAGAACTATCGAAGGCATCCGGTCGCGACTAAACAGGCTTACGGCAAAATTCGCCCTACGACCACGCCAAGCAGCAAAGGCGGCGGCTTTGGTGTTGGGCGCCAACAGGGACAGCATGCTCTGGCTTGATGGGCTGGGACTACCATCAGATCGTTGTCTCCAAATGCTCGAGGCGGGGATCACGGCTGCCGATCAGAGTAATCCTGCCCAGCGTGACCGGTCGAGCATCCTCTGGGTAGGCAGCGATGCGCACCTAAAGAATCCCGAATTCGCCATCACGGCATTCGCAGCTCTGCGACGTCAGGAAACCACCATGACCTTGACGATGATCGGCATCGGCGATACGCGGTGGGCCGAACTCTCCACATGGGCCAAACGAAAGGGCTTGGACACCTCCGGCATCCTACGCATCCGGCGCTTGCCGCAACATGACCTGACACAGCACTATCGTAGGTGCGGACAATTCTGGTTCACCAGCTATCGCGATACATCCGGCAACGTCCTGCTGGAGGCAATGGCAACAGGGGCACCATGCATCGGATTCGACCACCAGGGAGTCCCTGCGATCATGCCTGGATCCACTGGCGTGCGGATTACCCCCGGTGAATGGCACTCCACCGCGCAACGGTGGGCGATGGCAGCCGCGGCATACCACGCCGATGTGGACTTCGCCGATCGCATTGGCAAGGCAGCCCACGACCTGTGTCGTGGAGAGCACCGCTGGGAAACTAAGGCGGCTACAGTCGTCAGCCACCTACATCGCATCCTGGGACGTCCATGCCCCTAACCAGGACATGCGGCCGGTACATCGGCTTCCTCGGTCCGGATGGGAGTGGCAAGACCACGATCATCCGCTCTGTTGCAGCGGAACTTCAGCGACGGGGGGTGAACGTCGAACGATATCACTGGCGCGTCCGCTGGGCGGGGCCCGTGGCAGGCGAATCCACCATCAGTCACCCTGATCCGCATGGCGCAGACCCGCGTGGGCATCTTGGCAGCTTTCTCCAGCTGGGGTGGTGGTGGACGACAGCATGGGCAGCCTGGCTTCGCCGCATCCCGTTCGCCCTACAGCGAGGCACCTGGGTGCTGATCGACCGCGGGGCCCTCGACGCCGTCGTGGATCCACGTCGCTACCGCAACCGTTCACCATTGGCACTGCGACGATGCTGGGCGGCGACACAGCCAGGACCAGACCTTTGGATCGTGCTGACTGCCGAAGCGGAGGTGCTCTACACGCGCAAGCCGGAAGTTCCCCTGAGCGATCTGCGAGACTTGGTGTTTGGTTACCGACGGCTTTCTGGACCACACATCCGCCACATCGCCGTCGATCGCGAGGTTGGACAGGTCATGGCCGACGTCCTGGATGCCCTGGACCTACGTTCATGAACGACCCGGGCGTGATGCACTGCATCTCCTGGAATGGGGAGCCACGCCTCTGGTATGGCGGGAATACCGCTAGCCGCGTCGGTCCGATCCACGCCGCGTATCGTGGGTTGCGTCGGTTCTGGGATAGGCACCAGCGCCTCCCAATACCCGCGTCTGTCCAGATAGCCATCGATATGACGCGGGCGTGGGCCGAGGGACCGATCGAGGGCTGGGTCGTGATTATCGGAGCAAACAGCCCCTACCGGAAGATCATCTGCATGCCGCACGGGCTGAACGCACGACCGCTGCTGGTCGGGAAAATCCCTCTGGCGGTGCATGCCTGGGCCTCGATCCAGCGTGAAGCCGAAACCCTGCTGGCGCTGGCGCAACGCACCTCGTCCATAGTCATCACACCGCGACTCCTTGGCCTGGTCCCCGGAAGGGCCTCGTTCCAGAGCGCCATAACCGGACGCTACGGTCGACTCAACCCCTCGACGCTCGGCACTGCGTGGCTCGAGTTGCTCGCCGCTGACGTATCGCTGCCGTCACGCCAAGAGGCGATCCGAATGCGACTCTGCACCCTGCAGTGCCTGGCATTGCAGCCAGGATGGGATGCAGCACTGCGGCCTCTGATCGAACTCGGCGAACGATTACTGGAGCACCCTCGCCTCGGCAGTATCCCCTGGGGTCGCGCACATCGTGACTTGATCGGCGCCAACACCGTGCGGTCTGGCCACCAAATCGGCGTCTGCGACTGGGAGCACTCAGATGGCAACTGGAGCCCGCTCTGCGACCTGCTGCACGAACAGGCTTTACGCACGCACTGGTCACCACGCCTGCGACTGCCGGCCGCCGTCAGCAGATCCGATGCACAACTGCTTCTAGATCTCCACCTTCTTGACACCGGAAGCCTCTATCTGTACTCGGCAAACGCGAGCGGTCTGTCGTGGATGGCTGGCAGATGCCCACTGTTCCTTCATAGCGCCACAAAACGAATGCGGAGAGAGAATGAATAGGCTGCGTTGGGTGTGCTGGGAACGGTTCCGCCGCCGATGGCAAGACGGAATGCATGCACATTGGTCCAGCCTGGTAATCAACAGCCGGATCGGCCCCCACGCCCAGTTGTCCCGTCGCTCAGTGATCGCTAGATCCACGGCAGGTCGCTACCTCTACGTGGCAGACGAAGCCCGGGTAGAACGCTGCGAAATCGGTTCCTTCGTCTCCATCGGACCACAAGCCCAGGTAGGCGGCCTAGGGCGCCATCCTCTGACCGCATTCTCAACACACAGGGCATTCTACGATGCCGACATACCCGGGTCGTTCGCGCCACCCGGATCACGACTTTCCAACGAGGTGGCAACCACCCGCATCGGCCACGACGTGTGGATCGGATTTCGCGTCACCATCCTCGACGGCGTCAGCATCGGAGATGGCGCGGTTGTCGGCGCTGGAGCCGTCGTCACCAGGGACGTAGCGCCATTCACGATCGTGGCCGGTGTACCTGCCCGTCCATTGGGAAATCGCTTCAAGGGAACCAACACTCAGCAAATACTGGAAACAGCGCAATGGTGGACATTTGACGATCAAACCCTGCGAGCATTGGCTGCGACCTATAGCGAAACAGAATCCTCCATAGACACATCCCTGCATCGCGCGGCGGAACTACACCGCATCACTAAATGTCATTGAACACGCACCCCAACACAGGAGTGAAAAACTCCATCAGCATCGATATCATCCTCTGCGCAGTAGGTCTGTTGCTTTGTGTTATTGCTGGCGCAACCGGTCTGGCCCGAATGCAGGTTCCAACCGGGCTTGGATATTACGCAGTTGCAGCAGCACTAGCACTCAGCGTGCCGCTGCTACTACAATCAGATCTGCTCAACCGAATTCTGGCATTCTCCGTGCTCCCCACTCGAAAATCCTGGCCCATATTCATCATATGGACAGGATACATTTTTGGCGTCCTTCAATCGCGCCTCCAATCGCCAGATCAACCCTCCTATCTTGCGCATGCAATTGGCATGCTGGGATGTGTCGTTGGATCTATGGTTGGTTTTCGGGCAATCGCTGATCCTGAATCCGGGCGGATCCTCACTAGAATATGGACGGGGGTGGCGCTAGCCGGTGCGGCATGGACACTCTACTGTTTCGTAAGTCGCACGACAGAAGTCCACGAATACGTCTTCTGCCTCGTACCAGCATTCCTGCCCTGGATCTGCCGGGCACATTCCGCGCATCTCCCGATTGCAGGTATTATCCTGGTCGCCATCTACGCCATCTTCGGCATGAAGAATACGACATTCATCATCGCCGGCATCGTCTTATTGTCCGCGGTTGCATGGAGACTGAGCGGAACATCGACAGCCCGCCCCGTCCAGTTACTAACGATGCTGTTCGTATCTTTGGCATTTGGAGCCTGTTTCTGGATCGGGAACGAGTTTCTACGATCACAGGAAGGTATGTTCTCGACCGGCAACACTGAATTCCGAAGATACTTCTACGGGCAATTGTGGGAGCAATTTCTCTCAAGCCCAATATACGGTGACCTATTTTCCAAAAATCCGACCCTCGTCTATCCGTATGCATCCATCTACGGACATAGTCCCAATTTGCCAAGTCACAGCGATTTTCTTGACATTCTGGCTCACGGCGGGATCCTTTTCTTCTCTGCAGTTATCGTTTTGGGCTGGAGACTCGGACGCTCCGCCATCTCAGCACTGAACGCCCGTCGACCCCAAGACGATTTATTCCTATTTTCTTCAGTAGCCGCAATATGTGGACTACTACAAGCTTCGTTCAATCCCGTACTACATCGCGTTTCCTTTGGTTTTATCCTGTGGTTCCTCATCGGATTGTCGCTTGTCTTGCATCAGGAGCGCATGAAACGAGAAAAGACACATGCGCCGTGACACGATATCCGTTGTCACGTGCACCCTAAACGCTGCCGAGTCTCTTCCAATGACCCTGGCCGCGGTGCACAGCCAGACCTATCGTCCGATCGAGCATTTGGTAATCGACGCGCAGTCATCTGATGGCACCGCCGACCTGGCCAAACGAACTCCCAACGTCACCTGTATCAGTGAACCGGATCTAGGGGTCTACGATGCCTTCAGCAAAGGCGCCCGTATGGCACGCGGCGACATCGTCCACATTCTCGGCGCTGATGATGTCTACACCCATCAGCGAGTGCTCGGTGACGTTCTCGCCCGATTCGGCGACATGGACATCGTCCACGGCAAGGTTCGGCTGGTAGATGCAACCGGACGAGCAATCGGCGTCGTCGGCCGCGACGTCCGCACTAAACGGGACTTACTACGCAAGTTCCGCGTCGCCCACCCCGCAATGTTTGTCCGTCGCAGCATTTACGAACGGTTCGGAACCTTCCACAACTGCTTTCACGTCGCCGGTGATTACGAGTTCTGCCTTCGAATCTGGGACAAGGTGCGCATCCGATTCATCGACGATGTCCTAGTCGACATGCGGGTCGGTGGACTCAGCAGCAGAAATCCGATGCGCTCGCACCGCGAAGCGTTGGCCGCCCAACTTCTGCACGGCAAGGCACTCTTACCCGCCCTTTCCCGGCACTTTTATGAAGTGCTCAAACGTCGCCTCTTTTTCGGAAATCGCTGAGCATGTTTCCTACCCGTTGGCAACCTTGGCTAGGCCTACCTCGCACCTTGGCCGTCCTACTACGTCTGAAGTGCTGGCACCGGGTCGAAGGCTGGAAGCATTTCTTCTCTTTTGGATCAACCCTACGCTGCGATGGAGGCGGGTTTGAGATCAAACGAGGTGCCTGGATCGAACGAAACACTAGCCTGCACACCGTCGGCGGAGTGATCGTCTTGGGTCGGCGTGTCTTCATCAACGCCCAATGCATGCTTGTCGCTAGGCAACGCATCGAAATCGGCGATGACGTCATCATCGCGGACAACTGCACCTTGATCGATCACGATCATGATTTGTCCGCAAATCCCAACCTGCCATGGGGATCCCGCGGCTTCATTTCTTCCCCAATCCACATCGAACGCGGTGTCTGGATCGGATCGCATGCCGTTATACTCAAGGGTGTGACCATCGGCGCCGATGCTGTAGTTGCCGCCGGCGCCGTCGTTACTAAGTCCGTACCGCCTCGCGAAATCTGGGGCGGAGTTCCAGCCAGGAAGCTCCGCGACCGACCCGGCGCGACATGATCCTCATCCACAACCGCTACCGCAGCGATTATCCCTCTGGCGAAAACATCGCCGTCGAACGACTATCCGATCTACTGCGGCATACGGGACGACCACATCAAACCTGGACCCAGGAATCCGACGACCTCCTACGCGCTGGTTGGCTGGCCAAAGGCCGCACCGCCTGGCGCCTACCGGGCCACGCACCACGTCGACGGGCCTTCGCCGAACGGCTGGCCGCAGCTCGGGCGAGCGGGACCACCATCGCCCATCTCCACAATCCCTGGCCGCTTTTCACCTATGATGTCGCGCAGGCAGCGCATGACGCCGGATTACCGATTGTTCAGACCTTGCACAATTATCGACTGATCGGAACGAATACCCGTCTGGTCAGCCAAGGCATGCTGATCCGACCGCGGCATGAAGCCGATCACCTCACCTTGCGACGCATGGCAAACAGCCATGAACGCCTAGCGAACGTCTGCTACAATCGCGCCCTGGACACGCTGTGGCGTCAACAGATCCCGCAGACCCGCATCGACGCATTCATTTGCCTGTCACACTTTCAGCGCGGGCTTATGCAGCGCGCGGGCCTCCCCGACGATCGCCTGCACGTCGTCCCGAACTTTCTCGACCACAGCGGGCAGGTCGGTGATGGCGCAGGGGATTACGCGTTGTTCGTCGGACGATTGGATGCCATGAAAGGCATTGACGATCTGATGCACTGGTGGCCCGAGGATGGTCCACCCTTGCGGATAATCGGCAGCGGCCCCATGCAGCACCTCGTCAACGGTCATCCACGCGTCACCGCATTGGGCCGGTTGCCCTTCGCCGACGTGCAGAAAGCGATGGCAGAGGCGCGCTTCGTGGTGATGAATTCGCGCTGGTACGAACCCTTCGGTCTGGTTCTGATCGAAGCCCTCGCTGCCGGCACGCCCTGCCTGGTGCCCGATCTGGGCGGCATGCCCGAGATCATCACCCACGGCTCGACCGGTCTGGTCTTCCCTCCCGATGACCACCGTTCCGCCGCTGCGGCTGCGCGCGAACTGTGGGACCTGGCACCGGCCATGCGTGCGGCATGCCGACGCAGCTACGAGGCGACCTACACGCCAGCCCGCCATCTTGAGCAGTTGGACGCGGTCTACCGCAGCTGCCGGCGCTGAACACCTGGTGTCGATCCGTCAACAAAGGACACCCGCTTCTTGCATCATCCGTGATCGGGCACGCGATTAATCCCAGAGTCCCGACGTGTCGGCCGCCCATGTCTGGCTGCGACTGGCAGCCCAACGCTGGCGGGATGCCAATACAGGGTGCCCATGGCCACCGCCACCATCTACGCGCCTGGCTGGATCTCGGCCTGGATGGCCTTGAGTTGGCCAATGAGCGGCGGCAGGTGCTTGGTGATGACGGTGTGGACAATGCCGCTGTCCACCCGCCCGTAGTCGTGGACCAGGCGATGGCGCATGCCCGCGATCAGCGGCCAGGGGATGGTCGTGTGGGCGTGCTTGATGCCATCCGAGAGCTTCCAACCCGCCTCCCCGACGATCTCGACGCAGCGTGAAACCGCCAGGAAGGTGCGGCGATCAGCGACCATCTGCTCGGCCGTCATGCCGCCGAGAAGCGCGATGGCCTCCTGGGCCTAGTCGATCATATCGCGCAGCCGGCCAACGTCCTCGGGTTCATGCGGCATAGAGAGGCTCGGTCACCGATAGCACGCTCTGCTTGAAGTAGGGATTCCGGTCGTGCTCGACGGTCCGCCGGGTCAGCAGATCCACGCGCCGGCCCAGGATGCCCTCCAACTCGTCGCCCATGCCGAAGAACTCCAAGCCGGGCGTATAGCCGTCCTCGAAGGTCACCAGCAGATCCACATCGCTGTCGGGCCGGGCGGTGCCCTTGGCGCGCGAGCCGAACAACTCCAGCCTGGCGACGCGGTTGCGCCGGCAGAAGGCGATGAGCGCCTCACGGTCGATGTCCAGGGCCAGGGGCATAGGTGCCAACCTAGCCGCCCCGGCGGGCAGGGGAACCGCCTTCCCGTGGCAACCACTGCATTTCGCATCGTCCAGGACCGCCCCTTCTCTCAGCCATCCCACACTGGGCGTCGACGCCGCCCGCGAACGCGGGTCCACCGCCGATCCCTTGCCGCTATAGGCGCTGGCGCTCGCAGCGTACGCGACGGCAGCAGGCCAACATGAAGGCGCGAGGGTACCGCGGGTCGCGATCACCCGATGTGGCAGCCTGCACGTCGCGATTGGAGCGGCGGTTCGCAGCCGCCCGCATGTTCATGCCGGCGTGAGGATGCCCCGCTTGATGAGGCGATCGATGGCGCGGTCGATGTCCTCGCCAGCCGCCGCCTGGAGAGCGAGACCGGCGACCACGCCCGAGGCGGTGACGCCATGCCGCTGTGCCGCGCTGGCGAGCGTCCGCCACACCCGGTCGGGGAGCTTCACCGAACGAGGACGTAGCGGACGCCGCTTGGACCCCTTCACCGGCCGACCCGGAGGCGCGATGGCCGCCAGATCGCTCCAGCGCTTCTCGGGACCGTAGCGGCGCTCCAGGCGCTTCACGTAGGACTGGTACTCGGGGGCGCTCAGATGGGCGATACGCTTGCTGGTGGTCATGGCTGGTCAGCGCAGGCCGCGCCGCTCGATGGGGAAGCCGGTGATCGGCAGGATGCTCAACGGGATGACGTGGTCCTCGTCGATGGCGTAGATGATCCGGTACGCGCGGCCGCGTGCCCGACCCTCGGCCACCATGACCGAAGCGTCGTCCTTGTCGGACATGCGGCGGACCGCCCGGTGGTAGACCTCCTCCCACAGCGCCTTGGACATGCCGTGGGCGGCGATGTGCGCGACGTTGCGACCAGGGCGGTCATCCCAGAGGAAGCTTACCGTCATCACGGGAAACCGTAACACCGTATCTCTGGAAGTCGAACAGCGGCGGACTCAGCATCCCCCAGCGATATACAGCGCAGAACATAGAGGCCCCCCCCCACGTAACCGCATCATCCGCGAATGGGCACCCTGCTGATCCCAGAGCCCCGTCTTGTCGACCGCCCAAATCTGGCCGCGACCGGCGGCCCATCGCTGGCGGACTTCGGGGTTGCCCACAACTGAGCTACCACCCTGGGCCATCGATCGTAGCCAGGCCTCGGGCCTGATGCCAAGACGCTGAAGCTGCGGCGCGGCGCCAGCGGACACCGAACCCCGCTTCCCGGCGCGCACCTGTCGCGCGGTCTCATCACAGTGGGCCAGGTGATCCCCTACGCCCATGGCCCAGCGCTCGCAGATACCGGTCAGCGGATGCGGCGGTGCGCAATCGGGCATGACAATCAGCCTAAGAAACGCATTCGAATTCACAGGAGGCGCGGAGGCACAGAGTCTCAAGGAGATTAGGCAACGGCCACCATTCACCTCCAGAGTGCACGAGGGCCTTCCTCCAACTCCTTCGTATCTCTGTGTCTCTGCGCCTCCTGTGAATCGAACTGCCGGATCCAGGATCAGTTGGCAACTGAAAGGACACCCCCTTTTCGGAATCCCGACCTGTCGCCGTGGCGCACGACCTATATAGGTTCATATTGACTTATCGCATATGATCCATACGAACCCGTCCATCCGAGGCCGCCATGGACCATGACCACCCCTACAAGGAACTCTTCTCCCAGCCGGAGCTGGTCGCCGACCTGCTGCGCTTGGCGGAGATGGCCGACGGCCTGGATCTCGACAGCCTCGACCGACGCAATGGCAGCTACGTCTCCGAGGACTGGAAGGGCCGTGAAGACGATGTGGTCTGGCGCGTGCGATGGGGTGACCGCGATCTCTACGTCTATCTGCTGATCGAATTCCAATCGACGGTCGACACGGTGATGGCGGTACGGGTGATGACCTACATCGGACTCCTGTGGCAGGATCTGGCCCGGGCCGGAAAGCTGAACCCCGATGGCACGCTGCCCCCGGTCCTGCCATTGGTGCTGTACAATGGCGAAGCGGCCTGGACCTCGCCCAGGACCGTGCACGACGCGATGGGGCCGGTGCCGCATCTGCTGCGGCCATTCCAGCCGGAGTCCGCCTTCCTGCTGCTGGACGAGGTGCGCATGCAGATGCGCGCCGAGCATGAACGCAACCTCGCCGCCGCCGTCTTCAGCCTCGAACGCTGCGGCGATCTGCTGCAGCATCTCGCCATCGCGCGCTCGGTCGCCGGCTGGCTGCGCGGCGAGGGCAAGGGACGGATCATTGGCGCTTTCCAGCGTTGGTACGCGCGTACCCTGTCGGTCAGGCATGCGCTGCCTGCCACCATCAACCCCTTCGCCGAGGATCCCATGCTGAGCACGCGATTCGAGCAGTGGCTGGCCGGCGTCGAGGCGCGCGGCATGGCCAAGGGCATGGCAGAAGGGAAGGCTGAAGGGAAGGCTGAAGGGAAGGCTGAAGGAAAGGCAGAAGGCATGGCCGAAGGGAAGGCGGAGGGCATGGCCGAGGGGCGGACCGAGGCCACCTTGGCCATGCTGCGACGCGCCATCGCCCGCGGCAACCTGACCATCGACGGCGCGCGCTCCGAGGTCGACGCGTTGTGCCGTGATGGCCTGATCACCCACCAAGAGGCGGAGCGCATCCTGGCCAGGTTGGGCTGAAGGCGGCGACGCGGGCTGGCGCCTGGCAGCTGCGAGCTGGCGCCTGGCGTCCGGGCCCTGCCTAGCCTCCCGCCCCCATGCGGTCCCAGGCGATGGCGTCCGAGTCCTCCAGCTTGCGCACGATGCGGCGGAGGTGGCGCTCGGTGATCTTGTCGACCGGCACTTCGCCGCTGTCGCCCGAGCGCTCGCGCAGGCCGCTGATCGTCTCGTTGGCCGCGCGCAGGCGCAGCACCAGGATGCGCAGCATCGCCGACACCCAGGGATTGGAGCGCGCCAGCAGATCCTCGATGAGGACGCAGGGCAGCTCGATGCACACCGTCGCCTCGATGGCGATGACGCTGGCCGAGCGCAGCCGCTTGTCGATCAGCGCCATCTCGCCGAAGAGGTTGCCCGGCCCCAACTCGCCCAGCACGGTCTCGCCGCCGCGGGCGCGCTTCACCACCCGCACGCGGCCGCGCTTCACGATGTAGAGGTGCTTGCCGGCCGTCTCCTCGCAGAGGATGACGTCGCCGGCCGCATAGCTGCGGTCGCGGGGGACGGCGTGCTCGGGCATTCCGCCAGCATGGCGCCGGCCCGGCGCTTGCCCAGCCGTCAGGCGTAGGGCATCGGCGGGGTCAGACCCAGCAGGCGGGCGTAGATGGTCAGGGCGCCACGGTGGTGCGCGGTGTGGTCGCCGAGGGCGCTGGCGACGGCCAGGCGCGGCGCGCCGCCCATGATCGGCCCGGCGGCGATGGGGATGTGCAGATCGGCCAGGCTGGTCGCGGCGAAGCGGTCGATCGCCGCCTGGTAGCTGGCGGTGAAGCGGGCTAACGCGTCCTGGAGCGTGGCGATGGACCGGGCGTCGCGCTCATGCTGCGCGAAATCCATGTCGAAGCCCTGCGGGCGGAAGGCGCCCTGCATGAACCAGTCGACGGTGAACGCGGCGTGCGCGATCTGCGCCGCGACGCTGAACATGCCGGGCTGCGGTGCGAAGCCGGCGTCCTGGGGGCGGAAGCACGAGGTGGAGCGCAGGAAGAAGGTGCGCTGGAATTCGAGTTCGGTGCAGAAGGGATGGTCAGGCATGGTGGTCTCCGACGTGGGTCTATAATGACCCATTCGGCGATGCAAGCCCGACCCGCTCAACGGCCGGGATCATCGCTGCTGCGCGCCAGCAGCATGCCGCCCAGCCCCAGCGGGGCGAGCAAGGCCAGCGCGGGCAGGCCGGCCGGGCTGCACAGGCACAATGTAGTCGCCCCCAGACCGATCATCAGCTGCGCAAAGGGACCGGTTCCTGGCGCCAGACGTCCACCGACCAGGCGGGCGGATGCAGCGGTGCCGGCGGCGGCGCAGGCAAGCAGGGCGGTGGCCAGGAGCCAGCGCCCGGGGCGCACGCCATGCGCCAGCAGCAGCGCCAGCAGGGCGGCCAGCACCGCCAGCAGGGCCAGGCCGGCGAGCCAGCACGGCAGCGGCCGCAATCCGGCGGCCGTCCGCGCCATGGCGATGCGGCCGGGCAGCAGCGCCGCCGCGATCATGGCGAAGCCGGGGATGGCGGTCAGCAGCAGCACGTGCAGGGGCGAGAAGGAGAAGACCCGCGCCACCGTCTGCAGCGCCGGCACCTGC
>JAFLCQ010000200.1 GCA_017302815.1 Planctomycetota bacterium
CCTACAGCCCCGCGGCCTGGCACGGCGCCAGCGACGACTGGGCCGGCGGCGGCAGCCTGATGGTGCTGGTCGGCTGCCAGCCCGACCGCGTCGACGCAGTGCGCGATGCCGCCCTGGCGATCGCCGCCGAACTGGCAGCCGGTGTCGACCAGACCGTCCTCGACCGCGTGCGCACCCCGATGCTGCGCAGCATCGCCGAGCGCCGCCGCCAGAACGGCTGGTGGCTGGGCCTGCTGGCCCGCGCCCCCGAGCAGCCCTTCCGGATGCAGTGGCAGGCGACCCTCGAACAGGACATCGCCGCCGCCACGCCGGCCGAGCTGCAGGACCTGGCCAAGCGCTACCTCGTGGCGGACAAGGCCCTGATCGTCATCGGGGTCAGCAAATGAAACGACCGGCGGACTGAGGTCCGCCGGTCGTTCCGATGCCAACAGGGTGCGGGGACCGGAGTCCCCTGCCCTCATCCTCCGCCGGCGTTCAGCTGCTCGATGATCGAGATCAGGGGCAGGAACAGGGCGATGACGATGAAGCCGACCGCGACGCCCATGAAGATGATCAGGGCCGGTTCCAGCAGGGCCATCATGGCAGCCACCGCCGAGTCGACTTCTTCATCGTAGTTGTCGGCGATCTTGATCAGCATCTTGTCGAGCTCACCGGTCTCCTCGCCGACCTTGATCATGTTGACCACGATGTCGTCGAAGACGCCCGAGCGGCGCAGCGGCTCGTTGATGGTCTCGCCTTCCTTCACCGAGTCGCGGACATCCTGGATCGCGTTGCGCACGACGATGTTGGGGGTTGCGGACTTGGTGATGTCGAGGGCGTCGAGGAATCCGACGCCGGAGGTCACCAGGGTGCCGAGGGTACGGGTGAAGCGGGCGACCGAGCCCTTCTTCACCACCTGGCCGAGGACGGGGATCTTCAGCTGCACGCGGTCGACGACGGCGCCGCCGGTCTCGGTGCCGCGGAAGATCTTGATGCCGACGATGCCGAAGATGATCGTCAGCAGGATGATCCACCACCAGCCGGCGACGAAGTTCGACATCTCGATCAGCAGCACGGTCAGGGCGGGCAGGCGGATGTTCAGGTCGCGGAAGATCTGCTCGAACTTCGGAACGATGAACACCATGATGAAGGTCAGGATCGCCACCGCGATGGTCAGCACGGCGACCGGGTAGATCAGGGCGCCGATGATCTTCTTCTTCAGCTTCTGCGCCTTCTCGCGGAACTCGGAGAGGCGGCGCAGGATGACGTCGAGGGCACCGGCGGCCTCGCCGGCCTTCACCAGGTTGGTGTACAGCTTGTCCCAGATCTTGGGGTGGCGGGCCATGGCGTCGGACAGCATGGTGCCGCCCTGGACGTCCTCGGTGACCTGCGCCAGGCTGGTACGGAAGCTGCCCGGCCGCTGCATGTCGGTAAGGATCTGCAGCGACTGCACGATGGGCAGACCGGCGTCCTGCAGGGTGGAGAGCTGGCGGGTGAACAGGGTGACCTGGGCCGGCTTCACGCCGCCACCGAGGAGGCCCGCCAGGGCACCGCCGCCGGCACCGCCGCCGCTGGTACCGCCAGCCGGCGTCTTCACCGACTTGGCCTTGCTCTCCTTGACCTCGATCGGCAGCAGGCCTTGCTTCTTGAGGGAGGCTATCGCCTCCATCTGGCTGGCTGCTTCCAGGGAACCGGCGACCTCCTTACCGGAGCGACGGTCATGGGCCTTATAGGAGAAGCTGGGCATGGTGGGTCCAGGGGATGGTGGGTAGCCTACGCCGCCTACTCCTCGACAGCAAGGGTCTCGCGCACCACTTCTTCAATGGTGGTTAACCCAGCGAAAACCTTCTGTACACCGGAATCTCGCAGGGGTCTCATACCTGCGCGCTGGGCGGCCAGGCGCAGCTGGGTGGCCGAAGCCTTGCCGAGGATGAGCTCGCGCAGGCTGTCATTGATGTCCATCAGCTCGAAGAGGGCGGTACGGCCCTTGTAACCCGTTCCCTTGCAGTGGTCGCAGCCCTTGCCGTAGTAGAAGCGCTGTCCAGCGACATCGCGCTTCTTCAGGTTCAGCTGCAGCAGCTCGTCGTCACTGGGTTCATACGGAGCCTTGCACTTGGTGCAGATCGTGCGCACCAGGCGCTGGGCGCACACGGTCTCGAGGGTGGCGGCGAGCAGGAAGGGCTCGACCCCCATGTCGATGAGGCGGGTGATGGCGGTCGGCGCGTCGTTGGTGTGCAGGGTGGTGAACACCAGGTGACCGGTCAGCGAGGCCTGCACCGCGATCTGGGCGGTCTCCTTGTCGCGCGCCTCACCGACCAGCACGATGTCCGGGTCCTGGCGCAAGATCGCGCGCAAGCAGTTGGCGAAGCTGCGGCCGACCTCCTCGTCGACCGGCACCTGTACCAGGCCCTTGATCTCGTATTCAACCGGATCCTCGGTGGTGATGATCTTCACCTCGTCGGAGTTCACCGCCGACAGCGCCGAATAGAGCGTCGTCGTCTTGCCCGAACCGGTCGGTCCCGTGACGATGACGATGCCGTTGGGACGCTCGATGACCTCCTTGAAATAGGAGAGCTGGTCGTCGGGGAAGCCGATCTTCTCCAGATCGAGATTCACCACCATGCGGTCGAGGATACGGATCACGACGCTCTCGCCGAACATCGTCGGCAGGGTCGAGACGCGCAGGTCGACCTCGCGGTCGCCGATGCGCACCGGGATCTTGCCGTCCTGCGGCAGGCGGCGCTCGGCGATGTCGAGATGGGCCATGACCTTGACGCGGGCGACCAGCGGCGCGGCCAGCTGCTTCGGCACCGGCAGCATCTCGTACAGGACGCCGTCGATGCGGTTGCGCACCCGGAAGGTCTCTTCGAAGGGCTCGAAGTGGATGTCGGCGGCCTGCGCCTTCACCGCGGTCAGCAGCACGAGATTGAGCAGGTTGCGCACGGCGGCGCTCTCGGCCTGGGCGTTGATGTCGTTGCCCATCGCCTCGAGATTCTGCAGCGCGCCGGGGTCGATGATCTCGGCACCATCGCCGCCGATCGACTCCTCGGCCTGCTTGCGGCCGCCGAGCATCTCGTCGATCATCGCCTGGGCCTCGTTCTTCTTGGCCCCGCCGTAGTACTGCTCAAGCGAGGACGCGATCGCCTCCTCGGTGGTCAGCTCGGCCTTCACCTGCGACACGCCGAGGGCGAACTTGAGATCGTCCAGGGCGGAGAGGTTGTCGGGATCGGCGGTGGCCACGACCAGCGCGTTGTTCTCCATGCGCACCGGGATGATGCGGTAGGAGTTGGCGTATTCGGGCGGCACCTTGGCGATCAGCACGGGGGGGATGGCCAGGCCCTGCAGATCGACCTTGCCCATGCCCAGCAGCTGCGCCGCCGCGCCCAGCACCACCGTCTCCGGCAGGCTGTTGTCGAGGCAGGCCTGGACCAGGTCCTTGCCCGCCTTCTTGTGCTCGGCGTAGATCTTCTGCGCCGTCGGCTTGTCGACCTCCTCCCACTGGAAGAGGAGCTTGAGCAGGGCCTGGGCGTCGACGCTTCCGGACTTGAACATGGGGTTCCGCTGGTGGTACGCTGGTCGGTGGCTGGCGTTCGTCAGGCCTTGGCGGCGGGCTGGCCGGGGGTGAGCCCGGCCTCCTGCACGCGGCGCTGCAGGTAGTTCTGATCCTTGCAGAACTCCATCATCGATTCGAAGGTGATCGTCCCAGCCTGGTAGAGCTTGAACAGGTACTCGTCGAGCAGGATCATGCCCTGGTTGGCGCTGGTCTGGATCGTGCCGTCGATGCGGAAGCTCTTGTTCTCGCGGATCAGGTTCGAGATCGCCGGCGTCATGATCATGATCTCATAGGCGGCGACGCGGCCCTTGCCGGTGGCCTTGGGCAGCAGGGTCTGCGAGATCACGGCGTTGAGGTTGCCGGCCAGCTGGGTGCGCACCATCTCCTGCTGGTTGGTCGGGAAGGCGTCGATGATGCGGTCGATGGTACGGGCGGCACCGGTGGTGTGCAGGGTGCCGAACACGAGGTGGCCGGTCTCGGCCGCGGAGATCGCGGACGAGATGGTCTCCAGATCGCGCATTTCACCGACCAGGATGACGTCCGGGTCCTCGCGCAGGGCGCGGCGCAGGCCTTCCGAGAAGGACGGCACGTCGACGTGCACCTCGCGCTGGTTCACCACGCACTTCTTGTGGTTGTGGTAGAACTCGACCGGGTCCTCGATGGTGATGATGTGCCCTTCCTCCTCGGCGTTGATGAAGTCGATCATCGTCGCCAGCGAGGTGGACTTGCCCGAACCGGTGGGACCGGTGACCAGGACCATGCCGCGCGGCCGGGTGATCAGGTCCTTGATGTGCGGCGGCAGCCCCAGCTCGTCGAAGGTGAATATCTTCGACGGGATCTGGCGCAGGACCATGCTGATCTTGCCCTTCTGCTTGAACGCCGACACGCGGAAGCGCGCCTTGTCCATGTAGCCGATGGCGAAGTCGGTCGAGCCGTCCGCGGCCAGCTCCTGCTGGCCGCGTTCGGAGGTGATCTGCTTCATCAGCGCGACGCAGTCGTCCGGAGTCAGCGCCGGCGACTTCAGCGACTTCACCGATCCGTGGATGCGGAACGATGGCGGACGCCCGCACGAGATGTGGATGTCGGATGCGTTCTGCTGGAGGCAGATCTCCAGCATCTGATTCATGTCGTAGGCCATGACCGGATAGCATCTTGCAGGGCCGTGGGGGGCCATCGTCCCGGCTGCCGCCCTGGCCCGCGTGTGTGGTATGCCCGCTGGCGGACATGGTCGGGCCTTCCCGGTCCCGCCACTTTCCGCGCCCTCCCCCCCTCATAGGGTCCCCGCTCCATGGAACGCGACCGGGCGCTGAAGATCGCACGCGCCAGCCTGCTGCTGCTCCTGCTGCTGTATTTCGCGACCAGCCTGGTCGTGACCCTGCTGCAGCAGGAGAAGGATCGCGGCTCCGGCCGCCTGCCGCCGTCGCCGGGGCCCGACCCGGGCATCCGGGTGCTGATCCTGAACCGGCCGCAGCTGCTCGACCGCGCCCCGCCCAAGGGTTCGCGCAGCTTCGACTCGATCTACATCCAGGCCCTGGTGGCATGCGAGCTGTCCTCGCCCGACGCCCCCGACAACCCCGATCTGCGCGCCACCCTCAAGGCCGGCGGCCGGCTGCTGGTGAAGCCCGAGCTCAACTCCGGCCTCATCCTCTCCAGCGGCGACTTCGACCGCGGCGCCAAGGAGCTGTACTGGACGGTGTCGCGGGTCTGGCTGACCCCGCTTGCGAGCGAGCCGGCGCGCGAACCGGGCAGCAAGGACCGCCCCGACCCGACCGGATTCGAGGCCGCCGGCGCCGTCCCCGCCTTCTCCATCGGACGCAACCGCTACCGCGGCTCGCTGGAGATCCGCTGGACGGGATCGAAGGAGATCTCCGCCATCAACTGCCTGCCGGCCGAGGCCTACCTCGAAGGCGTGGTCGGCAAGGAGATGTCGCCCGGCTGGCCGCTGGAGGCGCTGAAGGCGCAGGCGATGATCAGCCGCGGCTACGCCTGGGCCAGGCGCTGCCGCGCCCGTCCGGCCGAGCAGTGGTTCGACCTGCAGGACGGCGGCGACGACCAGGAGTACCTCGGCGCCACCGGCATCGACATCTGCCGCCGGGCGGTGCACGAGACCCGCGGCCTGGTGCCGCTGATCCACGGCCATCCCTTCCTGCCGCTCTTCCACGCCAGCTCGGGCGGCCGCATCGGCGGCGTCGACGCGGTGTGGGCCAACGCCCGCGACGTCAACGGGCGCGAGCCGCTCTCGGCGGTGATGCCGCCGCAGGACGACCCCTGGTACGCCGAGGCGGTGTCCTCGCTCGGGCTGGAGGACACCCACGGCATCTCGACCGCGACCATCGATCCGCGCGAGCTGCAGCGCGAGCTGGGCAAGGCGATCAGCGGCACCGGTCGGGCCATCGGCTACGTCAAGGACATCAAGGTCGGCAAGCGCGATCCGGTCAGCCAGCGCGTGCTGACGGTCATGGTCCACCACAGCCAGGGCGATCCGGTCGAGGTGCCCGCCTTCGCCTTCCGCCGCCTGGTCGGCGAGAACGTCCTGCGCAGCACGCTGTGGACCCCGGAGAGCCCGCGGAAGTACGAGTCGCCCACCAAGCGCGGCCACTTCCTCTACGACATCACCTGCTATGGCTGGGGCCATGGTGCCGGCATGAGCCAGGTCAGCGCCTGGCTGATGGCGCGGCAGGGCTTCACCGCCGACCGCATCGTGCAGCGCTTCTACCTCGGCACGCAGCTGGGCAGGCTATGGTAGCCCAGGGGCTTCGCCCCTACGGCCCTGCGGGCCTACCCCCGGGCTTTGTCGTGGCTCGGATCCGTCGGCCGGCCTCCGGATCCGTGGCGGCATCGGCTTCGCCGATTCTATGCCGCCACCGCCACTCGGCTCCCGCCCCATCGCTGCGCGACGGGGCCCCATAGACATGACCTTCTCCTTCCGCCTCGACGCGACCGACGGACCGGCCCGCGCCGGCACCATCACCACGCCCAACGGCACCGCGCGCACGCCGCAGTTCATGGCCGTCGCCACCCTCGGCGGCTTGAAGGGCGTCACTGCCGACGACGCCGAGGGCTACGGCCAGGAGTTCCTCCTCGCCAACACCTACCACCTGGCGCTGCGGCCGGGCGCGCAGCGCGTGCGCGACCTCGGCGGCCTGCACGCCTTCTGCGGCTGGCGCGGCCCGATGCTGACCGACAGCGGCGGCTACCAGGTCTTCTCGCTGGCCGCCAACCGCACCGTCGACGACGACGGCGTCAGCTTCCGCAGCCACCTCGACGGCAGCCCGCTGCGCCTGACACCGGAGGAGTCGATCCGCATCCAGCGCACCCTAGGCGCCGACGTGATCATGGCCTTCGACGAGTGCCCGCCCTCGGACGCGCCGCGCACGATCGTCGAGGCGGCCTGCCGCCGCACCGCCGACTGGCTGGCTCGCT
>JAFLCQ010000201.1 GCA_017302815.1 Planctomycetota bacterium
GGCCTGTCGCCGCGCCCGGCCGACTGGGCGCCGCTCGACCTCGCCGACCTGGCCCAGCGCCTCGCCGACCGCCGCGACCGCATCGCCATCCCCATCGAGCAGCCGATGGACGGCAAGTACACCGTGGTCATCGAGGGGCAGGACGGGAAGCGCATCCGCAATCTCGCTGGCGGCCTGCCCGCGGCCAAGGGCCGGATCGAGGTCGCCTGGGACGGCCTCGACGAGGACGGCCGCCTGGTCCAGCCCGGCGCCTACCGCTGGCGCTCGATCCACCATCCGGGCATCATGCCCGAGTACGCGATGAGCTTCGCCAACGCCGATGAGCCGGCGCTGGTGCCCCTGCTCTCCAACCATTGCCACTTCATCGCCGCCGGCGCCAACGCCGAGCTGGCGGTGCTGGCCGCGGTCGGCACCGAGGGCGGCTACGCCATGGCCGCCTTCGACCGCGAGGGCCGCTGGAAGCGCGGCTTCAACCCCATCCTCGGCGCCGGCTGGAACGCGGTCGGGGTCGCCCTCGACGACAAGCGCCTGTACAGCCTCCATGACGGCGAGGGCTGGGGGGCGAAGATCGACAAGAAGAAGCCCGACTGGCAGGCCGAGGTCGGGATGGTGCTGATCCGCTATGACCTCGCGAGCGGCAACGTCGTCGACTACCCCGGCGGCAAGCGCTGGAGCGAGCTGGAGCGCCATCCCTGGGGCCCGGGCGCCAAGCCCGAGCACCTCCGTCGCGGCATGAGCCTGAGCGGCGTCGCCCGCCTCGGCGGCCGCCTCTACGTCGGCAGCCGCGCCGCCGACGCCCTGCTGGTGATCGACTGCGAGAGCGGCACCGAGGTCGATCGCATCCCGCTGGCGAAGCCCGGCGCGCTGGCCTCCGGCGGCGGCCGGCTGGTCGCGCTGTCGGATGGCCGGCCGCTGCTGATCGATCCCGCGGCGAAGACCGCGAAGCCCTTCCTCGCCCCGGCGGCGGAGAAGGCCCTCGCCGGCCTGGCGGTCAGCGCCATCGCCCTGGGCGAGGACGGCTCCTTCTACGCTGCCGACGGCGGCGAGCTGTCGCAGCAGCAGAACTTCGGGCCGCAGGGCGGCAGCAACGCCGGCGCCCGCAGCCACACCGTGCTCCGCATCGATCCCGCCGGCGCAGCGACCACGATCGGCAGGCCGGGCGGCCCCTACACCGGCGCCTGGCAGGCCGAGCGTATGGTCGCGCCCAGCGGCCTGGCCATCCTCGGCGACCGCCTGTGGGTGGCCGAGGACCGCACCGGCCCCAAGCGGGCGGTGGCCTGGGACCTGAAGAGCGGAGCGGTGGCCCGGCAGGTCTTCGGCAATCCCGCCTACGGCGGCCCCGGCGCCGGCTTCGATCCGACGCAGCCGACCACCTGGGTCGGCGAAGGCGCCTGGTGGCAGCTCGATCCCGCGGCGAAGACCGCGATGCCGCGCGGGATCCTCGGTGAGAGGCTGCCGGCCCCGATGCACTGGCGCTGGCTGCGCCAGGACGGGCGCACCTGGCTGCTGGCGTCGGGCATGCTCAACCACCTCGATGTCCAGGAGGCGGACGGGACCCTGCGCCCGGTCGCCGCCTGGGCGTCCTGCCACCACTTCAGCTACGCCTACGACTGGAACCCGCCCGCGCCCTTCGTTGCCGGCTTCACCGCCGCCTATCCCGAGAAGACGTACGTCACCGGCACCCACGGCGCCCCCAACCATGGCCCCATGGTCCTGTGGGTCGATCGCGATGGCGACGGCGCGATGCAGCAGGCCGAGTTCGAGTTCAGCGGCCCAGCCAACCTGTGCGGCGGAAGCTGGGGCCACGACTCCAGCGACCTGACCATCCGCCTGCCCGGCGAGGTCGGCGGCAAGGCGGCCGTGATCGCCCTCAAGCCCGACGGGATCGATCAGCGCGGCGTGCCGCGCTATCCCCGCCTGGCCGACGCCCTGGCCGCGGCCGCCCCCGCCGCCCCGGCCGCCGGCTCCATCCGCTGCGTCAGCAGCAGCACCCGCTCCGGTGACCTGGTGGTGCTGTCCGAGCCGATGGCCTGCTACGCGCCCGACGGCCGTCAGCTCTGGCGCTACCGCAACGACTGGTCGAACGTGCACGGCTCGCACAACGCGCCGCTGCCCGAGCCGGGCGTCATCCAGGGCTCGCTCTTCGTCCTCGGCATGGCCGCGATCGACGACCAGCGCGACGCCTTCATCATCAACGGCAACCACGGCCGCTTCTTCGCCCTGACTTCGGACGGACTCTACCTCGACGAGATGTTCAACGACTGCCGGGTCGCCCAGACCCGCGACGCGATGCTGGTCGGCGGCGAGTGCTTCGGCGGCGTCTTCGGCCGCGCCGACGACGGCACCTACTGGCTGCAGACCGGCGGCGACGGCTTCCGCCTCTACCGGGTGCGCGGCCTCGACCGCCTGGTGCGCGCCGAGGGCACGCTCCAGGTCACTCCGGCGCAACTGATGGCGGCGCAGCGCCGCGCCGAGCGCGCCCAGGCCGACGCACGGCAGACCAGGGCCGGGCGCATCGCCCTGCAACCCAAGCCGCCGACGCTCGACGGCAACGGCCAGGGCTGGGCCGGTGAGCCGATCGCGTGGTCCAAGCAGGGCCGCTACCCGGTGAAGGCGCGCATCGTCCGCGATGCCGCCAACCTCTACCTGCGCTGGGAGGTCAACGACGACCGCAGCCCGTGGGTGAACAACGGAGCCGACTGGACCCTGCTGTTCAAGAGCGGCGACAGCGTCGACCTCCAGCTCGGCGGCGACGCCGGAGCCGATCCCCAGCGCCGCGGCCCGGTTCCCGGCGACTGCCGCCTGCTGATCGCGCCGATGGGCACCAACAACGTCGCGGTGCTGTACCGTCATCGCGTCCCGGGGACGAAGCAGGGTACGCCCTTCGCCAGCCCCTGGCGCACCGAGACGGTCGACGAGGTGAAACGCCTGGCTGGCGCGAAGATCGCGGTGCGGAAGTGGGACGCCGGCTACGCCGTCGAGGCGGCGGTGCCGCTGGCCGAGCTGGGCTGGAGCCCACCGGCCGGCCGGACGGTGAAGGCCGATCTCGGGGTGATCCACGGCGACGACGCCGGCAGCATCAATCTGCTGCGCAACTACTGGTCGAACCAGGCCACCGGCCTGGTCAACGATGTGCCGGGGGAGATCATGCTGAGTCCGAACCTGTGGGGCGATCTGACGGTGGAGGCGCCATGAGGATCCCCGCCCTTCTGCTGGCTCTGGCCTGCCTGCCCGGCGCCGAGCTGGTTGCCGATGGCATCCTCGGCAACAGCGGCGGCGAGGGCGCGGCCCTGGTCCGCCACGGCGTCCAGCCGGCGCGCGGGCTGGGACCCGTGCTCGACCGTTGGGGCGGCCTGTGGGACCGCGCCGGCAAGGGCACGCTGGTCCGCTGCACCGCCGACGGGCGGATGCTGGGCAGCTACCGCATCCCCGACCGCGAGCACCACTACAGCGACCGCGCCGCCATCGCCGGCGACCGCCTGGTGCTGCTGCTGCGTAATGAGCTGTGGATCCTCCCCCTCGACGCCACGCCGGGCAGCGAGGCGACCCCGCTCAAGCAGAACGCCGACGCCCTCGCCCCGACCGCCCGCAACGGGCAGGTACTGGTCGGCGACGCCCAGGGCCTGGCCTGGCTCGATCCGACGACCGGCGGGCGCACTCCGGCCGGCCCCGGCTTCAAGGACCTGGGCGACCTGGAGGTCGGGGCGGATGGCACCATCTACGCCGTCGCCTCCTGGAAGGTGCAGGCGATCCGCGACGGCCGGCCGCTGAGCGACGGCTGGCCCAAGGCCAGCCCGGGCGAGAAGCCGCAGTTCATCGACGGATACTGGTACGGCCACGCCTGGCACAGCACGGTGAAGCGGCACGACGCCGGCCTATCCCCCGCCCCCGGGGTGGTGCTGGGCGGCAACTCCGGCTCCTTCATCGGCCATGTCGACGAGAACCCCGACATCATCAACGGCCGCGGCCTCGTCCGCCTGCCCGAGGGTGGCTGGGCGCTGGGCAACCACGCCGGCGGCATCTCGCTGCTGTCCTGGGATGGAGCCCGGCGCCAGTTCACGGTCACCCGGCGGATCGGCGCGCTGCCGCGCGTCCCCGCCCTGGCGGTCGACGGCCAGGGCCGGGTCACCCTCGGCCACGGCTGGTGGGCGTGGGACGACAGCCCCGACGCGCCGCTGCGTGAAGGACCGGGGGTCAGCAACGGGCAACTCTTCCAGCTCGCCCCGCTCGGCGGCGGCCGCTTCGTCTCGTTGGGCCTGCAGTACGGCAGCCATCCGCGGATCGCGGCCGGCACCCCGGCCAGCTGGCGCTTCACCGCCGGCCCGGAGCAGGGCATCCAGGTCGCCAAGGACACGGCTGGGGTCGCGGCGGTGAAGGCGAAGGACGGCTTCACCCTGCTGGCGGTGACCGGCGCCGGCCAGGCCAGCGCCGTGGCGATCGATCCCGAGGGCCGCTGCCGCGACAAGCAGGCCGCGGTGGCGCTGACCCTGGCGGAGCCGGCGCCGAAGACCTGGACCAGCCTGGCGGTGGACGGCCAGGGCAGCCTGCTGGCGGCGGCCGACGGCCAGATCCTGGTCCTGGCCCCGGGCGAGAACGGCTGGAAGGAGGTTCGGCGCTGGAACGGCAGGGAGGGCGATGCCTTCGGCGCCGCGATCTGGATCCAGACCGACGGCGGACGGCTGTGGGTCGCCGACCGCGACAAGCACCGGGTGCTGTGCTTCGACCGCGCCGGCGGCAAGCCCATCGCGATCTTCGGCGGCGCGAAGGGCGACGATACCGGGCACCTCGACGCACCCCAGGCCATCGCCGCCAGTGGCGACCGCTGCGTCGTCCACGACGCCGGCAACCAGCGCCTGCTGAAGCTGCGGCTGCGGTGAACTCCCTGGGAGCAAGCTTCAGCCTGTCGGGGCAATGGACGGACCCACGACAGCAGGCTGCAGCCTGCGCTCCCTGGGCCTGCTTCACCCCGGCGATGAAACGGATGCGGTCGGGAGAAGCGTTCCGCCCACAATCCTGCTAGGCTGCCGCCATGCGCCTCGATCTCGGCTCCGGCTTCGCCATCGACCTCCCACGCGCCGACGACGGCGCCTGCCCCGGCATCGGGGCGGTGACCTGGCAGGGCATCCCCCTGCGCGATCCGCGCCTGCCCTGGACGGTGGCCTGCGAGAGCGAGGCCGGGCTGTGCTTCGCCCTCTCGCACCTCCTCGCGGTCGAACGCGACGGCCCCGCCACCGTCCTGGTCTTCGCCGCCGCCGGCCGCTGGATGCCGCGCGCCCAGGAGGCCGACGCGATGGGCGATGCGCGCGTCCGCACCCGCCGCCTCGCCAGCGCCCGCGCCACCGTGCGCTGGAGCTTCCGCCCCATCGCCGAGCAGGTCGCCGGCCAGGAATGGGCAGGCCTGGCGATGCGCATCGCCATCTCCAGCCCCGGACATCCCCTGCACTGGCTGATCGAGGACGCCACCTGGGAGCTGGGCGGCCGCGCCACCGGCTGCACCCTCATCCAGCAGGACGTCAGCACCATCGGCCTGGAGCAGCCGGTCGCCGCCGACTCGGCCTTCTCGACGATCGAGAAGTTCGTCACCGACGGTTGGGGCGGGGCCTATCCGATGGACATGCTGCCACGCTGCGCCGGCTCGGCGCCGTGCGACTTCCAGGCCCGCGACGACCTGGCCCTGTGCATCTACAGTGAGCGCCCCGGCCTGTCGCGGGCGAGGATCGAGAAGTTCGCCGACGAGGACGTGATCCACCACACCGAGCGCCCCTTCTTCCGCCTGACCGAGGAGGCGATCGCGCCCGAGCGCACCCTGCTGGTCCACCGCGCCCCGCGCGCCCTCGACCGCCGGTCACGCCGCGAGCTGTGGCTCGACTGCTTCACCCATGTCCGCGCCCGGATCCATGCCGCCCATGGCTTCCGCCTGGAAACGCCGCGGCCGATGGTGCACGCCCATCTCTGGGACGCCGACCTCCAGGCGCGCGGACCGCGCTGGACCGAGGCCCTGGCCGCCGCCCTGCCGCTCTACCGCCGCCTCGGCTACCGCGACGTGTTCACCCACGGGGTGTGGGAGTCGATCACCTCCGATCCGGCCCGCAGCTCCGCCGACGGCAACATCTGCGCCCCCTACCGCTTCCGCTTCGCCGAGGCCTTCGGCGGCGACGCCGGCATGGCCGCCCTGGGCGCGGTGGCGCAGGCGGCCGGGGTCGGGATGTTCCAGTGGTACAGCTTCCACCTCTCGAAGTTCGCCCCGGTGTGGCGCGAGCACCCCGACTGGATGCTGCGCGAGGCCAACGGCGATCCCTACGACGCCAACTACGGCATCCTCTGCGCCGGCCGGCTGAACTCCGACTACGGCCGCTGGTTCGAGGACGACATCCGCCACTCCTGCGCCGCCGCCGGCTCGGCGGGTATCTTCTGGGACTCCTACCAGAACCTCGGCCTGACCGCGGTCGACTGGGGCAGCCCCGACAAGGCGCCGCAGGCCGAGCTGATCTGGGCGATGCAGGCGCGGCAGCAGGCCGCCGGGCTGCGCCACCGCCCGGAGATCACCACCATCTTCGGCGTCTCGCAGGTGGCGATGTTCGGCTTCGCCGCCGACCGCTTCCGCCGCCGCCTGTGGGACGACGTGGTGCAGGGCGACCAGGCCTTCGCCCTGCTCGACACCTCGCCCGGCTTCTTCTCCGAGCGCTATCCCTTCGGCGCCGGCGGTTGCGACGCCGAACGCTACTTCTGGCTGGTCGCCCACCGCTGCATCCCCGGGATCAGCGCCCGGCCCTGGTCCTCGCCCGCCGACCCGTCGCACGGCGGCCCGCAATTGCCCGGCGCCGACCAGGCCGACGCCTTCGCCCGGGTCAACCGCCTCTACAACCGCTGCGAGCCGCACCTCCACCGCCTGCGCCTGGCCGACGACGGCGGCCACGTCCTC
>JAFLCQ010000202.1 GCA_017302815.1 Planctomycetota bacterium
CGCCAGCCGGGTCAGCGGCACGCCTGCCAGCGGCGACAGGTCCTGCACCCGGGTGCCGGAGAGGCGCAGGGCCGAGATGCGGCTGCCGCCGAGGCCGTCGAGGCTGGCGAGCGGCGTCCCCGACAGGTCGACCTCGTGCAGCGGCATGCCGGCGAGGGCGGCGACCTGGGTGACCATGCTGCGCCCGGCGCGCAGGACGCGCAGCGGCGCGCCTTGCAGGGGCGAGAGATCCGCCACCGCGGTGGCGGAGAGGTCGAGATCCTCGATGGCGACGCCGGCGAGGGCGTCGAGGCGTTCGACCCGGGTGCCCGAGATGTTCAGCGACACCAGTGGAGCGCCCGCCAGCGGGCCGAGGTCCTTCACCTGCGTCCCGCTGAGGTCGAGGTCGGTCAGCGGCATGCCGCGCAGCGGCGCCAGATCGATGATCTTGGTGCGGGTGAGGCGCAGGCGGACGATCGGCATGCCGGTCAGCGGCGCCAGATCGATGACGTCCTGCCGCTCGCGCAGGCCGTCGAGGTAGAGCATGCCGTCCTTGTCCGACCAGAAGCCGCGGCTGGTGCAGCCGGGGAAGGCGAGTTCGAGCTGCTTGCGGTAGACCTCGACCCGCTCCTGGCCGCGGGCGAAGAGGTCCTCGGCGATCGGGCCCATGCCCATGCGCACCAGGCGGTCGGCGAGGGCGGTGACCACGGCCGAGGTCTCGGTCTCCGCCGCCTGTTCGCACAGGCCGGCGAGCTGGCGCGCATCCTCGTCGCCCGGCGACAGGCGCAGGTACTCGGCCAGCGCCTGGCTGGCCTGCTGCCACTGGTGCTCGTGCACCAGCAGCTGCCCGCGCAGGAGATGCCCGGCATCGAAGGCGGGGTTGTAGCGCAGCGCCAGATCGGCGTAGCGCGCGGCGTCCTGCCATTCCTTGGCGGCGGCGTGCTGGCGGGCCTTGGCCAGCAGCGCCGGCGCGGCCAGCAGCTGCTCGGCCTCGCGGCCGCGCTTCTCGTCCTCGAGCTGGCTGAGCGTGCGCACCAGCTCGGCGCCGCGGGTCTGCGCCGCGTCGCGTTCGCGGCGCACGGTGCGGAAGGACACCGTCAGCACGACGCTGACGATGGCGATCGACACCACCGTCACCAGGGTGGCGGTGCGGTTGCGCTTCAGCAGCTTGCCGAGCATCTCCAGCGCGTTGTCGTCGTGGGCGCTGACCGAGCGGTGCTCGAGGTGGGCCTCGATGTCCTGCCGCAGTCCGACCGCGGTCTGGTAGCGGTGGTCGCGCTCGGCGGAGAGGGCCTTCAGGGTGATGGCCGAGAGGTCGAGCGGGATGTCGCGGTCCGGCGCGCGGGCGCCCGGCGGGGTGATGCGATGGTTGATGACGTTGTCCAGCACCTCGTCCACCGTGCGGCCCCACACCGGCGGGTAGAGGGTGAGGATCTCGTAGAGGATGGCGCCGAGGGCGTAGATGTCGCTGCGCTCGTCGATCTGCGCCAGGTCGCCGCGCGCCTGCTCGGGTGGCATGTACACCGGGGTGCCCTCGACCGCGCCCTGCACCGTCTCCTGGCCGCTGCGCATGCTCTGCACCACGGTGGCGAGGCGGTCCTCGAGGTCGCCCAGCTCGCCGGTCGGCGGCGTGGGGCCCGGGTCGTCGATCTCGGGCTGCGCCATCCCGGCCCTGGCCAGGGTGCGGGCGGCTGCGCGGCGTTCGGGCGGGAGGACGCGGGCGAGGCCCCAGTCGGCGACCAGCACCTCGCCGAAGTCGCCGAGCATGATGTTGCTCGGCTTGAGGTCGCGATGGACGACGCCGCGGCTGTGGGCGAAGGCCATCGCGTTGCAGATCTGGATGAAGATGCGCAGGAGGCGGAAGCGGGTGAAGATCGAGACCGTCGGATCGCCCTTGCGCACCAGGTCGAGCACGTCCGAGAGGCTGCGACCGCGCACCAGCTTCATGGTGAAGAACATGCGGCCGTTGGCGTCGATGCCGATATCGTGCACGGGCACGATGTTCGGGTGCTCGAGCTGACCGGAGATCTGCGCCTCCTCGATGAAGCGGCGGCGGTCGCGGTCGCCCTGGTCGTTCAGCAGCACCTTCATCGCCACGTCGCGGTGCAGGTCGCGATCGACCACGCGCAGCACCACGCCCATGCCGCCGCGGCCCAGTTCGCCGTCGACCACGTACTTGCCGTTGCCGCCGCCACCGCGCAGCAGCTCGCCGATCGGGCGGCGCTGGGTGGCGGTGGTCTCGGCCTCGGGCGCGTCGCCCGGGGCGAGGGTGACGCCGACGTTGAGTCCGGCCTTGCCCAGGTTGGCCCGCACCGGCACGGCGGTGGGGGTGGGCGCCGGATCCGCATCCACCGCCACGCCGCCCAGCGACACGGTGGCGCTGCGCACGTCGGTGCTGCCCGACGCCGGCGCGAACACGGTGGCGCAGGCGGCGCAGGTGATGCGGCCCTCCTTGTCGGCGCGATCGAGCCGGCAGGCGCGGGTGCAGGTCGGGCAGTTGACCGTGTCGGCCATCGTCAGCCCGGGCAGCCGCCGGCCATGATGGCGCGCAGGATGTTGCCGATCAGGCGGTCTCCGCGCGGCCGGTGCACCGGCATGAAGCGGGCGGTGTCGGCCAGGATGCGCTTCGCTGCGTCCGGCCCGCCGGCCGAGCGGATGAAGTCGCCGTCGACCTCGATCCAGCTGCGCACGGTGGCCTCGTCGACCTCGACGTGGAACTGCAGGCCGTAGCAGCGGCCGACCCGGAACATCTGCCCCGGGCAGGCGAGGGTGGCGGCGAGGTGCTCGGCCTTCTCGGGGATCTGGAAGGCATCGCCATGCCAATGCAGCACCAGCTCGGCCCGGTCCATGCCCGACAGCACGGGCTCCTCGGCAGGATCGCGCAGCCAGTGGATGGCTCCCCAGCCGACCTCGCGGTGGCGCGCTGGCGGTTCGCCGCTGTGCAGGGGTGCGACCTGCGCGCCGGCCGCGTGGGCCAGCAGCTGGCTGCCCAGGCACACGCCGATCACCGGCCGGTCCTCGCGCAGGCACTGCTGCAGCAGGCGCACCTCGGCGGCGAGGAAGGGCCAGCGCGGATCGTCGATGTCGGCGACGCCCATCGGTCCGCCCATGACCACCAGGGCCGCGCCCGACGGGGCGGCCGGCACCGGCTGGCCCTGGTCGAGGCGCACCACCTCGACCTTCAGGCCGAGTCGTTCCGCGACGGTGGCGATGCGCACCGGCCCTTCGAGAGGGACGTGCTGCAGGACGACGAGGCGGGTGATGGGCGAGGGCATTAGAGGTCCGGGGTCCGGGGTCCGGGGTCCGGGGTCACGCGACCACCGAGGTCTGCGCCGCGTCCACCATCATGGTCGTACCCGAGATGAATGCGGCGCGTTGCGAGGCGAGGAAGGCGACCGCGGCGGCGAACTCCTCCGGCCTGCCGAAGCGGCCGGCGGGGATGCGCGCCAGCAGCTGCTGACGCACCGCGTCCTCGGCGATGCCCTGGCGGGCGGCGGTGGACGCGACCAGCTCGGCGATGCGTTCGGTGCCGATGGTTCCCGGGGCGACGCAGTTGACGGTGATGCCTTCCGGCCCGAGTTCGCGGGCCAAGGTCTTCGCCCAACCGGTGACCGCCGCGCGCAGGCTGTTCGAGAGCATGAGGTTCGGCAGCACCTCGCGCACCGCGGTCGAGGTGATGGCGATGATGCGGCCGCCTGCGCCGCCGCTGCGCAGCAACGGCAGGAAGGCCTTGGTCGCCCGCACCGGATTGAGCAGCAGCAGATCGCCGGCGGCGCGGAAGGCCTCGGCATCCAGCGAATCGAAGGTGCCGGGCTTCGGCCCGCCGCCGTTGAGCACCAGCACATCGCAGCGTCCATAGGCCTGGCGCACCGCGGTGGCGAAGGCGTCGTGGGCGTCGGCCTGGCTGACGTCGACGGCGCAGGCGAGGACGCGCCGGCCGGTGGCGGTGCGGATGCCAGCCGCCGCCGCCTCGATGCGGATGGCATCGCGCGAGCAGATCGCCAGGTCGCAACCCTCCTCGGCCAGCAGACGGGCGCTGGCCAGGCCGAGTCCGCGGCTGGCGGCATAGACGACGGCGATCCTGCCCGAGAGGCCCAAGTCCATATCGAGCGGCAGGATACGGGTACGCGGCAGGTCGCAACCCGGGCCAGGGCGGGAATCCGCCGGCGGTTGCCACAGTACAACGGCGGCGTCCTGAGGACGCCGCCGTCGCGATCAGCCGCCAGTTGCGGAGTGCCCTAGGTCACTTGGCCAGGGTCTTGGCCCACGGCAGGTCGAACTGCTTGATGTGGGTGGTGAAGTACTGGTTCAGTGCGTCCAGCGCGTCAGTGCCGACGTTGCCGCCGGCGTTGGCGCGCTTCTTCAGCGCGGCGAGCTGCGTGCGCAGGGCGCGGTGGTTGGCGATGTGCGGCTCGATCTCGGCGTAGCCGGAGGCGCGCATCTCGCCCTCCTCCTCATCGAGGTGCTCGATCAGCTTGTCGGCCAGCTCGCCAACCTGCTTGGACACCAGGGCCGCGCCGCTCTTGTTGATGATGTCGGTGTAGACCCGGTCCATGCGGTCGAAGAGCTCGTCGTGGAGCTGGTCGATCGAGGCGACGCCGGTGTGGTAGCGGGTGAGCCAGTGCTGGACGGGCATGGTGGTCTCCTGGGGTACGTTTCGTGCAGCATGCCGCCTCGATCGTGGCATCCAGCCCCAGCAGTTCGGCGTGTCGCATGCATGTGACCAGGCGCGTGGCACGCCATGACTATCGGGTGCCGGGCGGTACTTGCCCGGGACGGGTTTTGATCAGCATAGCCCGGCATGGGAGCGATCACATGTCGTTGACCGATCTCTTCCACAACATGCGCGACCGCCTGCAGCAGCGCAAAGCGGTGCCGGCCAGCGAGGTCCTGCCGCGCATGCGCGAAAGCTCGGGACGGCTGCCCGCCCTGCGTCCAGAGGCCCAGACCGCCTCGGTGTCCGATGTGACGCCGTTCGCCAACGAGATCCCGCCGCCGCCGCAGGATTTCCGCAAGCTGTTCCCCGCCCACTACCAGGCCCTGTCGAGCGACCTGGAGCGACGTGGCGAATCGCTGGCGAACTGGGAGCTGCGCGATGGGCGCGATCTCGGTGTGTCCGAGAAGGGGCACACCGTCGCCTTCGTCCTGCACAAGACCGGCACCTCAGCCGTGATCCAGGTCGAACTGACCCTGTTCAAAGGCAAGCTGGCTTCGGTGCGCGTCCGCTGACGCGGACGACCCTGCCTCAGGACGCGGGCTGGCCGGGTGCCGGGCTGCCGGCCGGCGGCTGCCAGAAGCCGCTGGAAGTGGCGCCGAGCTCATCCGCGGGCACCGAGCGTCCCAGCACCTTGCGGCGGCAGTAGTCGGCGAGGGGCAGATCATGCACCCGCGCCCGTGCGACCACCCAGGCATACTCCTCGGCGGTCAGGCTGACCTTGATCACCTGATCGCGGGGGTTCTCGCTGCGGGGACGGCCGCGCGGCCGCGGCTCGGGTGGCGGGGGCTGAACGGACATGTAAAACACTCTAATCACCCTGCCAGGCAACGCCATGGGATCCTGCGGGCCAGGTTGTCCCATGTGGGACACTTCTAGCAGGCTGCGGAAAAACGCTGCCTGCTAGAAGTGCGATCCTTCGGGGGCGACCTGCGGTCGCTGTTTTCCCCGAAGAATCGCACAGATGCTTTGTGCCACGAGGGGGGGCGACGCCCCCCTGCACCCCCGCAGGCTGCGTTTACCGCACCCCGCTAGAAGCGCAGGCGCAGTCCCAGCCAGGCCATGAAGCCCGGTTGCGGTCCGACGAAGGCGATGCGCGCCGAGCGCGCCAGCTCGCGATCGAGGACGCGCGGGTTCTCGACCGTCAGCAGGACGCGCCGGGCGTTGGGCGAGGCGGGCAGCGACTTGGCCAGCCGGGTGGTCGCGTCGATGGCGCTGACCTGGGCGCGGTAGGTGCCGTCGCCCAGCTGCACCTGCGCCGGATCGCCGACCGCGATGCGCTGGTCGGCCGGCACCTCGGCATCGATCACCAGCGACGAGCTGTCGAGGATGGTGGCCAGCGCCTTGCCGGCCGGATGCGCCTCGCTGGTCGAGGCGAGGCTCCACACCATGCCGTCGACCGGGCTGGTGACCACCGCTTCGCTCAGTTCGGCGAGGCGGCGCTTCTCGTTCGCGGCATCGCGCTCGAGGTCGCTGCCGCGGGCGCGCAGGTCGTCGAGGTTGGAGGCCAGCTCGGCGAGGCGGATGGAGAACTCGTCGCGCAGCCGGGTCAGGGCCGGCGCCTCGGGGGAGGCGGGGTCCTCAAGCAGGCGGCGCGAGACCTGGTCGAGCTGCGCCTGCACCTGGCGCTGCGACGACTCGCTGGCGAGGACGCGGGCCTGGTTCTGGCGCAGGCGGTCTTCGAGGGCCTTCAGCGCGAAGGGGTCGAGCTCGGTGTTGCGCAGCACGCCGATCTGGTCGCCGGCGCGTACCCAGGCACCTTCGCGTACGGTGTCGGCCAGGCGCAGCTGGCCGGCGATGCGGCCGTCGACCTCGCGCAGGGCGCCGTTGACGACGGCGCGCTCGCAGATCGGCACCGCGCTGCTGGCTCCCATCCACAGGCCCGAGGCGGCGATGGCGAGGCCGGCGGCGGAGGCCAGACCCCACAGCAGCGGCCGGCCGAGGCGCGGACGCGGCGCCGGCAGCGCCGGCGTCGGCTGCAGCTGTACGCGCGGCCGCTGCGCCGACGAGTCCTCGGGCATCGGCATCGGCACGAAGGTGCCGCTGGTCGTGCGCAGGGTGGCGTTGGGCAGCTCGGCTGACTGGCCCATCGGGGCGAGGGCCGGTCCGGCCTGC
>JAFLCQ010000203.1 GCA_017302815.1 Planctomycetota bacterium
TGCGTCAGGCCGGCATCGCCGATGTGGGCGCGCAGCTCCTCGGCGGCCTCCTCGGAGCGGGCGAGGAGGATGGCGCGGGCGCCATCGATCTCCGCGAGCAGGGCGGACAGCTCGGCCAGCCCCTTGCGCAGGTCGCCCCGCAGGCGCTCGACCCCGACCGTTTCGCCGTCGGTGGCTCCGGTCTCCAGCTGCCGCGCCAGACGCACCTCGGCGCGGCCGTGATCCTTGGCCAGCCGGCTGCGCAGGGAGACGTCGCCCAGCACCACGATCGGACCCGGAGGCAGCTGGCTCCACAGGTCGCGGGTGGCCAGGCCGATGCCCGGCGCGGCCAGCACCGCTTCATCCATCCGCGAGGTGGATTCCTGGCTGAAGGGATCGAAGCGGCGGATCGAGTCGACCTGGTCGCCGAAGAACTCGATGCGCAGCGGCTGCTCGCCGATGAAGGGGAAGATGTCGAGGATGCCGCCGCGGATGGCGACCTCGCCGCGCGCCTCGACCGCGGTGACCATGCGGAAGCCGCCCTCGACCAGACGCTCTGCCAGGGCCTGCGGATCGTGGGTCTGGCCGGGTTTCAGCACCCGCGAGCGCGACACCGTCTCGGCCAGGTCGGGAACCGGCTGGGCGGTGGCGGCCGGGCTGGCGACCAGCCAGCTGCCGTTGGCGAAGGCCTCCAGGGCCGCCGCCCGGCGCTGCCAACCGGTGGCGTCGGCGCTGGCCTCATCATCGGCGCTGAAGCGTTCCAGCTCGGGCAGGACCACGACCGGGACGCCGAGCTCCTCGAGGTCCTCCGCCAGCCGTCCGGGATCATGCGTCACCAGCAGGGCCGGACGGACGCCCGAGGCCGCCAGCAGCACGGCGGCAAGCGCACCATGGCATGCTCCGACGACGAGGGCGGCATCCGCACGCAGCGCGCCAGCCAGGGCCAGCGTCCGGGGATCGTCGCGATAGCGGTCGACGAGGGTTCGCATGCGGCCGGGGGTTGTGCCGTCTGGCTCCCGCCACGCCAGCGTGGCGTGCTGCACCCGTTGCGCGGGCATCTCGGCGGTCCTACCATGACCGTCGGAGATCCGCATGCGCGACAACGGCCCGGTCATCGATCGCGAGACCACCCTCGGCGACCGCCAGTTCCTGGTCAGCGCCACCGATCTGCGCGGCGTCATCCGCTTCGCCAACCAGGACTTCGTCGATATCAGCGGGTTCACCCGCGCCGAGCTGCTGGGGCATCCGCACAACCTCCTGCGCCATCCCGACATGCCCGCGGAGGCCTTCGCCGACCTGTGGCGCACCCTGGAGGCCGGCAACTGCTGGGTCGGCATCGTGAAGAACCGGCGCAAGGACGGCGGCTACTACTGGGTCAAGGCGGCCGTGCTGCCGGTGGTCGAGAATGGCAAGGCCACCGGCTACATCTCGGTGCGCACCCGACCGGCGCAGGCCGAGGTCGATGCGGCGGCGGCGATCTACAACTGCATCCGCGGCGGATCACGGCGCTGGAGTCTGCACCGCGGTCGTGCGCGGAGCACCGGCCTGCTTGCGGCGGCGCATCGCGCCTTCGCCCCGCTCTCACGGCGGATCGGACTGGCGGTGGTCATCCTCATCAGCTGCGTCGCGGCGGCGACCGCCACCGGTCTCGCCGGCATGCGCCAGGCCAACCAGGCCCTGGCCGGCCTGGCCGAGGATGAACTGGGCATGACGGTGATGATGCAGCAGCTGCAGCAGACCTACCACTCGGCGTGGCAGCATCTGGTGGTCGGAGCCCGCCCGGACGGGGATCTCGCCGCGGAGGCGGCGATCGCGGCCAAGGAGACCGCCGATATCGCCAGCATCCTCGACCAGGCGACCATGCGCGAGATGGATCCGGCCGAAACCGCCGCCAACCAGGAACTGCGCCGCCTCGGGCAGGCATTCGTCGACAATGTGCTGACGCCAGGCCTGGCCCTGGCCAAGGACGGCAAGCGCGGCGCCCTGGCGATGCTGCTGAGCGGGAAGGGGCTGGAGTACATCCGCCCCCTCGACGACATGGTCACGCACCAGGCCAGGCTGCAGCGCCAGCAGGGTGAGCGCTTCGTCGCCGAGCGGACGCAGGCCTACCGCACCAGCTTCGCCTGGACCGCCGCCCTCGGCACCCTCGCCCTCGCCATCGGGGCCCTCACCGCATGGCTGGTCCCCCGCAGCATCCGCCGCAACATCGATGACCTGCGGCAGGGCATGGATGCGTTGGCGTCGGGCCGCATGAACACGACGCTGGACCTCGACCGCACCGACGAATTCGGACCGGTCAACCTCGCCTTCGCCGCACTGCAGACCAGGCTGGCCTACGAGAACACCTCCGGGGCCGAGCGCCGCGCGGGCATCATGCGGGATTTCAACGGCTCGATCGGCACCGTGGTCAGCGATCTCACGCGTGCCGTGCAGACGCTGCGCGGAAGCGCCGACAAGCAGGGGGAGATGGCCGCCGGCATGGCCAGCAACGCCCAGACCGTCGCCTCTTCGGCAACCGAACTGTCCGCCTCTATCCGCGAGATCGCCAGCCAGGCGTCGCAGGCCAGCGGACAGGCGGCGGCGGCGGCGGAGCAGGCCCGCGGGGCTCGAGAGGCGATGGCCAAGCTGACCAGGACGACCGGCGAGATCACCGCGGTGGCCCACCTCATCGCCGAGATCGCCGGGCAGACCAACCTGCTGGCGCTGAACGCGACCATCGAGGCGGCCCGGGCCGGGGATGTCGGCCGCGGCTTCGCCGTCGTCGCCGGCGAGGTGAAATCGCTCGCCAACCAGACGCAGGGCGCGACCGGCGACATCGCCCGCAAGATCGCCGCGGTGCAGACCGACACGCAGGCCGCGGCCGCGTCGCTCGAGGAGCTGACAGCCGGCATCGGCCGCCTGACCGATGCCGCCCAGTCCATCGCTGCCGCGGTGGAGCAGCAGTCGGCGGTGACCGACGAGATCGCACGCCATGCCGACGAGGCCGCGGCGAGTGCACGCCGCTCGGGCGAATCGGCGAAGGAGGTCGCGACCGCCGCCGGCAGCCTGGCCAGCACCGATCAGGTGCTGGAACAGGCCATCGGGGCCTTCCAGAGTTCATCCGCCGGCTGAGGAAGGACGGGGTCGGGAAGGCAAGCGGCGGTTCCCGGGGCATCCTGCGCTGCGCAGCGCAACCCAGCGGGTGCGGTTGACCGGGGAGCGCCCACGCTAGCCTGCCCGGCTTGGAACAGCCCCCCGCCGCCGACATCGCCGTCCTGGTGCCCGCCCGGCGGGCCAGCACGCGCCTGCCCGAGAAGCTCCTCCTCGCCGAGCACGGCGAGCCGCTGATCGCCACCGTCTCCAGGCGTGCAGCCCTGGCCTTCGGGAAGGCATCCGTCGTCGTCTGCGCCGACGACCAGGCCCTGGTCGAGGCCGTGCGCCCTACCGGCATCGCCGCCCGCCTGACCCGGGCGGACCACCAGTCCGGCACCGACCGCATCGCCGAGGTCGCGGCAGGACTCTCCGCCGGCATCATCGTCAATGTCCAGGGCGACGAGCCGGAGATGGACCCGGAGCACATCCGCCTGGTCGCCGGCCTGCTGCGGAAGCATCCCTGGGCGGGCATGGCCACCCTGGCGGTCCCCGCCGGCCCCGAGGCGCAGGCCAATCCCAACCAGGTGAAGGTCGTGATCGGCAATCCCTGGGTGTGGTCTGGAGAGGGGCGACTCGCGGAGGCACAGGGGACAATGGCATCCGCCATCCCGCGCCAGAGCGACCAAGCCCCTCTCCAGACAGAAGGCCGGGCGCTGTGGTTCACCAGATCACCCGCCCCCTACGACCGCGACCGCGGCGGCCCGGCCGAGCGTACCCACCGCCACCTCGGCATCTACGCCTACCGCCGCGAGGTCCTTCTGGGCTATGGCCGCCTGCCGCCGAGCCCGCTGGAGTCCGGCGAGCGCCTCGAGCAGCTGCGCGCCCTGGCCAACGGCATCGGCATCGCCATCGCCGTGGTCGGACATGCAACCCCCGGCATCGACGTGCGCGCTGACTACGACGCCTTCCTCGACCGCATCCGCCAACCCAAGATCTCACCATGAGCACGAAACGCGAAGGCCCGACTCGTCACATCTTCATCACCGGCGGCGTGGTCAGCAGCCTCGGCAAGGGCATCGCCACCGCCTCGATCGGCAGGATCCTGGTCAACATGGGGTTCTCGGTGCGCATCCAGAAGCTGGATCCGTACCTGAACGTCGACCCGGGGACGATGAACCCCTTCCAGCACGGCGAGGTCTACGTCACCGATGACGGCGCCGAGACCGACCTCGACCTGGGCCACTACGAGCGCTTCCTCGGCACGCCGTGCTCGAAGCTGTCGACCGTCACCAGCGGCCGCATCTATCAGACCGTGCTGAACAACGAGCGCGCCGGCAAATACAACGGCGGCACCGTGCAGGTGATCCCGCACGTCACCGACGAGATCAAGCGCAGCATCCGCGCCATGCACGCCCCCGACGTCGACGTCGTCATCTCCGAGATCGGCGGCACGGTCGGCGACATCGAAGGCCTGCCCTTCATGGAGTCGGTGCGCCAGTTCCGCCACGAGGCCGGTCGCGACCTCTGCTGCTTCATCCACCTCGCCTACATCCCCTACATCCGCGCCGCCGGCGAGGTGAAGACCAAGCCCGCCCAGCACAGCGTGCAGAAGCTGCGCGAGATCGGCATCATCCCCGACTTCCTCCTCTGCCGCGCCGAGAAGCCGCTGGGCAAGGGCCTGAAGGACAAGCTGGCCCTGTTCTGCAACGTCGACCTCGACAAGGTCATCGACCTGGTCGACGTGCCCACCTCGATCTACGAGGTGCCGCAGGTCCTGGTCCGCCAGGGCATGGACACCCTGCTCGCCCACCAGCTGCGCCTGCCCAAGCGCGCCTGCGACATGCGCGACTGGGACCTGATGGTGGGCCACATCAAGAAGCCCAAGGACACCGTGCGCATCGCGCTGGTCGGCAAGTACATCGACCACCAGGACGCCTACAAGTCGGTCACCGAATCGATCGACCACGCCGCCTACGCGCACCTGCTCAAGGCCGAGATCGTGCGCCTGGAGAGCGAGGACCTCGAAAAGCCGGACGGCCTCGACCTGCTCAAGGGCATCGACGGCATCCTCGTCCCCGGCGGCTTCGGCAAGCGCGGCTTCGAGGGCAAGCTGCGCGCCATCCGCCACGCGCGCGAGAACGGCATCCCCTACCTCGGCCTGTGCCTGGGCATGCAGGCAGCGACCATCGAATTCGCGCGCAACGTCCTCGCCCTGGAGAAGGCCAATTCGCTGGAGATGGACGAGAAGACGCCGCATCCGATCATCGTCCCGATGGAGTCGCAGAAGGAGTTCATCGCCGCCGGCGTGCTTGGCGGGACGATGCGCCTGGGCGCCTACACCTGCACCCTGCCCAAGAAGACGAGCCGCGCGGCGAAGCTCTATGGCGGCGCCGACACCGTCAGCGAACGCCACCGCCACCGCTACGAATTCAACAACGCCTACCGCGCGCGCTTCGAAGGCGCCGGCATGATCTTCTCCGGCGTTTTCATCCCCGACGCGGCCAAGCCCGAGCAGAGCCTGGTCGAGATCGTCGAGCTGAAGGATCACCCCTTCTTCGTCGCGACCCAGGCCCACCCCGAGTTCAAGAGCAGCCCGGTCAAGCCGCACCCGCTCTTCCGCGGCTTCCTCGGCGCCGCCTACAAGCGCAAGCGCGGCGACGTCGCCGGATCGAAGAGCGAAGTGTCGCTCAGCCCGATCTCGGGCTGAGCCGCTCGTCATGGCGGCCGGCATCCGCATCGCTGCCGTCATCGCGCTGACCGCCGCGCTGTCCTCCGGCGAGGCCCCGGCGGATGCTCCGGCGCCGCTGCCGGACACCGTCAGCCAGCTGCTGGAACGCGCCACGCAGGACCTGCAGCGCGAGCGGGGCCGCTATGATGCGGCGGCGCCATCAGCCTGCGCAACGAGTGACCCTGGTTATCGCAGTCGCATGCACACGGAGCAACAGAGGTAACGGAGGCGACAGGAAATGCATGCTGTGCGGACCATCATCCGGCGGGTGACGTCATATCCCGTCCTCACCCGATGATGCGCACTCCGATGCCTCCGTTCCTCTGTGTGGAATGCGGCGTCTAGGGCGATCACGGCGCCGTCGCGCGCATGGCGACGGCCAGGATCGCGGCGATGGCGAAGAAGAGCAGCAGACCGCGGGCGAAGAGGATGAAGAATGGCGGGGCATCGCGCCGCAATGCGCGGTAGGCAAAGGTCTGGACCACGGCCAGCAGCAGGCCGCCGACGACCGGCGCGAGGAAGGTGAGCACCAGGATGAGCAGAGCCGGCATGGTCAGAGCCGCCATTTCGGCTGGGCCGTCCAGGATTTGTCGACCCGCAGCGAGAATTGCTGCAGCAAGCGGCCGTCCGCCGCGATCAAACGGATGGTGAAATCGTAGCGCGAAGAGCTCTGCACGCCTGCCATGTCCGGGCCGCTGACGCTCCCCTCGATGCGAACCTGGGCGGTATCGGCCCGCGGCTCGGGGTAGAAGTCCACTCCGGCATCCAGCATCTCGTCGCCGATCGCAGCGCAGATCGCCGCCGTGGGCACCACCTCGCCGTTGAGCCGCAGGATGATCGGGAACAGGCACCAGGCGCGTGAACGCAGCAGATCGGAACGGTCTTCAAGTTGCGCAGCGATGGTGTCGGCAAGCCACGCCTGATCATCGGCATCGAGGGTTGGACCGGAGCTGCTGCGGGTCAGCGATCCACAGGCTGCGAGGGCCAGGAACAGCGGAAGGAGAAGGACACGCATGCGGGGTGGAGCCTCGGAGAGGCGTGAGGGGCGGCAAGGGGGACGGAGCGGATGAAGTGAAGATTACGAGCGCGAATGCGTG
>JAFLCQ010000204.1 GCA_017302815.1 Planctomycetota bacterium
GGTGGTCGCCGCGTCGCACAGCGCCGCCAGCGCCGCCAGGCTGGCCCGGCTGCTGCCGATCCAGGCGCCGAGGTCGGAGACCTGGCCCGGCCGCGACCACGACTCCAGCACGGTGCGGAAGACCTGGCGCTGGCCGTCCGAAGTCCAGGGATGTCCGATGGCGATCATGCGTCCTCCTGCCCGAGCTCGTTGAATCCGACCCGCGTGCGTTCGAGGATGGCCGCGCGTTCGGCCGCCGCCGCCTGCAGCACCGCCGCCCCCGAGGCGCGCAGGCAGGCCACCTCCTCGGCGCCTGGCCATCCGGACCGCTCGACGGCGTCGCAGACCGCCGCCGCAACCGCCAGCTCGCGGTCGGCATGCATCAGCACGGCGCCGCCGCGGGCGCAGCCCAGGGCGGGATCGTGCAGCGCCACGCAGGCCTGGCCCACCGGCACCTCGCCGACGTACCAGCCGTCGCCGCGCACTGGTTCCCGCAGCTGCAGCAGCCACAGGCCCTCCTGCGGCACCGATAGGTGCTCGACGCGGCGGCCCTCGGCCAGAGCGGCGGCGAGGTCCAGCACCGCTTCGCGCGGGGCGAAGGCGAGGTCGTTGTCAGGCATGGTCGTGATCCTCGTGCTCGATGAGCAGCTCGATGCGGTCGGCGCGGATGCTGCTGACCGCGTATTCGAAGGGGCGGCCGCCCGATCCGTCGATGTTCACCGTGCGCAGGCGCAGGACGGGCTGATGCGGCGGCAGACGCAGGTGGCGGGCGGCGGCGGGTATCGCCGTCGCCGCAGCGATGGCGGTGCTGCGGCGCACGGGGCGCACGCCATAGCGCTGGGCTAGCAGGGCATGCAGGGAGCCGCCGCGATAGGCCGCGGCGAGACCGGGGAAGGGCTGCAATGGCAGCCAGTGCTCGATCAGGCTGACCGGCGCGTCCTCGACCTCGCGCAGGGTGGTCAGTCGCCAGACGGTGTTGCCGCCACGCATGCCCAGGGCGGCCGCGACCTCCTGCGGCGCCGGCTCGCAGGCCGCGCTCAGCAGGCGGGCTCCGGACGCCCTGCCGGCGGCGGCGAGATTGTCGCTGAAGCGGGCCTGCCGGTGCAGCGGATAGGACAGCGGCTGCTCCAGGACGAAGGTGCCGACTCCGCGTCGGCGCTCCAGCAGGCCCTGCGCCTCCAGCAGATCGATGGCATGGCGCAGGGTGTGGCGGTTGACCGCGAAACGCGCCGACAATTCGGGCTCGGCGGGCAGGCGGTCGCCGGGCATCAGGCGGGCTCCGACGTCGGCGGCGATGCGCTCGGCGACCTGCTGGTAGATCGCCCGCGGTCCTTGCCTGTCGATGCCATCGGCGGGTGCAGCCATGATCATACCGCGATGGCGAAGCTGATGCCGTGCGGCTTGAAGCCGATGCGCTGGTAGAAGCGGTGCGCGTCGGGACGCTTGCGGTTGCTCGACAGGGCCACCTTGTAGCAGCCGGCGGCGGCGGCCTGCGTTCCGGCGTGGCGCATCATCACCGCGCCCAGGCCCTGGCCGCGCAGCTCTGCGTCCACCACCACGCTTTCGACGATGGCGGCGGGCGTCCCGTTGTGGCCCAGGTTGTCCATCACCTGCATGGTGTAGGTGGCCATGACCTTCCCGCCGATCTCCCCGACCCAGACGGTCAGCCCGGGGTTGCGCGCCATGCGTGTGAACACTTCGCGGGCGCGCTCCACCGGCATCGGCGGTTCGCCCGGCGACAGCTGCGCCAGCAGGCGCAGGATCGCGGGCAGGTCGGCTTCGAGGGCGGGACGGAAGGCGATGTCGGGTTGCACGGTGGCCTCGCTGGTGCGCCCGACGATGGCCGTGGCCGATGAAGCGGCCGTGAAGATCGCGACAACCCTCGGGCCGCTGCGGGGTGGTCCAGCCGGCCCCATCCAGCCCTCCATCGCCAAGAGCATCTCCAGTGCCGACTTGCGCCGTCGCGCGGCGGGATGGACGTCTGGACGTCCATCCCGGGTTCCGTGGCTGCGGCAGTTCATCGCCCGTTTGCGCACGATTCACGCCGTCTTCGCGATCGGCGTGACGGTCAAAGCCATCACCGGAGGCCGCATGCCGATCGCCGCATCCCCCATCCAGGCCAGCGCCGTTTCGGTGCGCTCGGTGTCGCGCACCTTCCGCAGCGGCTCGGGCGTGCGCCATGCCTTGCGCGACGTCAGCATCGAGATCGCCCCGGGCGAGATGGTTGCGCTGATCGGCCCATCCGGCTCCGGCAAGTCGACCCTGCTGCGCAGTCTGGCCGGCCTGCTCACCACCGATGCGGGCGGCACCATCACGGTCGGCGGACGCACCGTGCAGGCCGACGGGCGGCTGGCATCCGACGTGCGCGCGATCCGCTCCGGCATCGGCGTGGTCTTCCAGCAGTTCAACCTCGCCGAGCGCCTGCCGGTGGTCACCAACGTCTGCGTCGGCATGGTCAGCCGCATCCCCGCCTGGCGCGTGGTCGCCGGACGCTTCACTCCCGCCGAGCGCTTCGCCGCGCTCCAGGCCCTGGACCGGGTCGGCATCCTCGAACAGGCCTGGCAGCGCAGCGGGACGCTGTCCGGCGGCCAGCAGCAGCGGGCCGCCATCGCGCGTGCACTGGTGCAGCGTCCAGGACTGATCCTCGGCGACGAGCCGATCGCCAGCCTCGACCCCGGCTCATGCCGGCTGGTCATGGAGGCCTTCGCGCGCATCAACCGCGAGGACGGCGCCACCGTCGTGGTCTCGCTGCACCAGATCGACTGGGCCATGCGCTTCTGCCGCCGGGTGATCGCCCTGCGCGCCGGCCGGCTGGTCTACGACGGGCCGACCGCCGGCCTCGACGCAGCGACCCTGCGTTCGGTCTATGGCGGCGAATTCCATGCCGCCGGTGGCGATGATGCCACTGCCCTGCGCCCCGCAGTCCCGGCCGAGCTGCCAGAGCCCGAACTCGTCGCCGCGACCTGAACCCAACCCATCGGAGGATCCCCGTGTTCCGCAACCTCGCCATCGCAGCCCTGGCCTTCGCGGCCGGCATCGCCCACGCCGCCGACGAGCCCAAGGCGCTCAACTTCGGCATCATCTCCACCGAGTCGCAGGCCAACCTGCGTCCCAGCTGGGATCCGTTCCTGGCCGACATGGCCAAGGCGGTCGGTGTCCCGGTGAACGCCTTCTTCGCCAGCGACTACAGCGGCGTCATCGAGGCGCAGCGCTTCAAGAAGGTCGACATCGCCTGGTACGGCAACAAGAGCGCCATCTCGGCCGTCGACCGCGCCGATGGCGAGGTCTTCTGCCAGGTGGTGAACCTGGAGGGCCAGGCCGGCTATTGGAGCTACATCGTGGTGCACAAGGACAGCGGTCTCAAGACGGTCGACGACATCCTGGGTCGCGCCAAGGACCTGACCTTCAGCATGGGCGACCCGCAGAGCACCTCGGGCACCCTGGTGCCGGGCTACTACGTCTTCGCCCAGCGCGGGATCGATGCCAAGACGGCGTTCAAGCGCCTGACCAACGCCAAGCACGAGGCCAACGCGCTGGCGGTGCTCAACCGCCAGGTCGATGCCGCCACCATGGCCAGCGACGTCTACGACCGCATGAACAGCCGCGAGCCGGAGAAGGTGGCACAGCTGCACGTCGCCTGGAAGTCGCCGCTGCTGCCCAGCGACCCCATGGTCTGGCGCAAGGACCTGCCCGAGGGCATGAAGGCCAAGCTGAAGGACTTCTTCGTCGGCTACGGCAAGACCCCAGAGCAGAAGGCCGTGATCGAGAAGCTGAAGTGGTCGGCCTTCCGCGCCTCCGACAACAGCCAGCTGATCCCCATCCGCGAACTGGAGCTGGCCAAGAAGCGCGCCGAGGCGCAGGCCGACGACAAGCTGGCCGCTGACGAGAAGGCGAAGAAGATCGCCGAGATCGACGCCCAGCTCGGCGAGCTGCGCAAGGCCGTCGCGAAGTGAATCGACGTCGCCCCGGCGTCGCCACACGGGCGGCGCCGGGGTGGCACCCCATCCCATGCACGTCCTCACCCTGCCCCTGCCGCAGCACATCCCCGAGGCGATCGCCAGTAGAATGAGCGCGCCGCGGCGCGGCTTCACCGGCTGGACGCGCTGGATCTTGCTCGCCTGCTTCACCGCCCTGATGATCTGGGCCTGGTTCGGCGCCGAGATGCGCCCGGTCGAACTGGCGCTGAACACGGGGAACATCGCCAAGCTCACCTCCGACTTCTTCCCGGCCGACTTCCATGACTGGCGCTTCTACGCCAAGGAGATGGTGGTCACAGTGCATATCGCGCTGTGGGGCACCTTCCTGGCCGTGCTGGCGGCCATCCCTCTCGGCCTGCTGTCGTCGGCGAACCTCGCGCCGTGGTGGATCCACCAGCCGGTGCGCCGCCTGATGGACGCGGCGCGGGCGATCAACGAGCTGATCTTCGCCCTCCTGTTCATCGTCGCAGTCGGCCTGGGGCCCTTCGCCGGGGTCCTCGCCCTCTTCGTCCACACCACCGGCATCCTCGCCAAGCTGTTCAGCGAGGTGGTCGAGGCCATCGATCCGCGTCCGGTCGAGGGCGTGCGCGCCACCGGCGGATCGCATCTCGCCGAGATCTGCTACGGCGTCATCCCGCAGGTGCTGCCGCTGTGGGTCAGCTACAGCCTCTACCGCTTCGAATCGAACGTACGCTCCGCCACCGTCATCGGCATCGTCGGCGCTGGCGGCATCGGCATGGTCCTGCACGACCTCATGGCCAGCTTCATGTACGGGCCCGCCTGCGCCGTGCTGGCGATCATCGTCATCACCGTGGTCGCCATCGACCTGATCTCGGCGCAGGTGCGTCGGGCCATGATCTGAGCCGCCGCTTCATCGTCCGTTCCCGCGCTGTTAACGCACGCGTGCCACGCTGGCAGGCATGCGTGAAGCCGCCGTCTCCGATGTCGATGTCTTCGTCCGCCGCGAATCGCAGGTGCGCAGCTACTGCCGAAGCTTTCCGGCCGTCTTCCGCAGCGCCCGTGGCGCCGTCCTGATCGCCGAGGACGGTAGCGAATATCTGGATTTCCTCTGCGTCGCCGGTGCCGCGAACTACGGTCACAATGATCCGGTACTGAAGGATGCCGTGCTGCGCTACCTCGCCGAGGATGGCGTGCTGGCCAGTCTCGACCTGCATACGGTTGCGAAGCGCGCCTTCCTCGAAGCGTTCGAGCGCCTCATCCTCAAGCCGCGTGGCCTGCCGCACCGCGTGCAGTTCACGGGTCCGACCGGGACCAACGCGGTGGAGGCGGCGCTGAAGGCGGCGCGCAAGGCCACCGGACGCAGCACGATCCTGGCCTTCACCAACGGCTACCACGGCATGAGCCTGGGCGCCCTGGCCGCCACAGGCAATGCGCAGGCCAGGCGCGGCGCCGGGGTGCCGCTTGCACACACCGTCTTCGCCCGCTTCGACGGCTACGGCGAGGGGGATTCCCTCGCTCTGCTGGAACGGCAGCTCGATGATCCCAGCGGCGGCATCGACCTGCCGGCCGCGGCCATCGTCGAGACGGTGCAGGGCGAGGGGGGGTGCAACGCGGCCTCGTGGCGCTGGCTGGAGCGCCTCGCCTACCTGCTGCACACGCGCGGCATTCTCCTCATCATCGACGACGTGCAGGCCGGTTGCGGGCGCACCGGCACCTTCTTCAGTTTCGAGCGCGCCGGCATCGCCCCCGACCTCATTGTGCTGTCGAAGTCGATCGGCGGACTGGGCCTGCCGATGTCCCTGCTGCTGCTGCGCCCCGAACTCGACCTCTGGCAGCCCGGCGAGCACAATGGCACCTTTCGCGGCAACAACCTCGCCTTCGTCGCCGCCCGCGCCGCCATTGAGCGCTACTGGACGGACGGGGCCTTCGCCCAGGGCGTGCAGGCGCGCGGCGACATCATCAGGGCGCGCATCGAGCGCATGGCAGCCCGTCATCGCGGGCTGTCGTACACCGGTCGAGGCCTGCTGGCCGGCCTGCGCTGCTCAGACCCCGCCCGTGCCGAAGCCATCTCGCGCCTGGCCTACCGCCGTCGCCTGATCATCGAGCGTTGCGGTCCGCATGACGAGGTGGTGAAGACGATGCCGCCGCTGAACATCCCGATCGAGCAACTGCACGAGGGGCTCGACCGGCTGGAGCGGACGGTCGACGAGACGATGCCCTAAGACGTCTGGACGGCTTCATCTTTCGTTCATGCGGCGGGATAGGCTTGGCCTCATGCCAAGTCTGACGGCCAAGCTCATCATTTTGTCCATTCCCGCAGCATTCTGTGCGACTGGTGGACTGGTGTGGATGAACCGGGCGGTGCATCGCGACGAGATGGGGTTGGCGGAAGTCGCTGCCGGTACACACCTGCGGGCGATGGATGCCGCCGAGGGGCAGGCGTCCGCGCTGGTGACCGAGGCGAAGCGCTCCACGGCACTGGTCGATGGGGTCCGTCGATTGCAGATGCACTTCCAGCGACAGGTGCTGGCGTTCAAGCATGTGCTGCTGCGCGGCGAGCGACCGGACCAGCACAGCCGCTTCACGGGCGAGTTCGACCACGAGCGCCAGGCGGTCGAGGGCGAGCTGCGCACCCTGCGCGCCATGACCGCCGGCGATGGCGACGCCATCGCTCGGCTGGATGCGTTCTCAGCCTCCTATGCGAAACTGACCGCGAGCTACCGCAATGCTTGGGCCATGATCGAATTGGCCGAAACCTGGGGCGAGGGGCAGCACCGGGCTGATGACTACATGGTTGGGCGGGATGCCGAGCCCCTCGCGCTCCTGGACGCGCTGACGGCCGCTCTGCTGGCCAAGGCGGCATCCGCGCTGGTCGGCAGCCAGCAGGCCGGTGCGCAGGCGCTGCACGCGGTGCGCGAGGCCGGCGCCTCCGAGATGGGCGTCT
>JAFLCQ010000205.1 GCA_017302815.1 Planctomycetota bacterium
GCCCCGCGGCGGCGAGAAACTTCTGCCAGCCGTCGGGGCCGCTCAGCTGCACCCCGCTGGCGCGCAGGAAGGCAAGGTACTGCGCGCGGTTCGCGGTGTACGAGGCGGCCTCATCGGGATCCATCGCCACCTCGACCACCTCGGCCTGGTAGCTGGCCAGGAAGCTGCCCTCCAGCTCATCGATGCGCGTGCGATGGACGATCGGCCCGACCAGCTCGTCCAGGCGCGACTCCTGGCCATCGGTGCGCTCCGGCGTCGCCGTCAGGCCGAGGCGGAATGGCGCTATGCACATCGCCGCGGTCTGGCTGGTGACGCCGGACGGGAGATGGTGCACCTCGTCGAAGACGATCAGGCCGAAGCGGTTGCCATGCCAGGGCATGAACAGGATGCCGCTGTCGTAGGTGGCGACCGTCACGTCCTCCAGGCGCTTCTCGCCGCCGCCGTACTGGCCGACCGGCCGGCCGAGGCGTGCCTCCAGGTCGGAGGCCCACTGCACCACCAGGTCGATGGTCGGCGCCAGCACCAGGGCGCTGCGGCGGCAGGCCAGCATGGCGCGCAGGGCGACGTAGCTCTTGCCGGCGCCGGTGGGCAGCACGACCACGCCGCGGCGCTGGCTGGACTCCCACGCCTCCAGCGCGGCGCGCTGGTACTGGCGCAGCGGGCGGGGATCGCGCTCGGCGAGATCGACCTCGCGGTAGGCGCGCGCCTCGTCGCGATACTCGGCCTTGCCATGCAGCCGGCGCAGGATGGCGGCGTAGTGCAGGGCGGCGGCGCGGTGCTTCGCCACCCGCGCATCCCACACGCACAGCCCGGCCAGCGGCCCGCCGTCCTCGGGCAGGCCGTCCAGCAGCAGGGTGCCGTCCTGGAAGGCGATGGTGATCACGGCTGGCGGCAGCGTGCTTGCCGAGGCGATGCCGCAAGCACGCTGCGCGCCCCCATGGACCACGCCGCCCTGATCGCCGCCCACGGCTCACCCCTCTACGTCTACGACCTGGATACCGTCCGCGCCCGCTGCCGGGCACTGAAGGCGGCGGTGCCCTACGCCCCCTTCCAGCCGCTGTTCGCGATCAAGGCCAACCCCTGCCCGGCGGTGGCGCGCGCCATCCTGGCCGAAGGGTTCGGCATCGATGCGGTGTCCCCCGGCGAAGTCGCCATGGCCCTGCACCTGGGCCTGGACCCGCAGCGCGTGGTCTACACCGAGAACAACATGACCGACGCCGAGCAGGCCGAGGCCGTCGCCCAGGGTGTGCTGGTCAACTGCGGTTCGATCGACCGCCTGGAGCGCCTCGCACAGGCCGGCGTGAAGCGCTGCGCCGTGCGCTTCAACCCGGACATCGGCGCCGGGGCGCACGAGAAGATCTGCACCGCCGGACCGCTGACCAAGTTCGGCGTGCCCAACGCGCACATCGAGCGCGTGCTGGAGATCGAGCGCCGCACCGGCATCCGCGTGGTCGGCGCGCACATGCACATCGGCTCCGGATTCCTCGAACCTGACGCCTTCGCGCAGGCCTGCACGGTGATCTTCGCCCTGGCGGCGCGCCTGCCGCACCTCGAGTTCGTCGACTGCGGCGGCGGCATCGGCATCCCCTACCGCGCCGAGCAGAAGCCGATGGATCTGGCGGCGATGGGCCGCCGCCTGGCCGCCGACATGGAGGCCTTCTGCGCCCGCTACGGCCGCCGCATGGAGCTGCGCCTCGAACCCGGCCGCTTCCTGGTCGCCGAGTCTGGCACCCTGCTGTGCACGGTGACCAGCGTGAAGGAGACGCCAGAAGGCCGCGTCTTCGTCGGGACCGACACCGGATTCAATCATCTGGTGCGGGTGGCGATGTACGACGCCTTCCACCGCATCGACAATCTCAGCCGCCCGGACGCCCCGCGCCGGAAGGTCGACGTGGTCGGCAATATCTGCGAAAGCGGCGACATCTTCGCCCGCGACCGCGAGCTGCCCCTGCCGCAGGTCGGCGACATCCTGGCCATCCGCGACGCCGGCGCCTACGGCTTCGCCATGGCCTCGACATACAACCTGCGCCCGCTCCCCGCCGAGGTCGTCCTCGACGGGGGTGGCGTACGCCTCGCCAGGCCGCGACAGGACATCGCGGCGCTGATCGCGGCCTGGAGCTGATTCTCAGCGACGGCGGCGCAATCCGGCCAGCACGAGGCCGCCCAGCAGCATGCCGACCGCCGATCCGGCGCCGCACGAGGAATCGTCGTTGCTGCTGCGCGGGCTGCTCGAACCACTCCCTCCGCCTCCGCCGCCAGGAGGCGCCGGTTCTGCCACCAGATCGTCACCACTGTCGCTGTCCCCCGATTCGGTCACCAGGGCATGGATGGCCACCGTCCCGCTGACTTCATTGCCCACGACCAGCAGGGGCTGACCGGTCGGGCTGTCGGCCGCTGGGATCGACAGGATGCCCTCAGGCCCGAGGTCCCCAGCCGCACCGCTGTTGGGCGCCGCGGTGAAATGGCGACCGGTATAGTACGCCGCCTGCACCGGCGCCTCCGGCGTGCTGAGATCGTAGAGGAAGAATCCGCCCATGCGTTCGAGACCGACCGCCGCATAGGTGCGGCCGCCGGCAGCGATGGTGGTCACCCCTTCGGGCTCGGGCCCCTTGTCGTCGCTGCGGCTGTCGAACCCGTTGCCGCCACCGTTGTGGTTGCTGTTGAAATCCGCGGCGAAGTAGGTGGAGAAGAAGTCCTCCATGCGGTTGCCACCATCCCAGGCCAGGCTTCCGCCGGCGGTCCACACCGACAGGCTGCGGGCGCCGTAGGCATGGGGGATGTCGATGTCGCCATCGCCATCGGCATCCCCGCTGTAGCGCGTCAGGTTGAGGCGGCCGAGATTGCTGTCGAAGGAGGCTCCGGGATTGGCCGCATCCCAGGCGGCGTCGCGGCTGGCCGAGCGCAGCCGGACCTCCTCGTTCAACGCCGTGTAGGCTCGGGCGTCGCCCTCGTTGGCGGTCAGCAGCCAGGTCGATCCGCCGGAGGAGAAGGTGGCGATGCCGTCGGGCATGTACAGCCCGCGGACCGCGGCGTTGATCTGCTTCACGACAGGAGTGCCGGAGTTGGTGTTGACGCCGGCATCCTCGTCGCTGGCGTCCAGGGTGACGCCCGACGAGGCCCAGTTCTTGCTGCCGAGCGGCAGCACGGCGGTGATGGCGGGGATGGCCAGGTTCACCACCGCCACGGCGTTGTTCTCTTGGCAGGTGACGTAAGCCGTCGCCCCATCCGCCGACACCGCGATGTACTCCGGTTCGAGGTCGGCGGCGGCGCTGGCGGCCGGCGCACCGGTGGCCTTATCGTTGAATATGCGGACTCCTGCGGCGCGCAGGACCGCGGCATCGAAGCCCGCGAAGCCGCACCACGTGGCGGATGCCGCATCGATCCCGCCACGCAGATCGATCACCACCACCCCGCCATGCGGATCGACGCTGTAGTCGTCCTTCGGCTCGCCTTCGATGGCGACCAGGACGGCGCCGCCGTCGGGAGTGAAGGTCAGCATGTCGGGCAGGGCTCCGCGCACTGCCCCGGTCTGATCGAGGTCCATCCCCAGATCGATGTGGCCGATGTAGGTCGCGCTGGCGGCGTCATAGAAGAACACGTAGCCCGGCGCCTGGGCATCGCTGTTGCCCACCGCCACGGCCAGGATGCCGCGCTTCACCGCCACGCTGGTGACGTTGGTCGCGGCGGCCTCGACGGCGGCGGGAGACAGGCTGGCGATGAGGCTGGTGCCGCCGCCTGCGGACAGGCGCAGCACCTCGATGCCGTTGGACTTGCCGTTCACCACGAAGAGGCGCCGGCTGGCGGGGTCGAAGGCGACGATCTCGGCGACCCCGCCGTTGGCGTCGTAACCTGACGGGATGGCATATGAGCCGATCTTCTGCACCCGGAGCCCCGTCCCGATCGAGATGTTCACCACTTGGCCGGCCAGCGCATTGACCCCATCGGACACCGAGCACGTGAAGCGGTCGAAGTCGCCGGACGCGTGCGTGTAGGTCACCCGGCCGGCATGGATGTCCGCCTGGGTGAAGCTCGTCGCCGCGGCGCCGGAGACGCGCAGTTGGCCAGCGGTCGGAGCCGAGGTGACGGTGTAGACGATATCCGAGGCACCGACGCGATCGTCCTGGGCGAGCAGGGCGGCGGCTGTGATGCGGGTGGTGGTTCCGCGCCGGGCGCCGAGGGCCCAGTTGCGCAGTACCGGCGCGCTGGCATCGGCGGTCGGGGCGAGGGTCATCACCTGCAGCTGGCCGCCTTCGATGAGGGTCGTCAGCGGATTGGTCCCGGTGGCGATGTCGCTGCCATCGCTGTACTTCGTCGAACCGTGCGCCTGGGTCACCAGGAGGTACTTCCCGGCGCCGAGGACCGCGCTGGCGTCGATGATCCCGGAACTCTCCTCGTCGTTGGTGAAGCCGCTGGCCGGGGAGCCCACAGCCGCTCCGGAGGCGTAGTCGCCGAACAGGCTGACGCGATGCCGTCCGATCTCGCTCAGGCTGCCGCTGCCGATCTCGTAGGCCCAGATGCGGGCGGAGTGGGCGTTGGCGCCAGGATCCTCCTGGATGATGACGCGCCCGTAGGAATCGACGCAGAGGTTGTCGAGCATCTGCGTGCCGGTCTCGCTGCCGTCCAACAGCACGGTGATGCTGCCGCCGGCGGATGGATCGGCGATGTCGTGGAAACGCAGGCGCCACAGCCGGGTAGCGGCGGTCTGGGCGCCGGACCCATCCTTGCTCTGGTCGTAGCGGTGGGTGGTGACGAAATAGAAGTCGGCGGGATTGGTGGGATCCCAGGCGCCATCCTCGGGGCGCAGGAACTCGGTCGCACCGCGAGCCGCGCTGCCGGTCTGCAGCTGCGCTCCGCTGAGTCCGCTGGCATCGCCCAGATCGACCAGGGAGAAGGATGCGCTGCCACCCTTGGCGATGCCGCCGAGGGTCGGCTTGCCGGCCGTGCCCGCATTCTCGTCCTCCAGCTCGCTGGCCGTCGCGTTGGCACGCACACCGTACAGCCGTCCGCCGACCAGTCCGGCCTTCTCGATATCGTTGCCGGTCGTCCGCTTCTGGCCGACGTAGACGTACAATTGGCCAGGCGAAGCATCGTCGAGACCGATGACGACGGTCGTCCGCTGCGCCTTCGGGCAGGCCAGCTGGTTCTCCCAGCTGGCGCGGCCGAGATGCGGCAGCTGCCAGCTGCCGCCGGCATCGGGACCGGTCGCGACATGGGCGAACGCGCGCCCTTCCGCGCCGACCTCCTCGCCATTGAGCAGGATGCGGTTCTGCGTCCCGAAGCCGCTCGCCGCATCGTAGAACGCCGTCACCGGCGGCAGGTCAGCCGAGCACAGGCGTCCATACGCGGTGGTGCCGGCGGTCCAGCCGGTGCCATTCCAGGTGCGGATGCTGCTGGCGGACTGGTTGAAGTCCGCCACCGACAGGACCTGCAGGCTGGTCGAATCCAGTACGATGCGGGAGACGAAGCCCCCGATGCTGCCGTGCGCGCGGACCTTTCCCGCCCCGGCCCCCAGTTCGTGGTTCATCAGCACCGTGCAGGTGCCGTCGCCGTTGTCGAAGATGCCCAGGCCATCGGGGATGCCGCACATCACCTCGCCACTCGCGCCGGCTTCGCCGACGGTCAGCACGGGGGCGAAGGTCGCCGGCGACCCGGGCGACGCTTCGCAGTAGGAGACCGTCTCAGCGGCTGGCAGGGCGAGGGCGAGCAGGGCGAGGGTGCTGGAGCGCAACATGCGGTCAGATTCCTTCCAGGGTGGATGGCGCCATGCTCGCAACCACTGCAAAGGTCGGGTTCGCAGGATGCGAAGCCGGCATCAAGATCGGACTCGTCCAGTCTTGATCCATGATTCACATCATCTTGATGACCATGAGGTTGCGCTGCATCCGCAGCGTGCCATCCGGGCCGCGACACATCCCGGTGGAGGCCTTGACGATGGGCCTGCCACACCCGAGCATGCAGGCATGGCCCACGCGGCTGAACATACCGTCGTCCTGACCAACCGGATGGGGCTGCACGCCCGTCCATCGACCCAGATCGCCACGACGGCCAGCCGCTTCAGCTCCGATCTCACGATCACCAAAGACGATATGACGGTCGACGCCAAGAGCGTCCTGGAACTGCTCATGCTCGCGGCCGAGTGCGGCTCCGAACTGACCGTCCGGGCGGAAGGCGACGATGCACCGGCCGCCGTGCAGGCGGTGGTGAAGCTGATCGAGACCCGCTTCGGCGAACTGGATGTCGACGCCTGACGCGACGGCAGCCGCAGGCTGGCGGGTCCACGTCTGCACCTGGTTCGGCGCCGGGCTCCTCCGCCCCGCTCCGGGCACCTGGGGAAGCCTCGCCGCCGCCGTCCTGGCCTACGCCCTGCTTGCGCTCGCCCCCCTCGACCTGGCGCGCTGGACCCTGGCCGCAGCCGTGGTCGCCGCGACCGTCGCCGGCATCATGTGCGCCCCCGCGGCGATAGCCCGGTTCGGGGTGGAGGACCCCTCGCAGATCGTCATCGACGAGGTCGCCGGCACCTGGCTGGCGATCGCCATCCTGCCCTCCGCCCTCCTCGCCCAACCCGCCCTCGCGGTGATCGGGGCGCTCGTGCTCTTCCGCGTGTTTGACATTGCCAAGCCCTGGCCCGTCGGTTGGTGCGAGCGCCTGCCCGGCGGCTGGGGCATCATGACCGACGATCTTGCCGCAGGGGCCATAGCCGGCTGCCTCGCCACCGCCCTGCTGGGCTGACTGGACCCGTATGACCCTACCCTCTCCCAGCGGTCGCCAGAAGGCCTCCACCAAGGCCATCCGCAAGACGCAGCCCGCAACCGCCCCGGTCGCGAAGCCGGCGTCTCCCGCCCAGGCGC
>JAFLCQ010000206.1 GCA_017302815.1 Planctomycetota bacterium
CGTCCGCATCGCCAAGGGCTGCGGCATCGAGGCGCGCATCGTCGGCCGCATCGAGGGCGGCGCGCAGGGCCGCGAGGTCGCCGTCACCACCCCCGACGGCGTGGCGACCTACCGATGAAGCTCGCCGTCCTGTGCTGCGTCGGCCTGACCCCCGACCACCTCGGGACGGACACGCCGAACCTGTCCAGGCTGGCGGCCGAGGGCTTCGCCGCGCCGCTGCGCACCGCCATCCCGGCGGTGACCACGACGGCGCAGACCACCATGCTGACCGGCGTCCTGCCGCAGGAGCACGGCGTCGTCGGCAACGGCTGGTACTTCCGCGAGTTGGGCGAGATCTGGTTCTGGCGCCAGTCCGAGAAGCTGGTGCAGGCGCCGCTGCCGTGGAGCGGTCCACGCGCCCCGAAGACGCTCAAGCACTTCTGGTGGTACGCCATGAACAGCGGGGTCGCGGCGACCGTCACCCCGCGTCCGGTCTACCACCACGACGGCCGCAAATCACCCGACTTCTACGCCCATCCCTACGCCCTGAAGGACGCCCTGCGCGCCCGGCATGGCGACTTCCCCCTCTTCAACTTCTGGGGCCCCACGGCGTCGATCCGCTCCACCCGCTGGATCGCCGAGAGCTTCGCCACCGCCTGCGATGCCTCGCAGCCCGATCTGGCGCTGTGCTATCTCCCGCATCTGGACTACGACCTGCAGCGCTTCGGCCCGGCGGGTCCGCATCTGGCGAGGAACCTGCGCGAACTCGACGCCTGCGCCGGCCTCGCCATCGAGCACGCCCGTGCCCGCGGCGCCCGGGTGCTGGTGGTCAGCGAATACGGCATCGAGGCGGTCGACACGCCCGTATTCATCAACCGCACCCTGCGCAATGAAGGCCTGCTGGCTGCGGTGCGCAATGCCGCCGGCGAACTGCTCGACCCCGGGGCCAGTCGCGCCTTCGCGGTCTGCGACCACCAGCTGGCCCATGTCTACTGCGCCGACGAGGCGGCGATCGGCCGCGCCGCCGAGCTCATCGCCCGCCTGCCCGGGGTGGAACGGGTCTATGCCGGCCACCAGCGGGCCGAGATCGGCCTCGACCACCCGCGCAGCGGCGAACTGGTCGTCCTGGCCGCCCGCGGCGCCTGGTTCGCGCACGACTACTGGCTGGACGATGCCGCCCGCCCCGATTTCGCCCGCTGCGTCGAGATCCACAAGAAGCCCGGCTACGACCCGCGCGAGCTGTTCTTCGACCCCGCCGGCGGCAAGCGGCGCGCCGCCTGGGGCCTGGCGCGCAAGCTGCTCGGCTTCCGCTACCTCATGGATCCGGTTCCGCTCGACGCATCGCTGGTGCGCGGCAGCCACGGCCGGGCGGCCTCGTCCCCGGGCCAGGGAGCGGTGGTGCTGGGGTCGGACCGCTCGTGGATGCGCGATGGCTGGCATCAGACCGATATCGCCGGGATCATCGCCCGAGCCTGCGGCTGATCGCGATTGCCCGCCGCCGGCCGCGGCCATCCTGACCGCAGATGCTGACCCCCTCCCGCGCCTGGCAGCGGCGCGCCGTCGTCCCCGACCTGGTCTCCGAGCTCGAGCACGAGCTGGGGGTTTCCCGTCTGGTGGCGACCCTGCTGGCGATCCGCGGTGTCGAAGGCGCGCAGCAGGCCTCGGCCTGGCTGGGCAAGCGCATGCAGGACCTGCACCGGCCGGGCCTGATGGCCGGCATGGAGGCGGCGGCGCAGCGCCTGGCCCAGGCCATCAACAAGCGCGAGCGCATCCTCATCCACGGCGACTACGACGTCGACGGGTCGACCTCGGCCTCGCTGCTGGCCCTGTTCATCCGCACCTGCTCGCACGAGGCGACGGTGTGGATCCCGCACCGGCGCATCGACGGCTATGGCCTGTCCGACAGCAGCCTGGAGGCGGTGAAGGCGCACCAGGCGCAGCTGATGGTGACCGTCGACTGCGGCATCGCCGATGGTGGCTGGGCGGCGCGCATCGAGGCCGAGACCGGCTGCGACGTCATCATCACCGATCATCACCTGCCGCAGGGCTACCTCCCGCGCTGCACCGCGGTGATCAACCCCAACCGCCCCGACTGCGCCTATCCCGACAAGCACCTCGCCGGCGTCGGCGTGGCGTGGAAGCTGGCCTGGGCCACGGCGATGGTGCTGTCCGGATCCGAGCGCGTGACCGACCGGCTGCGCGGCTTCCTGATGGGCTCCATGGCCCTGGTCGCGGTGGGCACGGTCGCCGACTGCGCCCCCCTGGACGGCGAGAACCGCATCCTCGTCCACCACGGCCTGCGCGAGCTGGCCCGCACCGATAATCCGGGCCTGCGCGCCCTGCTGGCCGAGACCGGCCTGGAGGGCGAGCAGCCCACCGCCGGCGACGTCGGCTGGAAGCTGTCGCCGCTGCTCAACGCCAGCGGGCGCATGGACAGCGCGATGGCCAACATCGAGCTGCTGACCGCGCGCGACGCCGCCACCGCCGCTCCGGTGCTGGAGCGCATCGTCGCCGGCAACGACGAGCGCCGCCGCATCACCCAGACCCTGACCCAGGACCTCATCGCCCTGGCCGAGGGCGACCCCGCCCTGGCATCGCGGACCACGCTGGTCTTCGCCGGCGACGGCTGGCATCAGGGCATCGTCGGCATCGTCGCCAGCCGCCTGGTCGACCGCTTCGGCAAGCCGTCGGCGGTGATCGCGATCAACGACGGAGCCGCCAAGGGCAGTCTGCGCTCGATCGCCGCGGTGCATCTGGGCGAGGCCATCGACGCCTGCCGGCACACCCTGACCCGCGGCGGCGGACACGCCATGGCCGCCGGCATCACCCTGGAGCCGGGCAGCGTCGAGGCCTTCCGCGAGGCCTTCGAGCGCCATGTCGCCTCGCGCGTCGCGCCAGGCTCGATGGTGCCGCGCACGGACTACGATGCCGACATCTCGCTGTCCGAGCTGGACGGCGACTTCCTCGCCAACCTGGAGGCCATGGGGCCCTTCGGTATGGGCAACCGCGAGCCCGTCCTGCGCCTGAACGCGGCCTCGTTCGCCGGCCGCCCGCGCCTGTTCGGCAAGGAGGGCGACCACGTGAAGGGTCCGCTCACCGACGCCGGCGGCACGATGAAGGAGCTGCTGGCCTGGAAATCCAAGGCCATCTTCGCCGATCTCGCCGCCCCCGGCGCACGCCTCGATCTGCTGGTGCGCCCCGAGATCAACCGCTGGCAGGGCTCCAGCCAGCTGCGCCTGGTCTACGTCGACGGGCAGGGCGCCTGATGGCGCGCGATCTGCTGGCGGCCGTGCCCGGGCTGCGCCGCATCGGCATGCGCGCGGTGGCGGCCGCTGCCGATGCCATGCCGCTGGGGATCGCCCGCACCATGGCCTACAGCGCCGGCTGGGTGACCTGGGTGCTGGATGCGCGCGGCCGGCGGACTGTCGAGCGCAACCTCGGACGGGCGTTGCCGCCGGGACTGCCCATGCGGCGGGCCGTCCGCCGCAGCTACATCGAATTCGCCCTGACCCTCGCCGAGGCGGCCCGTCTGCACCACGACCGCTGGCCCGAGCCCGGGACGGTGACGGTGGTGGATCCGTGGCGGGTCTTCGCCGCCCGTCCTCTGCGCGGCCCGGCCATCCTCGCCACCGCCCACAGCCACTGGGACATGCTCGCCGCGACCTGCCACCGCCTGAAGCTGACCGACGGCGTGCTGGCGCCCGCGCTGCCCTACGGCGATCCCGCCCTCGACCGCTGGCTGGCCGACCGCCGCGGCCGCTGGGGCTGCCGCACCGTCCTCCTCGACCGGGCGCCGCTCGCCATGCTGCGCGCCCTGCGCGATGGGCAGGTCCTGGGCATGCTGGTCGACCGCGACTACAGCGGTCGCGGGGTGGAGGCGTCGTTCCTCGGCCGCCGCGTGCGCCTGCCCGCCGGTCCGGCCGCATTGGCAGTGCAGACCGGGGCACCGGTCATCCCCATGCTGATGGCGCGCAGTTCGCCCAGCACCTTCGTCCTGGCGGTCGGCCGACCGCTGCGCCGCGATCCCTCCCTGCCCAGGGGCGGCCAGGTCGCAGAACTGACCACGCGCATCGGCCAGGCGATGTCGCGCCTCATGTCGGCCGCGCCGGCGCAGCTGGTCGCCTTCCACGAGCAGGCATGATCCCGATCGAGATCGAACTGAAATGGAGCCTGGACGCGGCCGCGTACACCGCCCTGGCCGAGCGCATCGCCGGACTGCTCGGCCCGCCGACGCATCTGCGGCAGCGCAACCGCTTCTTCGACAGCTCCGACGGCCGGCTGCGCGCCGCCCGGCGCTCCGTGCGCGTGCGCCGCGAGAACGATCGCGTGGTGCTGACCTGCAAGGCCAAGGGCAGCGTCGCGGCGGACGGCACCCACCGTCATGACGAATGGGAGCGCGAACTGCCGGCCGCGCAGGCTGATGCCGCGCCCGATGTCGGGATGCTGCCGGTGGAATGGCAGGACGCCCTGGCCGGGGCGCCGCTGATCGCCCTCGGCGGATTCGACAACCTGCGCCTGGAATGGCATGACGGCCCGCACCTGCTCTGCCTCGACCGCACCGAGCTCGGTGGACGCACCGACCACGAGCTGGAGATCGAGACGCCGCAGCCCGCCGATGGCGCCGCGCGCTGGTCGGCGCTGCTGGCCGGCTGGGGCATCGCGTGGGCGCCGCAGCCGCTGACCAAGCTGCAGCGCTGGGCCGACCTCAGAAGTCGACCATCAGGCCCAGGCTGACGTCCGCCGCCCGCGGATAGTCCTCGCCGTCGACGGTGACGGTGTCGGTGGACACCGCGCCGGCGAGGTCGAGACGGACCGCCCACAGGTTCACGCCCACGCCGGCGTGCAGCATCGTGCCGGCGTCGGTCTCGGCGAGATCGGTGGATGCGCCGGCGCGCAGGGCGAGGAAGCGGAAGGCGTTCCATTCCACCCCGCCGCCAAGGCGCTGGCTGGCGTACTCGACCCGCAGGGTGCGGTCGACACCATCCGGCATGTGCCCGGCGGTGGTGGTCTCGAAGACGGTCGAGCACTCGATCAGGTCGAGATCCGCGGTGAGGCACAGGGTCTCGAAGGGATAGAGGGCCACGCCGAGGGAGACCTGCGGTTCGAGGGTGACGTCCTCGACGTCGAAGTCGCGCCCATCGGCATCCTGGTAGGTGCCGCCTTCCAGCACCGGGCTGTTGATGTTGCGGGCGGTCAGGCCGACCTGGGCCCATGAGTTGCGCAGGACCACGCCGAGATCCACCCCTGCGGTCACCGTCTGCTTGGCGTCGTCGAGCGAATCCTGCAGCAGCTCGGCGACGTCGGCGTTGTCGTCGAGCAGCCGCACCTTGGCCGCCGCAACCTTGCCGACCATCAGCTTCAGGCTGCCGCCGACCGCCAGATGGTCGTTGATGGCATGGCCGTAGCTGATCGGCACCTCGGCGACGGAGTAGCCGGCCGAGAAGGCCGCGGTGGTGTTGTTCTCGAAGGACCTCGACGGATCGGTGGAGGCCAGGATGGCGTCGTAGAGCGAACCTCCGACCGCTGTCATCTGCGCCATCTGCTCGGCGCTGAGCCCGGCCTGGCTGGCGGCGTAGTCCAGCTTGCTGATCGCCTCGGCGCGCGCGGAGGCATCGACGACGCCGGCCGCCAGCATCGCCGCATCGAGGTTGCTGGCCGCCGATCCGGTGATCAGGGTGGCGTTGTGGCCCGAGGTCCAGCCCGACGGCGATACGCTGGGATTGTTGATCTCCTGGGCGATGCTGGTGATGCTGTCGGTGCCGATGCCGACGTTCAGACGGTCGACATCGGAGAGCGAGGCGATGCCCTCGGCGAAGATGCGCAGGCCGATGCCGAAGTGCCCGATGCGGATGTTCGCCACCCCGACGTTGGCAGCAAAGGAGACGGTGTCGCGATCGGGGGTGAAGTCCTCGATCATCGCCAAGGTCGCCATCGCCGCCTTCAGGTCATCCTCGCCGCCGGAGCCGAGAGTGGCCACATTGGAGAGGTCGACAGCGGATGCGACCTCGATCAGGTTGGCGAGTTCGCCGCGGACGTCGACGTGGATGCTGGCGTCGACGATGCCCACGCCCCAGTCCTTGCGCCCGACATGGTTGGGATCGGCAGCGAGCTTCGCGCCATCCTCCCCGGTGCGCGAGAAGAACCCGTACATGCCGGGATTCCAATAGGAGGCGGTGTGGTCATCGACAGCGGCGGTGCCGGCGCCGCCCATGCCCAGAGCCCGCGGGCCGACGACGTGCGAATCCATCGCGGCGAGCGGAGCCGCAGCGAGCGAGAGGAGCGTGGCGGCGATGGTGACGTTGCGCATGGAGCCTCCGGATCGGTTCATGATAACCGCGCCTCCCCGGCGTTGTCAAATGCGCCCACGTCCGGATATTGGGTCCATGCCGGACCCGCAAAGCCCTCACGTGCTGGTGGTTGACGATGACGCCGCCGTGTGCTGGGCGCTGGAACGGGCGCTGTCCAAGGCCGGCTGGCGGGTCTCGACGGCAGCCGACGTGCCGGCGGCGCGGCGCCGCATCAAGGCCGACGTCGACCTCGTGCTGACCGACATCCGCATGCCAGGCGAAAGCGGGCTCGACCTGCTCGCCAGCCTGCGCAGCGACCGTCCCGATCTGCCGGTGCTGGTGATGACCGCGCACGGCACGGTCGAGACGGCGATGGCGGCGGTGGGCTCCGGCGCGGCGGACTACCTGCCCAAGCCGCTCGACCTCGACCGCACCATCGCCGCCGTGCGCCGCGCCCTGGGCGAGACGCCGCTGGCGGCGTCGGCGCGCCCGGCCACCGGCTT
>JAFLCQ010000207.1 GCA_017302815.1 Planctomycetota bacterium
GGCGCGCTTCGCGGGGGCGAAGCTGACGCCCATGTCGCGGCGCGTGACCATCAAGACGCTGCTGGTCAACCAGCGCCAGGCCAGCCCGCAGTCGCTCGCCAAGCACCTGCGCTACATCGAGCGCGACGGCGTGGGCCGCGATGGCGAGCCGGGCCAAGCCTACGGGCCGCAGGCCGACGAAGCCGACCTCGACGCCTTCAAGGAACGCTGCGCCGACGACCGGCATCACTTCCGCTTCATCGTCTCGCCGGAGGACGGCGCCGAACTGGACGACCTGCGCACCTATACCCGGCATCTGATGAACCGCATGGAGGCCGACCTGGGCACGCGGCTGGAGTGGGTGGCCGTCGATCACTGGAACACCGACAACCCGCATACCCACCTGATCGTGCGCGGACGCGACGACACCGGCAAAGACCTCATCATCGCGGGCGACTACATCGCCGACGGCTTCCGCCACCGGGTCGCCGAGCTGGCGACCGAATGGCTGGGGCCGCGCACGGAACTGGAGATCCAGCAGACCTTGCGGCACGAGGTGGCACAAGAGCGGTGGACGAGCCTGGATCGCACCCTCAAACGTGAGATAGGCGAGGCCGGCGGCGATGGCCTGCTGCATGTCGAACGGCTCAACGAACCCCGGCTGCAACGGCAACGCCTGCTGCTGATCGGCCGCCTGCAACGCTTGCAGCGCCTGGGCCTGGCCGACGAGACGCAGCCGGGCACCTGGGCTGTCCATGCCGATGCGGAAAAGACCCTGCGCGCCCTGGGCGAGCGTGGCGACATCATCCGCACCATGCAGCGGGCCATGCGTGGCGAGCCGCGCGAGCTGGCCGTGTTTGAGCCGGGGGACGATGGCCGAACCATCCTCGGGCGCGTGGCCGCGAAGGGGCTGGCCGACGAGCTGCGCGACCGCGGCTATCTGGTCATCGACGGCGTGGACGGCAAGGCCCATTACGTCGCGCTCAACGCCCGCGACGAGCTGGCGAACTATCCGGCCGGGGCCGTGGTGGAGGTGAAGGGTTCGGCCGACGTGCGCGCGGCCGACAGGAACATCGCCGCACTGGCGAGTGGTGGTCTGTACCGCACCGATCATCACCTCGCCATCGCGCAGGGTCAGGCCGTACCGGGGCGCGATCCGCAGGAAGTTGTCGCGGCCCACGTCCGCCGGCTCGAAGCCCTGCGCCGGGCCGGCATCGTGGAGCGCGTGGCCGAGGGGCTATGGAAGGTGCCGGGCGACCTGCCCGAGCAGGGCCGCCGCTACGACGCGCAGCGCCTGGGCGGCGTGGCCGTGGAGCTGAAATCGCACCTGCCCATCGAGCGGCAGGCCCGCGTGATCGGGGCCACCTGGCTCGACCAGCAGTTGATCGGCGGTGGCTCGGGCCTGGGCGACCTGGGCTTTGGCGGCGACGCCAAGCAGGCCATGCAGCAGCGCGCCGACTTCTTGGCCGAGCAGGGGCTGGCCGAGCGGCGCGGGCAGCGCGTGCTTCTGGCGCGCAACCTGCTGGGTACGCTGCGCAACCGCGAACTGGCGCAGGCCGCCAAGGACATTGCCGCCGAAACCGGCTTGGCGCATCGGCCTGTGGCCGACGGTCAGCGCGTGGCCGGCATTTACCGGCGCTCGGTCATGCTTGCCAGCGGGCGCTATGCGATGCTCGATGACGGCAAGGGGTTCAGCCTCGTGCCGTGGAAGCCCATCATCGAACAGCGGCTTGGGCAGCAGCTCGCCGCGACGGTGCGCGGTGGTGGCGTGTCTTGGGAGATCGGACGACAGCGTGGGCCGGCCCTGGGGTGAGCCGCACCCGCAACGCCTCTTTGGGAATCCTCGACGAACGGGTCAGGCCGGATGCTGTTCCTTCGAGACGAATCTCAACCCAACCCCAGGTTCGGTGACGATGTAGCGAGGAGCGGAGGCATCGTCCCCCAGCTTGTGGCGCAACTTGCCCACGAGAATGCGCAGGTAGTGGGTATCTTCCTCGTGCGTCGGCCCCCACATCTCCCGCAGTATCTGTGCCTGCGTCACCAGCCGTCCCGGCTGCCTGACCAGCAAGGCCAGCAGAGAGAACTCCTTGCGGCTCAACGTGACGGCTTCTCCATGAACGGCCACTTCCCGTTGCGCCAGGTCGATTCGGAGAATCCCGTCGTCGTAGATCGGACCATCTTCCGTCCCTGTCGCCACCGTGCGCAGGAATGCGCGAATGCGTGCCATCAGTTCCTCGACACCGAAAGGCTTGGTCACGTAGTCGTTGGCCCCTGCGTCCAGCAGGGCCACCTTTTCGTCCTCGCCGGAGCGTACCGTCAGCACGATGACGGGCACGCGCGACCATTGCCGCAGCTCCTTGAGCACATCCTTCCCGTCCATATCCGGCAATCCCAGGTCCAGGACGACGAGGTCGGCCCCTTTGCTGGCCAGCAGCGTCAGGCCCTCCCGGCCTGTTCCCGCCAGCAGGGTTGCGTAGCCTTGCGACCGCAAGCTGATGTCGATGAACTTGCGGATCTGGGGTTCGTCATCGACGACGAGAACCCGGGCGGCCGGCGCACCCGGACTCGATTCACTGGGAAGTCCCATCATGCTCTTTCGCCTCCTGATTGGCGTATCCGCCCCAAGGCAAGGTCAGGCGGATGGTGGTTCCGCGGCCTTCCGGGCCAGGCAGCGCCTCGACGCTGCCCATGTGGGCACCTACGATACCTTGGACGATCGTCAACCCCAGGCCGGTTCCCTGCTTGCCTCGGTCGCCACGTTCGACGCTGTAGAACATATCGAAGATGCGCCGTCGTTCTTCCTCTGGAATGCCCGGTCCTCGATCCGAGATGTCGATCCGCAATTGGTCGTCCTCTGTCCGTCGAATCTGCACCTTGAGAGACACCCCCGGAGGGGAGAACTTCGCCGCGTTCTCCATGACGTTGAACAAAGCCTGCTCGATGAGCGCGGGGTGGACATGGATCGGAGGCAGGTCCGGTGGAATGTCGTGCTCGATGCGGGCATCGGGCTCGTACCGTTGCAGGCGCCGGGACGCCGAGCCCACCAACTCGTCGATGCCGATCCAGTCGCGCGTCAGCGTCAATCCCTGCTGCCCGAGCCGGGTCATGTCTAGGAGGTTCTGGATGTAGCGGTCCAGGCGCTCGCCTTCCACATGGATGGTTTCCAACAGACTTTGCTGATCCTCCGGCCCCATGTCCTTGCCGTAGCGCGCCAGGCTGTCCGCTGCACCGATCATCGACGACAGCGGCGAGCGAAGGTCGTGCGACACGGAAGACAACAACGCGGACCGCAGCCGCTCCGTTTCTCCGGTGACGCGCGCTTCCTCCAGTTCCGACACCAGCCGCGTGCGCTGGGCGGCCTGGCCAATGTCCTCCACCATGCTTTCCGCCAGGCGGCGCTGCTCGAACGAAAGACGCCCCATGCCCGACGGGAACCTCAACCCGGCCACACCCAGCGTGTTTTTGTCCGAGCGCACCGGCAGAAACAACCAGGATGAATTGGTCAGGGTGTCCGTGTAGCGCCCGCTCGCCTGCCCGTGCTGCTGCGTCCAGTCGGCCGCCATCAGGTCCTTCTCGGTCAGGTGGTTCGTGGCAGCGGCGGGACCGGCCTCGCCGTTGATGCGTATCCACGCCTCGGCGTGCAAGGTCGATTGCAGAACCGATGAACCTGATGCGATGACCTGCCCGAGATCAGCCGCCTTCGCGAGATGGCGTCCCAGGTTCTGCATGGTCGTCGCGTGCGTGTTCGCCGCTCGCAATGCCACGACTTGTCTGCGCAGTTGCGAGGCCAGGCGTCCCGCAATCAGGGCCGCTGCGAGAAACAGCAATACGGTGGCCACCCCGCGATGGGCACTGATGAAGAAGGTGAAACGTGGCTCGATGAAGAAGAAGTCGTAGGCAAGGAAACACAGCGCGGCGGTGATAACGGCCGACGTCATCCGCGTCCGCGAGGCGACCAGCATGACCGCCACGAGGAAGATCAGGGACAGGTCCTGCAAGCCCAGCGTGCGCTCGGCCAAGGCCGCCGCACCGACGGCGCCGACGCTGGCGAGCAGGATCAGCACGACCTCCCGCGCCGTGAGGCGACCGCTGGCAAGACCCTGCAATTCCATTGCTCGCTGCCGGGCCTGCGGCGTGCTGACGATCGTCAGCTCGTAGCGTGCGCCGCGCTGCAACAGTTGCTGCGTCAGCGTGCGATTGAAGATGCGAGCGATGGGGCGCTCGCGCGTGCGGCCTATGACGATGGATCTTGCACCGCGCGCCTCGGCGGCATCGAGCAGTGCCTGGGTAACGTCGGTGTTGTGCAGCACTTCCGTCTCGCCGCCGAGGTTGCGTGCTAGCGCGAATGCCTTGTCGATCTCGGTCAAGCGTTGCTGCTCCGCACGCGCAACCATGTTGAGCGTGGGGGCCGCCCGGTCAAGGTCGTCAGTGTGCAAGGCGGCATCGGCCGAACGCCCGGTCTCCACCGTGACCACCGACCAGGGAGCGCCCCGGCGCTCGGCGATTCTGGCACCCGCTCTTACGAGGTATTCCGACTGCCCCCGGCCGTCAATGGCGATCAGCACATGGCGCTGGATGGAAATGCCTTCCAGGCCGCGCGCTGCGCGCGTCTCGCGCAAGTCGGCATCGACGTGCTCGGCCACGGTCTGCATCGCCAGCTCGCGCAGCGCGGTGAGATTCGACGGAGAGAAGAACGCTTGCAGCGCCTGGGCTGCCTGTTCGGGCAGGTACACCTTGCCTTGGTTCAGGCGTTCGATCAGTTCGCGTGCAGGCAAATCGACCAGGCGGATGTCGCGCAATCGCTCGAATACGGCGTCGGGCACCGTTTCGCTCACCCGCACGCCGGTGATCTGGTGCACCACATCGTTGACGCTTTCCAAGTGCTGGATGTTGACCGTGGTGTAGACGTCGATCCCGGCGTTGAGCAGTTCCTCCACGTCCTGCCAGCGCCGCTCATGGCGGCTTCCAGGGACGTTGCGGTGGGCGAGTTCATCGACCAGGGCGATCGCCGGTTTGCGCGCCAGCAAAGCATCAAGGTCCATCTCCTCCATCTGGCGCTCTTGGTACTCCACCGTCCTGCGGGGCAGCAGCGGCAATCCCTCGACCATGGTCTGGGTCTCGCCGCGGCCGTGGGTCTCCACGATGCCGATGACGACATCCACCCCCTGGCGGTGGAGTTCACGCGCACGCGCCAGCATGGCGTAGGTCTTGCCGACGCCAGGCGCAGCGCCCAGGAACACCGTCAACCGCCCAGCGGTCTGGCGCTTGAGTTCGCCCAGCAGGGCATCGGCTTGTTCAGTCCGTTCGGCTCCCATGGCACTTCCAATCCTCAAAGTTCAATCATTTGCTAAGTAGCACCGCCGCCAATCGCCGCCACAAGTACGAAAACGCCAGCTCCCAAAGAAACCAAGCCGATCAGGTGAATGCGACGAATAGCGTGCGGCACCACGTATTGAGCGAAGCGTTGGTGCCACCGCCAAGGTACGGCGAGCAAGCAGACGGTAGAGATGAGAAGTGCCCAGCCAAACATGGCGAAGCCATCTGGGAAAAGCATTCGAGGTGCTGCCACGACAAATGCCACACCCGCAATCATCCGCAACGCCATCTCCAAAAGATGAGCCCCCAGCGAACCAGCAAATCCAAGCAGGAAACGAGAAGCCCGGGCAGGCACGATCAACGATGCGCCACCCAGCGCAAGGAAGTAGAGCCCTGCGAAGGAAACAACTGTGAGAGCGAGGCCGTCCAACAGTGGCATCGTTCTAGTACCCCCTGCCAGTATTCCTGCCACGGTAGGACCAGCAACGCGGCCGATCCTCGCTACAAATGCCATTCATTAATCAACCTCTTGATTTCAAACGGACTTTGTCGGGCGTGCAAGGCCGCCCGGAATGCTCCATCAGAGAACAATGAAACCACATGGGCAAGAAGCTCAAGATGCAACTGTGTCGCCGGGCTGGGAACCAGTAAGACAAGGATGTCGGATACCGGCTGCGTGTCAGGTGCATCGAATGCCAGCCCGGCAGCCGGCCGAACGTACAGCGCACGAATGTGGTTCAGCCCCTTCACCCGAGCGTGCGGAACGGCCACGCCCAGGCCCAGCCCCGTTGATCCGGCCTGCTCACGTCGCATCAGCCCCGAAGATACGTCGTCGGCCATCAGGCCACCGATGCGCTGGACGTGCAGGCCGATGGCCTGAAACAACTGCCGCTTGTCGGCGACCGGTAGGCCGAGGAGAACATCCTCGGCCTGAACATAGCGACTCAGTGCGGTCATTGCTTGGACGCAGGTGTCTTGGCAACAGCATCCAGTGCCAAGTTCAACTCCAGCACATTCACGCGAGGCTGGCCCAGCAAACCGAGTTGCTTGCCCTCCGTATGCTGAACCACCAAGCCTTCGATGACATCGCGTGAGACAGCGCGCGCATGTGCCACGCGATCAATCTGGATGGCGGCGGCTTGCGAACTGATGTGCGGGTCGATGCCGCCGCCGGACTGCGTGACCAGATCGCTGGGTATGGCGGAAGGATCGACACCATACCTTTGCGCCAGGGCGGCTCGCGTCTCATCGACACGTTTGCGCAAGTCTGGATTGGTACGGGCCTGGTTGCTCCCTGCCACCGCCATCACATCGTAGTTGGCCGCAGAGGGTCGTGACTGGAAGTAGCGATCATCCGAGAACGGCTGCGCCACCAGTGAGGAGCCGAGGACCTTGCCATCGCGCTCGATCAGGCTGCCATTGGCAGTGCTCGGGAACAGCGCCTGGCCGAGCCCGACTCCCGCCAGCGGATACAGCAGACCGAAACCGACCAGCGAAATGATCGCCAGGCCGATGGAGCCGCGGAGCAGGCCCTTGT
>JAFLCQ010000208.1 GCA_017302815.1 Planctomycetota bacterium
GGTCGGCGTCACCGTGCGCGGGCCCGGTCCGGCCATCGTCTGGGAGGGCGAGCGGCAGCCCGGCTGGCGCTGGGAGCGCTTCGACCTCGCCGGAGCGGTGCGCGGCCCGCTCGGTCCCGTCCCGGCCGGTCCGGGAGCCGACCCCGCCCGCGTGCCGGCGCAGCGCCCATGACCGCTCCGGCCGATCCTTGCACCGTCGCATCGGACGGGCTACACCTGGACACCTAGAGAGGGACGCATGCCCAAGACCGTGCTTGTGGTCGACGACAGCGCGATGATGCGCAAGATCGTCATCAAGAACCTGAAGGACTGCGGCTACGACGTCAACGTCGTCGAGGCAGGGGACGGCAAGGAGGGCCTGGACAAGTTCGCCGCCGGCGGCGTCGATCTGGTGCTCTCCGACTGGAACATGCCGAACATGGACGGCCTCTCGATGGTGCGCGAGATCCGCAAGCTCGATCCCGAGAAGAAGGTGCCGATCATCATGATCACCACCGAAGGCTCGGCCGACAAGGTCAAGGACGCGGTGCTGGCCGGCGCCAGCAACTACCTGGCGAAGCCCTTCACGCCGGAGCGCTTCAAGGAGAAGCTCAGCAAGATCCTGGGCTGAGCGCGTGCCCGACACCATCCTGGTGGTCGATGACGAGCCGGCGATCCGCACCGCGGTCGCGCGGGCCTTCGCGGATCTCGACGTCCGTCAGGCCGAGACCGGCGCGCAGGCGCTGGAGATGGCCCGCGAGTCCTATCCCGACCTGTGCATCCTCGACCAGCGCCTGCCCGACGGTCCCGGGCTGGAGCTGGTCGCCAAGCTCAAGGGCATCGATCCCGACCTGCCCGTCGTCCTGCTGACCGGCCATGGTTCGGTCGATCTGGCGGTCGAATCGCTGAAGGTCGGGGTCGCCGACTTCATCGAGAAGCCGTTCCCGCTTGAGCGCCTGCGCACCACGGTGCGCAACCTGCTGGAGAAGCAGGCGCTCGGACGGCAGGTGAAGCGCCTGTCCGGACGCAGCGATGGGCGCAGCCGCATCATCGCCGGCAGCGCGCCGATGAAGCGGGTGCTGGCGCTGGTGAAGCGCGTCGCCGGCGTGCCCTCGACCACGGTGCTGATCCAGGGCGAGAGCGGTGTCGGCAAGGAGCTGGTGGCCAAGGCGATCCACGAGCGCAGCGCCCGCGCCGACAAGCAGTTCGTCGCCATCAACTGCGCCGCGCTGTCCGAGCACCTGCTGGAGGCCGAGCTGTTCGGCTACGAGAAGGGCGCCTTCACCGGCGCCGACAGCAAGGGCAAGTCCGGCCTCTTCGAGGTCGCCAGCGGCGGCACCCTCTTCCTGGACGAGGTCGGCGAGATGCCCCTCGACCTGCAGACCAAGCTGCTGCGCGCGCTGCAGGAGCGGCGCTTCCGCCGCGTCGGCGGCCTCGCCGACGTCGAGTTCGACGTGCGCGTCGTCGCCGCCACCAACCGCGACCTGCGCGCCGAGGTCGCGGCCGGGCGCTTCCGCCAGGATCTCTACTTCCGCCTCAAGGTGGTGCCCATCCCGGTGCCGCCGCTGCGCGAGCGCCGCGACGACATCCTGCCCCTCGCCGACCACCTCCTGGCCCGCCTCGCCCCCGAGCTGGGCCGGCCGGCGGCGGCGTTCAGCGAGGCCGCGCGCGAGGCGATGCGCTCCTACGACTGGCCCGGCAACGTGCGCGAGCTCGCCAACGCCGTGGAACGCGCGGTGATCTGCGCCGAGGCCGACCAGATCCAGCCCGCCGACCTGTCGATGGACGAGGTGGTGGTGGCACCGCCGCGCGGCGACCAGGCGGCCGGGCTGCGTGCCGCGGTGGTGGACCCCGGACCCCGGCCTGCGGATCCCGCCCCGGCCCTTCCCTCCGGCAGCATCGTCCTGCCTCCGGATCTGCGCGATCTCGCCACCGTCGAGGCCATGCTCATCCGCGCCGCCCTGTCCGAATGCGGCGGCCAGAAGTCCAAGGCCGCCGAGCGGCTGGGCATCAACCGCACCACACTCTACAACAAGCTGAAGGAGCTGGGCGTCGATGGAGCGGAGCAGCCGGCATGAGCCTGCCTGTCGATGACGACCTGCACCCGGCCGACGCGCCGCAGGAGCCGCCCACCGAGCGCCGGCTGCTGCGCAGCGAGGTCGCCCGCCTCAAGCCGATGGCCGAGCTGGGCCGCATGGCAGCGACCGTCACTCACGAGATCCGCAATCCGCTGGCGGGCATCAGCGCAAACGCCGAGTTGCTGCGCGAATCGCTCAACGATCCGGCCGACATCCAGCTGGTCGACACCATCCTCGGCGAGGTCAGCCGCCTCGGCAATCTGGTCACCGATCTGCTCTACTACTGCCGCGAGCGCCCGGCCGAGTCGAAGCCCTTCGATCTCGCCGCGGTGGCGCGCACATCATGCGAGCTGTCGCGCCCGGACGCCGACAAGCACGGGGTGTCGCTCAGCTTCTGCGGCCTGGGCATCGCGCAGGGGGATGCCGAGCTCAGCCGGCAGGCGCTGCTCAACGTCGTGCGCAACGCGGTCCAGGCCTGCGGCCGGGGCGGCGCGGTGCGGGTCGAGGTCGCGGCGGCGTCGATCGTCGTGCGCGATACCGGCAAGGGCGTGCCGCCCGAACTGCGTGCGAGCCTCTTCGAACCCTTCGTCACCGGCCGCACCCGCGGCCTGGGCCTCGGCGCCACGGTCGCCAAGCGCTGCCAGGTCCGCCAGGGTGGCGATCTGGCGCTGACCGACACCGGGCCGGGCGGGTCGGTGTTCACCCTCAGCTGGCCCGCTGTCAGCGGCTGATGCGGTGGATTGCCGCTTCCGCGGCGCGGGTGCATGCGCTATACTGAGGCTGCTAAGGGGGTGACCATGCCCATGCCGAGCATAGGTGCTGCGCAGGTCCGCGAGCAGGGTGCGTCCAAGCCGTCGACCATGGCCCGGGCGGAAGCCGAGCGCGCCGCGCGCGAGCAGTCCGAGACGTCGTCCAGCCGCCGTCCGGAGAGCCAGGACCGGGTCCAGCTCTCGGCGCAGGCGCGGGAACTTGCCGCCCGCGACGAAGCGGCCGGCAAGGCCGAGGAGCAGGGACGGCAGCAGCGGGGCGAGGAGCGCGCAGCCGCTGAACGCAGCAGCGATGCATCGCGCAGCGCCAAGCGCTTCGAAGCCGTCGCCTGATCAGGCGCGCTGGCCGCGATAGGCGCTCGGGGACTGGCCGGTCCTGCGCTTGAAGAAGCGCGAGAACACGAATTCGCTGCTGAAACCCAGATCTGCCGCGACCCGCTTCACCTTGTCGCCGGCCAGGAGGCGCAGGCATGCACGCTGGGTCAGCCGGCGGTGCAGATGCTCGCGCGGCGACACCCCCAGGCGACGCCGGAAGCCGCGGGTGAAGTGCTCGCGCCCCAGCCCGAGTCCGTGCGCGAGGTCGGCCACCGCCAGGTCGGCGCGGCAGGAACGCTCGATCCGCTCCAGCACCGCGGCGTAGCGGCCCGGGGCGGGCGGTTCGCCGGTGATGAACAGGGCCGCGGCCTGGAGCAGCAGGCCATGGAAGGCCACCGCCGCCGCCAGGCCGGTCTCCCCGGCGGCGATGGCGCACAGCCCTCCCGCCAGATCCGCATGGTCGTGGCGCCACAACGGCAGGCGTCCTGAGAACACGTCGCAGCCCGGCGCGCTCTCCAGCCGGAAATGGCAGGCGGCCATGCGCATGCCGGGCAGGAAGTCGAAGGCGTAGGCGCGATCCGGCGGCAGCAGGAGGATCCCGCCCGGCGCGAGGTGGAAGACCTCGCGCCGCGCCAGGTCGGTCACCCGGCCCAGGCCGTCGGGCCCGTGCGGGGACATGGCGAACAGGCGCGCCATCGGGATGGTGTTGCGGTTGCGGATCCCTGGCCCGTCCTGCACCACGTCGACGACGTAGGGGCAGGTCAGGGTCAGCCGGCCGAGCAATCGTTCGAGGCCGGCAACGCGGCGATGCGGAGTCACGAAATGCAATGCTATGGGCCGCTGTCGGACATGGAAGCGGCGGTGGAAACCGCGTATCGTGACGGCATGGAAACCACCGCCTACGCCCAGTGCCATGTCGACGCCCACGCCGCCCGCGCCGCCGCCGATCCCGAGCGCCCGCGCTGCCACCTGCTGCCGGCGGCGCGGTGGATGAACGATCCCAACGGCACCATCTATCATGACGGCTGGTACCACGTCTTCTTCCAGCACAATCCGTTCGGCGACAACTGGGGCCACATGCACTGGGGCCACGCCCGTTCGCGCGACCTGGTGCGCTGGGAGCGCCTGCCCATCGCCCTCGCCCCGGATCTGGCGGCGGGCGAGGAGCACTGCTTCTCCGGCTGCGTCGCCGCCGACGCCGATGGTTCGCTGCGCCTGCTCTACACCTCCGTCGCCTTCCCCGGCCGACGTCCCTTCGAGCAGCGGGCGGCCACGCCGTGCGATGCCGACCTGAACACCTGGCAGCGCCTGCCCGGGGCGGTGATGGCGCCGCACGGACGCGACGCCCGCGACCCCTTCGTGGTGCGCTGGGGCGGCCGCACCCTCGTCCTGCTCGGCGACGGCCCGTGCGTGCTGCTCTACGAGGCCGAGGACGGGCGCCTCGACCGCATCGTCCCGCGCGGCGTCCTGCATGAGGAGCGATCCGGCATGGTCGCCTTCTGCGAGTGCCCCAACCTGCTGCCGGTCGGCGGCGAGGCGCTGCTGCTGCACTCGCCGATCCGTCCGCGCGAGCTGGCCGGCGTTCCGGCGGTGGACTGGATCCTGGGCAGCCTCGACGGCGACCGCCTGGCGCCGCGCCGGCGCGGCCGCCTCGACCAGCACGACGCCTTCTACGCCAGCAACACCCTGGTCGACGCCGCGGGTCGCCACGTCGTGCTTGGCTGGGTGCGCGGCTTCACGGAGGGCAACGGCTGGAGCGGCTGCCTCGCCTTCCCCCGCCTGGTCGAAGCCGATCCCGCCGCCGGCATCCGCCAGCGTCCACATCCCGCCGTCGACCTGCTGCGCCAGGATGGGCCGCTGTACTTCGCTGGCGAGCTCGGTGACGCCGATCTCGGCGAGGCCGGCGATGCGGTCGACGCCGAGCTGGAGCTGCACGGCCCGTGCAGCCTGCGCCTGGCCGGCACGCCGCTGGCCTGGGATGGCGCCTACCTGGCGGTCGGCGGCGCCTCCTATCCGGTGCCGCTGGCTGGCGGCCCGCTGCGCCTGCGCGTGCTGGTCGACCGCTCGGTGGTCGAGGTCTTTGCCGACGACGGCCGGGTCGTCGTCACCCGGGTGGTGCACGTCGCCAACCGCGACTGCCGCGTCCACCTATCCGGCACCGGCCGCGCCGTGGCGACGGTGTGGCGGCTGGCATGAGGTCCCGATCTATTCCGGGACCACCTTTACCGCCAGGTCGCGCCGCACCGGCGGCAGGTCGATCACCAGTTCGCCGTCGACGATGGCCTCGCTGCGCTCGCGCGGGCCGTCGCCACGGGTGTCCCACAGCTCGATGCGGTAGCGTCCGGGTGCGAGGCCGGGGATGACGAGCCGGGCTCCGGCGCGTTCGGGCAGATCCTTCCAGGCCTCGAAGATGCCTGGATCATGGATCCAGTAGAAGCCGGCGTCGGCCGCCTGCATGCCGGCGGCGCGCAGGCCGGCATCCGGCCGCAGGCGCGGATCGGCGACGCGGTAGTCGCGCGCCAGGCGGTCGATGCCGGCGGCGAAGCGGGTCAGGCCGCGGTAGTGCGGGTAGAGGTCGGCGCCGTCGACGAAGTTCCACCACCAGTGCAGGGCGGCGCCGGCGAAGGGCCGCACCAGCGAGGCCCACAGGCCGCTGTGCAGCTGCGCCTCCAGGTAGTCGCCGGACGGCGCGCCCTGCTCGGATCGCCCGCCGTACTCGGCGACCAGGACCGGCTTGGCGAAGCCGGCGACCTCGGCGAGGTAGCGGTCGAAGTTGCGCACATGGTCCGGCGTGCGGTTGGGCGGACGGATGTAGCCGTTGCCCTGCACCACGTCGATGCCGGGCAGGGCCCACAGCTCGTTGCCGAGCTGCCAGTTGTGGGTGTGGGTGAAGACGAGGTGGCGGTAGGGATCGATGGCGGCGAGGTGGTCGATCATCGCCTGATGCCAGCGCGCCGCCGCCGCCTCGTCGTAGCGCGGGAAGAGGTTGGCCTCGCCCGACAGCTCCCACGCCGCCAGATTGGTGCGGTCGCCCCAGCGTGCGACCAGATACCGCATGCGCTTGCGGTAGACCTCCAGCACGGCCGGCTCGTGGAAGAAGCGGCCCGGATCGCGCAGCGGTCCGCCCTGCGCCCGGTTCAGCGCGCTGTCCAGCCAGGCGCGGCTGCCGAAGTCCATGGTGAACTCGGACTGGTGGTGGATGGTCAGCAGGAGATCGATGCCATGCCGACCGGCTTCGTCAAAGACGTGGTCGAGGCGCCAGGCGTTGGCGAGATTGTAGCGGCCGATGCCATGGAAGTCGCGCCATGACGGGTTCCCCTCCAGACCAAAGCTCCATGGCGTCATCCACAGACGCGCGATGTTCATGCCGGCGTCGCCCATGCGCGTGAAATAGCGGTCGTAGGTGTAGGTGCCCTGGTCGGGCGGCACCGTGAATGGGTAGGGGAAGGGCTGCTGCCTGTCGACTGCCTGCACCAGGTTCTGGCCGATGGGATAGGCGAACGAACCGTCGTCGCGCGCGAACAGGGTCGCTGCACGGGCGCTGCGGCGGAGGAAGCCGCGATCGGCGGCCGCGCTCACCGCGACCTCGCCGGCGGCAAGCTCAACCGCCGGGCCACCGCGCTCGCGCAGCAGCAGACGCCAGGCGTGGCGGCCGGGGAGGCGCGGCCGGTAGTC
>JAFLCQ010000209.1 GCA_017302815.1 Planctomycetota bacterium
GTGGGCGGATACAATGGCCGCAGGCCATCCGCCCACGGTTTCGGAGCGCAGCGACGAAACCGAACCCCGACAAAGCCCGGGGGTCCTAGGGGCGACAGCCCCTAGACGCAAACAGCGCGACCGAGCGGCGGTGGGGGGATACAATGGGCGAAGCCCATCCCCCCACGGTTTTGGAGCGCAGCGACAAAACCGAGTCGCGACAAAGCCCGGGGGTCTTAGGGGCGATAGCCCCTAGAAGCAAACAGCGCCGAGGGGTGGTGGGCGGATACAATGGCCGCAGGCCATCCGCCCACGGTTTCGGAGCGCAGCGACGAAACCGAACCCCGACAAAGCCCGGGGGTCCTAGGGGCGACAGCCCCTAGAAGCTGAAAGCCCTAGCGCTGATAGATAGGCAGATACCGATACGGAATCGTCAGCACCAGCACCGCCATCGAGGTGTTGTAGGCCTCCCAGGCCCCCTTCCACTTCCCGTCGGGCTGCTGCTTGTCGCAGAGTTCACGGATGGCGGCGGGGTACCAGGCGTTCCACCAGCGCTTGCCCTGGGCGCCCAGGCTCTGGGCCTGGTACATGCCCATGGCGGTGTAGTACATGCCGTAGAAGTACCACTCCTCGTTGTCCTGCTTCTTGTCGGTCACCGGGGCGAAGGTGTTGAGGTACTCGATACCTTCGACCACCTCGGCCGCCTTGTAGTCGCCGGCGACCTGCAAGGAGGTGACACCGGCGCCCGAGCGGGCATAGCCGCTGCCGCCGCCGGGGGTGTAGGCGAAGCCGCCATCCTTGCCCTGGCCCTTGGCGTTGTGGCAGGCCTTCACGTACTCGATGCCGGCGTCGATGACCTCTTTCGGCACATCCATGCCGGCGTCCCGTGCGGCGCGCAGCGCCATCAGCTGCATGACGGTGACCGAGAGATCGTCGTCGGAGATCTTCGGCTGGTAGCGCCAGCCGCCCTTCTGGTTCTGGGTCGAACAGATGAGGTCGATGGCCTTGCGCAGCGCCTCGCGCAGACGGCGGTCGCCGGTCTGGCCCCAGGCCTCGGCCAGGGCCAGGGTGGCGAGACCATGATGGTACATCGGGCCGTGGCTGCTCATCCACTGCGCGTAGAGCAGGCCGTCGGGCTGGGCATTGGTGAGGATGTATTGCAGGGCCTTGGCGCACTGCACGCCGTACTCGCCGGTGCCAGGCAGGTGCCCCTGCGACATCAGGGCGATGGCGCATGCAGCCACCACGCCGGTCGAGTTGCCCTGGCCATGCGGCCATGAGCCATCCGGCTTCTGGTTCTTGCCCAGCCAGTCGACCGCCTTCTTCACCGCCGCTGCGGCCTGGGGCGTCAGCTGCTCCTCGCTGTCCAGGGCCTGGACCCACGGGCACGCGGTGACGGCGAGGGCGATCGCCAGCAGCAGACCCCGGATCCGGTTCACTTCTCGGCGTCCCCGGCCAGGGCGCGGTAGTACTGCACCAGGGCCTGCTCGTAGCGGGTGGGGAACTGGTCGGCCTTGACCTGGTTCAGCACCTCGCGCTCCTGCGGGGCGAGGCTGACGTCCCAGGCGCTCTTGCGCGCAGCCTTCTTCTCGCCGTCCTGCAGGCTGCCCTGGTCTTCGGCCTGGGCCTTGGCCTGCTTGGTCGGCGGCATCGGCATGTTCATCTTCGCCTGCTGCATCTGCTGCTGCATCTGCTGCTGCGCCTGCTGCATGGCCTGCAGGGCCTGCTGCATCTGCTGCTGCGCCTGCTGCTTGTTCTGCTGCCGCAGGGACTGCTCGGCCTTCTGCGCCGCCTGCTGCGCCTGCTGCTGCTGCGCCAGCTGCTGCGCGATCTGCTCCTGCTGCGCCGCCATGTCCTGGGCCTGCTGCTTCTCCAGCGGACCCTGCTGCTGTTCGAGCTTGTCGAGCAGGGCCTGCTGCGCCTCCTGCGCCTGCTGCAGGGCCTGCGACTGCTGTTCGAGCTGCGCCAGCTGCTGCTCGGCGCTCTGCTGCTGCTGCGCGTCCTGCTGCGCCTGCATCTGCTGCATCTGCTGCTGCATCTGCTGCATCGCCTGCTGCATCTGCTGCAGGGTCTGCTCCATCTTCTGTTCGGCGCCGGCCTTGTCCTGGTTCTGCATCGCCTGCTGCGCCTGCTCGGCGGTCTGCTGCGGCTGGGTCAGGCCCTGCTCCTGCAGCTCGCGGGCGATGTCCTGCTCCTTGGCGGCCATGCGGTCGGATTCGGCCTTGGACAGATCCTTCTGCGCCTTCGACTCGTCGAGGAGGCGCTGCTGCTCGTTCTGCAGCTGCTGCAGGTCCTGCATCTTCTTATCGAGGGCGGCGAGATCGCTGCGCTGGGCGCCGGCGGCCTTGCGCTCGGCCTCCTCGAGCTTGTCGAGGACGCGCTTCTGCTCGTCCATCGCGTCGGCGAGGCGGTTGTCCTGCAGGCTGTCGGCGGCCTTCTGCGCGTCCTTGGCCGCCGAGCCCTTCTCCAGCTCGTCGGCGGCGGCCTGCAGATTGGCCTTCTCCTTGTCGGTCTCGGCCTTCTCGGCCTGCTCGCGCAGGGCCTTGGCGGTGTCGGCAAGCGCCTTCTCGAGGTTGTCCTGCTGCTTGGCCAGGCGTTCGAGATCGGCCTTCTCCTGGGTGCCGAGCTCGGAGCGCTCCTTGCCCAGGGTCTGGTCGGCGAGCTTGCCGGTCTCGTCCTGCAGCCGGCGCTGCGCCTCGATGGCGGCGCGCAGATCGTTGACGCCGTTGGCCTTCGCCAGCCGTCCCTGGGCATGCTTGGCCAGGGTGTCGAGCTTGCCGACCAGCGCGGTCTGCACGCCGACGGCGGAGACGAGGTCGTCGCCCGAGCCGCTGCGCCGGGCGCGGGCGAGGCGCTCGGCGGCGTTGTTCATGGTCTTGGCCTCGGCGTCGGGCGACTGCACCAGGGCGGCGAGTTCCCCGGAGAGCTGCACCAGCTGGTCGGCATCGGCCGGCTCGCCCAGGCGGTTGAAGCGGAGGTCGTCGGCCAGCAACCCGGCGCGGGCGGCGGTCTGCTCGGCCTGCGCGGCGACGCTGCGCTGGGCGCCTTCCTGCGTGCGCACCACGCGCTCCAGGCCGCCATCGGCGGCGGGGAGGACGGCGGCGAGGATGAGCAGGCTCGGGACGATGCGGTACATGGCTGTTCCTTACTTCTGCCCGGGTTGGACGGCCTTGCGCGCGCCATCGACGCCATCACGGGTATCGCGCTGGCGATCGCGGATGGTCTTGATGCTGTCGACCAGCTCGGCCTTGTCGCGGATCATGCGTTCACGCATCTCGGCGGGATCCATGATGTTGAACGTGCCACGCTGGCTCGGTGACACATTGGCCTGGGGTGTACGGGCATCGCGCACCTCCAGCCACCAGATAACGCGCGACCCCACCTCAGGGTTCACTGCTCCGAGATCGAAACCGACCTCGCCCTGGGTCGATTCGGACCCACTGGTGCGGATGTTCGGCACCTCGATGCCCTCGGCCACCGCGGTGACGCTGTCGGGATCGGCACCGGGCGGGATGATCTGCCAGCGCAGGCGCACCCCGGCCACCCCGTGGTCGTCGCGGGCGACGAAGCGGATCGGCCAGCGTGCGAAGCGGGTGGCGTCCTTCTCGCGCGCGGGGAAGGTCGCGACCACGCTGGGAGCCCGGTCGGGGATGGCGGCGATGGTCCAACGCGGAGGGTTGCCCGAGTCCAGCCCATCAGCGGACTTCAGGGAGATGCTCCACCAGCCGTCCTCGGTGACGGTGAAGCGGCCGGTGGCGCTCTGCGCCTGGCCACCGATCTCCATGGCGACCTGCGTCGGATCGCCCAGACCGATGGCCGACTGCAGGACCGCCTCGGTGACCGTGCGGCTGAGCGCGGCGGTCACCTCGACCACCGTGCCGGTGGGCACCTGCAGATCGCCGGTCTCGCTCACCTGCGGCGCCTGCTTGAGGTACTCCGGAAAGACCAAGCGCAGGGACAGGCTCTTCACCGCCGGCCGGGGCAGCACGCGCACCGCGACCCAGCTCTCCCAGCGGTGGTCGCCGGCGGAGGGACGCATGGCCACCTCCTCGACCGCCTGCTTGAGGCTGCCGCGGAAGACCGCCTTGCCCGCCACCTCGACGCGCTCGAGCCGGATGGTCGATGAACGGCCATCGGCGCCGCGCACGCTGGCGGTGGCCCACTCCGGGACCTCGGAGGACGGATCGACCTCGACCTCGACCGGCACGGGGTCGCCGCGTCCGACCAGCTCGGGTATGGTCACGCTGAGGATGCGGGTGGCGGTGGGGTAGTGCGCCGACATGAAGGCGAGGCGGCGCAGGAAGGCGGCGGCGATGTCGCCACGCCACGCCGCCAGGCCGATGCCGATCGCGAGCAGTGCCGCAGCCCAGGACATGGCGCTCTTGGCCGGACGCAGGTCCCAGGCCAGGCGATGGTCGACGGACTCGGCGCGCGCCTGGGCGTCCTCGGCCAGGGCCATGACCAGGCCCGGAGAACCGATCTTGCGGGTCTCCCCGGCTTCGAGGTCGCGCATCAGCTGCACGGTGCTGATCAGCCGCCCGCCCAGCTCGGGATGCGACTCTTCCAACCGCATGGCCAGTTCGTCGTCGGCGCGGTGGCGGCGGATCTCCGCCGCCAGACCGCCCCAGGCCTCGCGGCCGAGCAGCCACAGCAGGGTGCCGGTCAGCGCCAGGCGGGCGGCGATGTCCCACCAGCCGAGGCCGAAGATGGTGGTCACCAGCCAGTAGTCGCAGGCCAGCCAGCCCAGCAGGCCGACCACCAGGATGATCGCGAGGCGGCCGGACGAACGCGCGATCTCGGCGCCGCGGGCGCGCGAACGCAGCAGGTCGATGCGGGTGCGGATGGCGTCAGACATGGTCATTGCCCCCGTCCGGGGTCCGGGGTCCGGGGTCCGGGGTCTCTGCATGCGACAGCCGGGCATCCATGGACAGACTTGGCGCGGACGCGGGTTGCCGCGACCTCGGACCTCGGACCTCGGACCTCGGACGCCTGCTCACAGCATGTCCCAGCGCTTGCGAAACCACCACTCGACGCCGAGCAGCAGGACGAGGAGGCAGAGCACGCCCGGGGCGTTCCACAGGGTGATCTCCTCGCGCTTCTGCACGCCCTGGCGCTGGCGGGCCTGGATGATCTTGGCGATCTGGTCGGCCTGGGGCAGCGGGACGAAGGCGCCGTCCGAGACCTTGGCGATCTGCTGCAGCAGGTCCTCGCGCATGCCGCCGTCATCGAGTTCGAGCTGCGGCTCGACCACGCTGACGAAGCGCTCGTCCGAGGCCTGGCCCGCCGCGGCGGCGCCGGGATCGGCCAGTTCGAGGAAGATGCGGTGCCGGCCGGTGGCGCCGGGGATCCATTCGCCGGCGAAGACGCCGGGCTGGTCGCGGCGGGCGGCCAGCACCACCGGCTCCTTGGCGAGGTCGCGTTCGACCTGCACCGTCACCGCGTCCTCGCGCAGCGGATTGAAGTCGGCGTCGAGGACGCGGGCGATGAGCTGCGCGCGGTCACCCACCGCGTACTCGCCGCGATCGGTCTCGATCTGCACCCGGCTGGCGTTGCCCAGCAGGTGGGCCATGCCCAGCGACGAGCACAGCTGGCCCCACAGGCGGCGGTGCTGCGCCACGCCGGGCTTGAAGCGCCAGCGCCAGGTCTCGTCCGATCCCATCCACGCCACCTGGCCGCGGCCGTAGCGGTGCACCGCCAGGATCGGCATCGGATCGTCGCCAGCCTTCTTCGTGGGATGCGCCAGCAGGACCGAGGCGCCGCTCTTGGCGCGCTTGACCGGATGCACCCAGCGCAGCGGCTCGGACTCGCGCCACTTCAGCTCGTTCTCGCCCGGGTCGGGAGCGAAGCGTAGCGCCGCCCAGCGCCCGCCCTCTGGCGTGACGACCGGACGGGCGCCGTCCTTGATCGTGCGCGCCAGCTCGTCGGCGACGCTCTGCGGCGGCTGCGCCTCGGGCTCGACCGGCAGCAGCTGGTCCAGCACCATGCCGGCCCAGGCGTTGGGCATGGAGCGGTGACCCGCCACCACGATGAGGCCGCCGCCATCGACGCGCACCCAGGTCTCGAGGCGCTTGAGCTCCTCGGCGGTGAAGAAGTCGGGGCTGATGTCGCCCAGGACGATGCAGTCGATCTCCTTCATGCCCTTAGCGTCGGCGGGCATCTGGCGGAGGAACTTCACGCCCTTGGTGTCGAGGTTGCGGTCGCCCTGGCGGAGGATGAAGCTGGGCTGCACGCGCTGCTTGTCCGCCTCGAAGATGCCGCGCAGGAAGCGGAAGTCCCAGCGCGGCGCGTCGTCGATCGACAGCACGCGCAGCTTCTTGTCGACCACCTGGATGTTGGAGCGCGACTTGCGGTTGTTGACCGTGTTCGCCTCCTCGGGCTGGGGCACCAGCTCGGCGGTGAAGGTGAACACGCCCTCCTTGTCGGGGACCAGCTCGACGGTGTGGACGAACTCGCGGTCCTCGCCCAGGGTCAGCTGCTCCTCCTTCATCACGTCCTCGGCGCCGCTGTCGGCCGTCCGCTTCACCACCAGTGTGACGGTGCGGCCGGTGAAGCCGCGCTGGCGCACGCGCACGTCGAGCACGAAGCGGTCATTCTTGAAGACGATGTCCTCGGAGAAGAGGAAGGGGATCTCGAGGTCCTTCGCCTGCGGCGCGCCCACGCCCAGGGCGATGACCGGGGCGCCAAGGGACTTGGCGACCTCGACCGGATCCTCGCCACGGTTCCAGCCGCCATCGGTCGCCACCACCACCGCGTCC
>JAFLCQ010000021.1 GCA_017302815.1 Planctomycetota bacterium
CCCAACCCCCGACCCCCAACCCCCGTGGCAATGATGTCATGCGCACCGGGGAAGGGCCGCAGGACGCGCTCCAGCAGGCCCTGCACCTTGGCGATGGCCACGCCGTAGTTGGTGATGGGGACGCCGGCGGCGCGGCAGCGCAGGATGCGCGCCAGGACCTCGCGGCGGTTGGTGGTGCACGACCCGCAGTGGATCGCGAGGCGGTAGTCGGCGAGATCGGTGGGGAAGTCGTGGCCGCTGTAAGTGGATATGCGGACCTCGAAGCCCAGATATTGGGCGAGCCAACGCGGGATCTTCACCCGTCCGATGTCGTCGCTGATCGCATGGTGAGTGCAGCTCTCGGCGATCAGCACGCGGTCGCCGGGCTTGAGGCGGTCGATGGCGGCGGCGCCGGCGGTGAAGGCGTCGAGATCGCCCTTGTGGCGGGCGAAGAGGATCGAGAAGGAGGTCACCGGCACGCCATCGGGGACGTCTGCGCAGACCTTGAGGAAGGCCTGCGAATCGGTGACCACCAGATCGGGCGGACGGCCCAGGCGCTTCAGCGTGGTCGCCAGCTCGCGCTCCTTGACCACGATCGCGGTCTGGTCGCCATCCAGCAGGTCGCGGATGGTCTGCACCTGCGGCAGGATCAGGCGTCCTTTCGGAGCCTCCTTGTCGATCGGCACCACCAGCACGCACAGGCCGCCCGGCGGGAGCAGATCGCTGACGATCGCCGGTGGATCGAGCCACCCGTCAGGCACCGACGAGACCAAGGCGGCGCGCAGCAGGTCCATGCCGGCGCCGGTGGCGGCGCTGGTCTGCACCGCGTGCAGCTTGCGGGCGCGCAGGGCGTCGACCAGGCCGGCGGCGGGCTGCACGCGGTCGCACTGGTTGAGCACCGCGACCACCGCGACCTTGGCGGCCTGGAACTCGGCGCACAGGGCATCCTCGGCCGCGCCCCAGGCGTCGGCGGGGGCGACGACCACGGCGATGTCGGTGCGGTCCTTGACCCGCAGGGTCTTCTCGACCCGCTGCGCGCCGAGCTCGCCGACGTCGTCGAGTCCCGCAGTGTCGATCAGCAGCACCGGCCCGATCGGCAGCAGCTCCATCGCCTTCTCGACCGGGTCGGTGGTCGTGCCGGCGACCGGCGAGACGATCGAGACCTGCTGTCCGGTCAGGGTGTTGATGAGCGAGCTCTTGCCGGCGTTGCGCCGGCCGAATACCGCGATGTGGAGGCGCGCGCCACGCGGAGCGGTATTCATGGCCCACCCCCATGTCCATGATCGCGAACGCCGCGCAACGCAACGGGCGCCGAGCAGCGGTGGGCGGATACCATGGGCGAAGCCCATCCGCCCACGGTCGAGGAGCCCGGCGACGAGACCGAGCTGCGACAAAGCCCGAGGGTAGGCCAGAGGCCGTAGGGGCGAAGCCCCTGGAGCGGACAGTGGAGGCGCGCGCCACGCGGAGCGGTATTCATGCGTCCCTCCGCGGGGCGGCGTCGCCCAGGCGCATGACCGCGGCCGGCGAGGTCAGCTGGTCGAACTCGTCGCCCGTCAGCAGGCCGGCGTCGATGGCGAGGTCGCGCACCGTCCGGCCGGTGGCGAGGGCCTGCCGCGCCAGCTCGCCGGCGCGGTGGTGCCCCAGCCGGCCGCTGATCGCGGTGGCCTGGGCGGTGATGGCGGCGGCGTGCGCGGCGCAGCGGTTGGCGTCGACCTGGATGCCGTCGATGCACTTGCCCGCCAAAGCGCCGCAGGCCCGGCGCAGGACGTCCAAGGCGTTGAGCAGGCGGTCGGCGACCAGCGGCAGGTAGGGGTTGATCTCGAGGCAGCCGCGGGCGCAGGCCTGGTTGATCACCTGCTGGTCGCCCAGGACGGAGAGGCCCGCCTGCACCACCGACTCGGGGATGACCGGGTTGATCTTGCCGGGCATCAGCGAGCTGCCCTCCTGCCGCGCCGGCAGGAGGATCTCGCCGATGCCGCCCTGCGGACCGCTGGCGAGCAGCCGCAGATCGTCGCTGATCTTGATCAGGTCCACCGCGAGGGCGCCGAGGATGCCGGCGACCTCGGCGAAGGCGTCGTTGTTGGCGGTGGCGTCGATGAGGTTCTCGGCCCGTGCCAGCGGCAGGCCGGTGATCGAGCGCAGCTCGTCGGTGGCGCGGAAGACGTAGGCGCGCGGGGCGCCCAGGGCGGTGCCGGTGGCGGTGCCGCCGAGGTTGACCACGCGCAGGCGCTCTTCGCACTTGCTGATGCGCCAGCGGTCGCGCCCCAGCGCGTCGGCCCAGGCGCCGAAGCGGCGGCCCATGGTCATCAGCACCGCGTCCATCATCTCGGTGCGGCCGAGGCAGACCACGCCGGCGAAGGCGCGCTCGCGCTCCTGGCACGACTCCTGCAGGCGCACCACCGCGTCTTCCAGCGCGGCGAAGCCGCGCATCGCCGCGATCTTCAGGGCGGTGGGATAGGCGTCGTTGGTCGACTGGTGGATGTTGACGTGGTCGTGCGGGCTGACCAGGGCGCGGTCGCCCGGCTGGCCGCCCATGAGCTGGCAGGCGCGGTTGGCGATCAGCTCGTTGACCACCATGTTGGTCGAGGTGCCCGCGCCGCCCTGCAGCGCATCGGTGCGCAGGGCCTCGTCCCAGCGCCCCTCCATGACCTCGCCGGCGGCCTGCTCGATGGCGGCCAGGCGGACGGCGTCCAGGGTGCCGGCGTGGTGGGCGGCGCGCGCGCAGGCGCGCTTCACCGCGCCGAAGGCGCGCAGCAGCTCGGGATGCACCGAGCGTCCGGCGAGGTCGAAGTTGGCGGCGGCGCGCGCGGCGTGGATGCCGGGCAGGGCGTCGGCGGGCACGGCGACCTCGCCGAGCAGGTCGTGCTCGAGGCGCAGGCCGGCACCGTGTCCGCCGTCGTTGCTCACAGGTAGAGGTCCCGCTTGCCCTGGTGGCGTATCTGGTGGAGGCGGTCGACCACCACCTGCTTCACGCCGGGATCGGCGATCCTCGCCACCTCGTCGGAGATCATCTGCTCACCCTGGATGCGCACTGCCGGGCTGGCGTGGTCGCAGAGGTATTCCTGGAAGGTGGTGATGGCGTTGGGCGTGCACAGCTTCTGGATGAAGCCGGGGATGGCGTACTCCATGAACACTTCGCCGGTCCGCCCCTGGCGGTAGCAGCTGGTGCAGAAGGACGGGATGTAGCCCTTGTCGACCAGCTTGCCGACGACCTCGTCGAGCGAGCGGGTGTCGCCGAGCTGGAACTGCGACTTGTCGAGGTGCTGCTGCACCACCGTCGAATCCCCCTGCTCGGCGTAGCCGCCGAGATCGAGGTTGGTTCCGGCGTCGATCTGGCTGACGCCGAAGCCGAGGACGGTGTCGCGGATGTGCGCCGGCTCGCGCGCGGTGCAGATCATGCCGGTGTAGGGCACCGACAGGCGCAGGATGGCGACCAGCCGGAGGAACTGCTCATCGGTGACGTTCCAGCGCGGATCCATCTCGACGCCCTGCGCCGGCTTCAGGCGCGGGAAGCTGATGGTGTGCGGGCCGACGCCGTGGCGCTTCATCAGGTAGGCGGCATGGCTGACCAGGCCCATGACCTCGAACTTCCAGTCGTACAGCCCGAAAAGGGCGCCGACGCCGAGATCGTCGATGCCGGCGTCGAAGGCGCGGCTGAGCCCGTCGAGGCGCCAGAGGAAGTTGCCCTTGCGGGTCTTCGGGTTGTGCACCGTGGCGTAGGTCTGGTGGTGGTAGGTCTCCTGGAAGATCTGGTAGGTGCCGATCTTCGCGTCCTTGATGACCTTGTAGCCCTCGACGTCCATCGGCGCGGCGTTGATGTTGACGCGGCGGATGTCGCCCGACTGGTACACCGTGCGCACGCTGTCGGCGATGAAGTGCGCGTCGTAGTCGGGATGCTCGCCGTAGACCAGGATCAGGCGCTTGTGCCCGCGCGCCTCCAGCGCCTTGATCTGCTTCACCACCGTGTCGCGCTCCAGCTCGCGCCGGATGGCGTCGTCGTTGCTGCTGCGGAAGCCGCAGTAGGTGCAGTCGTTCACGCAGCGGTTGCCGATGTACAGCGGCGCGAAGAGGACGATGCGGTTGCCGTAGACCGTCTCCTTCAGTTTCCGCGCGGCGGCGAACATCTCCTCGTGCAGCGCCTTGTCCTCGCAGCCGAGCAGCACCGCCGTCTCCTGCGGCGCCAGCGGCTGCTTCTCCATCGCCTTGGCGATGATCTCGCGCACCCAGGTCGCATCGGCGGACCGGGCCCGGGCGAGGGTGTCTTCGATGGCGGTGTCGTTGATGAAATCCTCGGCGGTCGCGGAGGGCTCCATCACGGGTAGCTTCGTCATGCGGAGATCCTACTAGGCGCTACGTCGGTGTGATTTGGGAGCTTCACCGAACCCCGTACCTATGCACCGGCCGACGCTATGAATGCGCGCGGCGAGGCATGAATGGCATTGCTCGGCGGTCTCGTTGACGCAGGCCTTGTCGGGATAGATCTCGTACAATGCGCGATATTTGATCGGCGTCAGATTGGGCATGACGACATTCGCGCCCGCTTTCAGGGCATCTTCGCGACCGTTGTTCTTGTCCAGGGTCGCAACCGCCGTCGTGGCGGGGATATTTGCGTCCGGAACGAGCAGGCGGGCCAGGGCGACCATCTTCAGTGCAGTCAGAACCGTGTTCGGCACCTGCTGGCCGTGCTCGGCGGCGCCATCGAAGTCGTGCGCCAGCGGGGTGGCCGGATGCGGGATGTAGGGCCCGACGCCGATCATCTCGATGTCGAGGCGCTGGAAGGTGCGCAGATCCGAGACCAGGTCGTCCCAGGTCTGGCCGGGGATGCCGACCATGACGCCGGTGCCGGCCTGGAAGCCCAGCTCCTGCAGCCGCCGCAGCATGCCGACGCGGGGCACCTCGGCAGCGCCGGGATCGACCGGTGGATGGCCATGGGCGGCGGGATGGATGCGGGCGTAGAGGCGCGGGTTGCTGCTCTCGAAGCGCAGCAGGTAGCGGTCGGCTCCGGCGGCGCGCCAGAGACGGAGATCGTCCTCCGAACGCTCGCCCAGGGACAGGGTCACGGCCAGGCCGCCGATGTCGCGCTTGATGGCACGGATGATGCCGGCGATGAACTCGCCACTGAGAAGCGGATCCTCTCCGGCCTGCATCACCACCGTGCCGTAGCCGAGATCCTTGGCGCGGCGGGCGCAGTCGAGGATCTCCTCGCGGCCCATGCGGTAGCGCTGCACCGCCTTGTTGTGCACGCTGATGCCGCAGTACGAGCACGCCCGGGCGCAGGTGTTGGACACCTCGATGAGCCCGCGCAGGTGCACCTCGGGGCCGACCGTGGCCGAGCGCGCGGCGTCGGCGGCGGCATACAGGCGCTCCAGCGCCACCGCATCCATCTCGGTCAGCCAGGCGCGCAGGTCGGCATCGGCCATGCGCGGATCGACCGTGCGCTCGGCCGCGCCGCTCATGCCTTGGCGGCCTTGGCCGAGGCGGCCTTGCGCGCCCCCGACTGCTCGGCCTGGATGGCGGTGAGGGCGATGGTGTAGACGATGTCGTCGACCAGGCAGCCGCGCGAGAGGTCGTTCACCGGCATGTCCAGGCCCTGCATCATCGGACCGATGGCGACCGCGTTGGCGCTGCGCTGCACCGCCTTGTAGCTGACGTTGCCGGTGTTGAGGTCGGGGAAGACCATCACCGTCGCCTGGCCGGCGACCTTGGACTTCGGCGCCTTGGACCTGGCGACGTCGGCCATCACCGCCGCGTCGTACTGCAGCGGGCCGTCGATCAGCAGATCGGGGCGGCGCTCCTGCGCGAGCTTGGTCGCCGCCGCGACCTTCTCGACGTCGGCGCCGGCGCCGGAGACGCCGGTGCTGTACGACAGCATGGCGACGCGGGCGGGGATGCCGAAGGCGATGGCGCTGTCAGCCGACTGGATGGCGATGTCGGCCAGCTGCTCGGCGGTCGGGTCGGGGTTGACCGCGCAGTCGGCGAAGACCACCACCTGGTCGGGCAGGCACATGAAGAAGCACGAGCTGGCCAGCGACATGCCGGGCGCGCACTTGATGATCTGCAGCGCCGGGCTGATGGTGTGGGCGGTGGTGTGCACGGCGCCGGAGACCAGGCCATCGACCTTGCCGAGCTTCACCATCAGGGTGCCGGGCATGATGGTGTCGAGCAGCGCCTCGCGCGCCTGCTCGGGGGTCAGGCCCTTCTTCTTGCGCAGCTCGCACAGGATGGGGATGAACTCATCCAGCAGCGAGCGGTGGTCGACGATCTCGACCGAGCCGGGCAGCTTGACGCCGGCCTTGTCGGCGGCGCCGCGCACCTCGTCGGGCACGCCGAGGAGGACGCACTGGGCGATGCCCTTCTCGTGGCAGATCGCAGCCGCCTTGAGGGTGCGCGGCTCGGTGCCCTCGGGCAGGACGATGCGCTTCTTCGCAGCGCGGGCGCGCTCGATGAGGGCATAGCGGAAGGCGGGCGGGGAGAGGCGGCGCTCGCGCTTGGCCCCGGCCAGCTGGTCGAGCCATGGCTGTTCCAGGCCATTGGCAACCGTGGTCATGGTCGCTTGCAGGCGCTCACGGTCGTCGAGGGGGATCTCGAGATTGAGGCGACTGATCGCCGCGGCGGTGTCGAAGGCGCCGGCGGCGGTGGTCAGCACCGGCAGCTCGGTGGCCAGGGCCGGACGGCACAGCTTGAGGATGCGCGATTCGGGCTCGTGGCTGCCGGCCAGCAGCATGCCGGACAGCTTGGTGCCGTCGACCGCGGCCAGGCTGGCCGCCATGAGGATGTCGTCGCGGCCGGCCGGCACCACAACCAGGGTCTCGGGGCGCAGCAGGTCGAGGGCGTAGGGCACGGTCATGCCGCAAAGGGCGATGTGGCGCACGCGGCGTCCGGCCTCGCCGACCGCGAGGAAGCTGGCGCCGAGGGCGTCGGCGATGTCGGCCACGCGCGGCAGGGTGCAGTCCTCGTCGGCGGGCACGAAGCCGACCAGCTTCATCCCCTCCTCGGCGCACAGGTCGCGGTAGCGCGCCTGCACCGGCGCGAGGTCCTGTTCCTCCGCCTCGCGGTGCGGCTCGTGCAGGCCGCGGCCGGAGTCGCCGACCTTGTTGACCACCACCGACGCGGGGCGGTCGAGGTTGAAGCCGTTGGCGGCGATGCGCACGCCCTCGATGACCGTCGCCGGGGCGAGGCCGCTGGGGGCGCAGACCAGCACCAGCTCGGCGTCCAGGGCCTTGGCCATCAGGCTGTTCACCCGCGTGGCGTGGATCATGCCGGCGGCGGGCACCATGCCCTCGACCACCAGGACGTCCGCGTCCTGCGCCGCGCGCTGGCACAGCGCGACCACCTGCTCCATCAGGTCCTGGTCGCGGTTGTCGGACAGCAGCTCGTCGGCGGCGATGCGCGAGATCGGCTCGGGCGGACGCAGGTGGGTTCCGGCGGTGACCAGCCCGCGCGAGCGGTCGGGCGTCCCGTCCGCAGGCTGCGCGATCGGCTTGGCGAAGGCCACGCGCACGCCGCGTCGTTCGAACGCGTGCACCAGGCCGAGGCAGACCGAGGTGAGGCCGACATTGCGGCCGGCGGGGGCGACGAGGATCGTGGGCATGGCGGGCTCCGGGAGCGGTTCGGTCAGGCTAGCGTCCAGACGCACAGGGCCAGCGGTGGGAACCGCTGGCCCTGATCCATGCACCAGACGCGATGCGCTGCCGTACCTGGGCGGCGGTCGCGGCGACCGCCCGCAGCGCGCCTGGCGCCGCTTCAGCGCTGATACTGCGGACGCGGGTTGTAGTGCGTGTGCAGCAGGTGGTGGCTCTTCTCGGAGAGCGGCTTGCCCAGGTACTCGTCGTAGAGCTTCTGGATGTACGGGTTGTCGTGGCTGCAGCGCCACATGCCCGCCTGGTCCTCCTGGTACAGGCCCTTGGCGCGAGCGAGCCGCAGCTCGTCGGTCACGCCGTAGGGCTGGCCGCCGCCGCCGACGCAGCCGCCGGGGCAGGCCATCACCTCGATGAAGTGCCAGGGCGGTGCCTCGCCCTTCTGCTTCGCCTCGCGCACCTTGTTGATCACGTACTCGACGTTGCCCAGACCGTGGGCGACGGCGATCTTGACCTGCTTGCCGGCGACTTCGAGGACGCCTTCCTTGACGCCCTTGAGGCCGCGGGTGACCTCGAAGTCGACCCGGCCGGGGGTCTGGCCGGTGACCAGCTTCAGGGCGGTGCGGATCGCCGCCTCCATCACGCCGCCGGTGGCGCCGAAGATGGTGCCGGCGCCGGAGTAGGCGCCGAGCAGGTGGTCGGGCTGCTCCTCCGGGATCGACTGCATGTCGATGCCAGCCTGCTTGATCATGCGCGCGAGCTCGCGGGTGGTGATCGACACGTCGACGTCCTGGTAGCCGGACGACTTCATGTCATCGCTGCGCTGGATCTCGTACTTCTTCGCCGTGCACGGCATGACCGAGACCATGTAGATCTTCTTCGCCTCGGTCTTGATCTTCTCGGCGTAGTAGGTCTTCGACAGGGCGCCGACCATCTCGTGCGGGGACTTGCAGGACGAGAAGTGCGGAATCATGTCGCTGTGGTACTTCTCCATGAAGTCCACCCAGGCCGGGCAGCAGCTGGTGATCAGCGGCAGCTCGCCCTTGCCATGCGCGAAGCGCTCGACGAACTCGGATCCCTCTTCGAGGATGGTGAGGTCGGCGCCGAAGTTGGTGTCGAACACCGCCTTGAAGCCCATGCGGCGCAGGGCCGCGTAGATCTTGCCGGTGAGGTTGGTGCCGGGCTTGAAGCCGAAGGCCTCGCCGATGGCGACGCGCACCGCCGGGGCGATCTGCACCACACAGTGCAGCTCGGGATCGGCGAGCTTGGCCCACACGTCAGGACCCTCGTCGTACTCGACGATCGCGCCGGTCGGGCAGTGGGCGCTGCACTGGCCGCACTTCACGCACGGGCTTTCCGCCATGCTGATGTCGCCGGCCGGGGCGATGCGGGTCTCGATGCCGCGCTCCATGAAGGTCAGGGCCCAGACGTTCTGGTCCTTCTGGCAGACCTGGATGCAGCGGCCGCAGCTGATGCACTTGCGCGGATCGAGGACGATCGACTTGGTCGTCGCGTCGACCGGCAGGTCGGGGACGATATTGTCGAGGTCGGTGGTGTGGATGTTGAAGTCCGCGCACATCGTCTGCAGCTCGCAATTCTGGTTGCGGGCGCAGGTGACGCACTCGTTCGGATGCTTCGACATGATCATCTCGACGATGCCACGCCGCACGTTCACGATCTCGGGATCGTGGGTCGTGATCTCCATGCCGTTCTCGAGCGGCGTGCAGCAGGCGCGCAGGGTCCGGCCGGTGGCCTTGATGCGCACGATGCAGATGCCGCAGGCGGCGGTGTGGTCGAGGTCCGGGTGCTTGCACAGCGCCGGGATCTTGACCGACACCTTCTTGGCCGCGTCGAGGATGCTGGTGCCCTCGGCGACTTCGACCGGGATGCCGTTGATGATGGCTTTGACCGTCATGGTCGGTTTCCTTCGTTTCGCTGAGGGTTACTTCTTGGTGGCCGGGACGAGGCGCTCGGTCCACTCGGACTCGAAGTAGCGCAGCGCGGAGAGGACCGGATTCGGCGTGGTCTGACCCAGCGCGCACAGCGAGCCGCGCTGCATGGTCAGGGCGATCTTGCGGATCTTGGCGATGTCCGCCGCGGTGCCCTTGCGCTCGACGATCTTGTCGATCGTGCGCAGCATCTGGGTGCCGCCGATGCGGCAGGGCGCGCACTTGCCGCAGCTCTCGTCGACCGAGAAGTCGAGGTAGAAGCGCGACAGCTCAACCGTGTTGTCGCTCTCGTCCATGACGATCATGCCGCCCGAGCCCATGATCGAACCCAGCTTGCCCAGGTCCTCGTAGGTGATCGGGGTGTCGAGCAGGCTGGCCGGGATGAGGCCGCCGGACGGACCGCCGGTCTGCATCGCCTTCACCGGCTTGCCGGAGGAGGTGCCGCCGCAGATGTCCATCACCACCTGGCGCAGGGTGGTGCCCATCGGGATCTCGATCAGGCCCGACACCTTCACCTTGCCGGTGACGGCGAAGACCTTGGTGCCCTTCGAGCGGCCGACGCCGATGGCGCCGAACCAGGCGCCGCCGCGCAGGACGATCTGCCCGATGTTGGCCAGGGTCTCGACGTTGTTGACCATCGAGGGCTGGTCCCACAGGCCCTTCTGGGCCGGGTAGGGCGGACGCGGACGCGGGGTGCCGCGCAGGCCTTCGATCGAGGCGATGAGCGCGGTCTCCTCGCCGCAGACGAAGGCGCCGGCGCCGAGGCGGACCTCGAGGTCGAAGTCGAAGCCGGTGCCGAGGATGTTCTTGCCCAGCAGGCCGTTGGCGCGCGCCTGCTTGATCGCCTTCTCGATGCGCTCGATCGCCAGCGGATACTCGGCGCGGATGTAGAAGATGCCCTGCGAGGCACCGATCACCCAGCCGCCGATGATCATGCCTTCGATCACGGCATGCGGGTCGCCTTCGAGGACCGAGCGGTCCATGTAGGCGCCCGGGTCCCCTTCGTCACCGTTGCAGATGATGTACTTCTGCTCGCCGGGCCGGCTGGCGCGGGTGAGCTTCCACTTCATGAAGGTCGGGAAGCCTGCGCCGCCGCGGCCGCGCAGGCCCGAGGTCTCCAGCTCGGCGATGACCTGCTCGGGGGTCATGCCGGACAGGACCTGCTTCAGGGCTTGGTAGCCGTCGCGGGCGATGTACTCGTCCAGGCTCTCGGGGTCGATGACGCCGCAGTTGCGCAGCACGATGCGGTACTGCTTGCCGGGCACTGGCTTCTCGGAGCTCATGTCGCCGACCGAGGGCACCTTGTAGGCGTCGACCACGCGGCCGCCCTTGATGTGCTTCTCGACGATCTCGCGCGCCGCCTCGGCAGTGACGCGGCCGTACTGCACCGGCGCCGCGCCGGCGGTCGTCACCTCGACCAGCGGCTCCAGGGCGCACATGCCCGAGCAGCCGGTCTTGACGATCTGGGCGTCGAGGCCGGCCTTCTGGACCTCTTCCTTGATCGCGGCCATCACCGGCTGGGCGCCGGCGGCGTCGCCGCAGGTGTTGAGGCCGACCTTGATCACGGCCTTCTTGGCCGGGGCGGCGAGCAGCTTGGCCTTGTGGGCGTCGAGCTCGGAGGGGGTGAACTTGGGCATGGGTCAGGCTCCCTTGGCGCAGGCGTAGACCTGGTCGACGACGTCAGCCGCCTTGACCTTGGCCAGCACCTTCTCATTGACGGTGACGACGGGGGCGAGGCCGCAGCAGCCGATGCAGCGGACCTGCTGGAGGTGGAACTGCTTGTCCGGGGTGGTCTCGCCGGCCTTCACTCCCAGCTTCTCGGAGAGCTTGGCGACGATCTCGGGCGCACCCTTCAGATAGCAGGCGGTGCCCATGCACACGGAGATGATGTTCTTCCCCGGCGCCTCGAGCTTGAAGTAGTTGTAGAAGGTGATGACTTCGTAGATGCGTGCGAGCGGCACGTTCAGCTGCTTGCCCAGCTCCTGGGCGGCATCGCGCGGGACGTAGCCGAAGCGGCCCTGGAGGTCGTGCAGCGCCATGATCAGGCTGCCGCGCTTGTCCTTCCAGCGCTTGGCGATGAGAGCGAGGTCTCCGGGTGCGGCGGCTGCCATGGGCGGCTCCTTGGGTCGTCGGGTGGCGCTGGCCAGGGTCGCTCCGGGGCACACGATGGACAAATGGATTATGATGTCCGTTTATCCTCATGTCAGACTTGCATCGCAACCCCACCATAGCGCGCAACTAACGGCATGGTTCGACCCGATATGCATGGGCCGTATGTCTTCATGACCTACTTTATGCAGGCGAAGGCGGGGGGGATTGCATGATGCGCATGGCCACTACGCTGCCCAGCCCGCCTCTCATGGACCCCGTCGCCACCAGCTCTGCTCCTGTTATCTCAAGTGCTTACGGCGCCTGGGGAAGCGTCGTGGTGCTCGCCCTTTTGGCGGTGGCGGTGGTGGGCGGGGCGCTGATCGCCGTCCGCCTGGTCACCCGGGTGGTCGACCGCATCGCCGACTCGAAGCAGCGCCTGACCACCTACGAGTGCGGCGAGGCCCCGGTCGGCTCGGCGTGGTTCCGCTTCAACAACCGCTTCACCACCGTCGCCCTGACCTTCCTGATCTTCGACGTCGAACTCGCCCTGCTGTGGCCGATCCTGCCTCGCTGCCTCGACTGGGTCGGCAACGGCGACGCCCTCGCCGCCTTCATCGAGATCACCGCCTTCGCCGCCACCCTCGCCATCGGCCTCGCCTGGGTCGCCGTCGGCGGCGGCTTCCGTTGGGACCGCACCCTCGAGGACGACGGCCATGGTTGATCCCGGCATCGCCCGTCCCGGCAACGATCCCGACGAGCAGGTCCTCGTCACCACCGTCGACGAGTTCCTCGCATGGGGCAAGGAGAACTCGCTGTTCTACCTGCTCTTCGCCACCGCGTGCTGCGGCATCGAGCTCATGCAGACCGGCGGACCGCGCTACGACGTCGACCGCCTGGGCATGATCCCCCGCGCCACCCCGCGCCAGGCCGACCTGATGATCGTCGCCGGCACCATCACCCACAAGATGGCGAGTCGCGTGCGCACCCTGTGGGAGCAGATGACCGAGCCGCGCTGGGTGGTGTCGATGGGCTCGTGCGCCAACAGCGGCGGCCCGTTCAGCAAGTGGAGCTACTCGGTCCTCAACGGCGTCGACAAGTACATCCCGGTCGACGTCTACATCCCCGGCTGCCCGCCGCGCCCCGAGGCGCTGATCGACGGGGTCATGGCCCTGCGCGAGCGCGTGCGCAAGTACCGCACCCTGGGCATGCGCGACCGCGATCCGCACGTCGTCCAGGGCGGAGACTGCGCCTTCGGGTCGCACCCCGGGCGCGACGGGGCCTGCGGCCCATCGTCCGCCGCACCCGGGGCGCTTGCTATGTCCCGGGGGGATGAATCCCCCCGCACCCCCCAGTCCGGCAAGCCGGCGCAGGTAAACGGAGGCCCGGCGTGAGCACCGCCCTCGCCTTCGCCGCCATCGCCGAGCAGGTGAAGTCCGCACATCCGTCGGTCGAGGCGCGCGAAAGCGACAACCGCCAGCCGTGGCTGCTGGTCCCCGCCGCCGACCTGCCGGCGGTGGCACGCCTGCTGCGCGACGCCCCCGCTCTGCGCTTCGACAGCCTCGCCGATCTCACCGGCTGGGATCTGGCGAAGTTCCCGGCGACGCCGCCCAGCACCGACATCGCCGTCGCCTACTACCTGCACAGCCTCGCGCACCGCCATCACCTGACGCTGAAGGTCATGGCCCCGCGCGACGCGGCGCAGGTGCCCAGCGTCAGCGGCGTGTGGGCGGTGGCGAACTACTTCGAGCGCGAGGTCTACGACCTCCTCGGCGTGGCCTTCACCGGCCACCCGAACCTGAAGCGCATCATGTGCCCCGACGACTGGATCGGCCATCCCCTGCGCAAGGACTACGTCTACCCGCAGGCCTACAACGGCATCGCCCACCTGCGCGACGGCCAGCACTTCGAGGATGCGCCGCCGCGGGTCGGCGATCCCCCTCCCGCGCCCGCCGCCGCCGCCCCAGCCAAGCCCCCGGTGAAGAGCGCATGAGCACCGACGTGACGGTCGAGACGCTCGGCGGCGAGCGCATGAAGCTGAACATGGGGCCGCACCATCCGGCCACCCATGGCGTGCTGCGCCTGATGGTCGAGACCGATGGCGAGATCGTCGCCAAGGCCGTCCCCGACCACGGCTTCCTCCACCGTTCGATCGAGAAGATCGGCGAATGCGTGGAATGGCCGATGTTCGTGCCGTACACCGACCGCATCGACTACGTCTGTGCGATGAACGCGAACCTCGCGTACTGCGTCGCGGTCGAGAAGCTGCTCAACACCGACCCGGCGACGGCGGTGCAGGTGCCGCTGCGCGCCGAGTGCATCCGCATCATCGTCGCCGAGCTCAACCGCATCAGCTCGCACCTGGTCGCGGTCGGGGCCATGTCGATGGACCTCGGGGCCTACACCCCCTTCCTGCACGGCATCGCCCAGCGCGAGACGGTCAACGACATCTTCGAGAAGCTGTGCGGCCAGCGCCTGACCTACAACTTCGTGACCATCGGCGGCGTCGCCTTCGACCTGCACAAGGGCGCCGAGGCCGAGATCACCGCCTTCCTCGACGCCTTCGAGAAGGAGATGATCCGCTTCAACAAGCTGATCACCGCCAACACCATCTTCCGCGACCGCTGCGCGGGAGTCGCGGCGATCAGCGCCGCCGACGCCGTGGCCTACGGCCTGGTCGGCCCCAACCTGCGCGGCAGCGGCGTCGACTGGGACATCCGCCGCGACGAGCCCTACGGCATCTACGACCGCCTCGCCGTGCGCGTGCCGGTCGGCCAGGGCTTCGCCGGGCGCAACGGCCGGGTCGGCGACTGCTACGACCGCTTCGTCGTCCGCCTGCTGGAGATCAACGAGTCGGTGCGGCTGGTGCGCGAGGCGCTGAAGATGCTGCCGGCGCCGGTGGAGAAGAAGACCGACGCGACCGGCGGCTACCAGGCCGACGTCGCCAAGCAGCTGCGCAAGCCGCCCAAGGGCGAGGTGCGCGTGCGCACCGAGGCCCCGCGCGGCGAGATGGGCTACGTCATCGTCAGCGACGGCAGCAAGACGCCCTACCGCGTGCGCTGCCGCACCGGCTCCTTCACCGCCTGCTCGATCTTCCAGAAGCTGATGCGCGGCATCTTCATGGCCGACATCGTGACCGTGATCGGCAGCTTCGACATCGTCGTGCCGGAGATCGACCGGTGATGGAGTTCGGACCCGCCGTCAACACCATCGCCACCTGGATCAGCGGGCCGGACCCGTCGTGGTGGGCGGTCGGCATCGGCCTGGTGGCGGTGTGGGTCATCCCGGTGCTGGCGATCGTCTTCCCGGTCGCCGCGGTCGGCCAGATCATCGAGCGCAAGGTGGCGGCGGCGATGCAGCGCCGCCACGGACCCAACACCGTCGGCATGGACGGCATCCTGCGCCTGGTCGTCCGCCTCGCCTTCTTCTTCCTGCCGCGCGCCGCGCAGGACCGCATCCAGGCCCGCATCACCGCCCTGCCCGGCGTCGGCTGGACCCTGGGCCTGCTGCAGCGCAGCGGCCTCGGCCAGCTCGCGGCCGACGGCGTCAAGATGATCGGCAAGGAGGACATCGTCCCCGCCGGCACCGACGGCCTCGTCTTCCGCGCCGCGCCCTACCTGGCGCTGGTCGGCGCCTTCCTGCCCTTCGCCGCCATCCCCTTCGCCCAGAACCTGGTCGCCCTGGAAGTGCCGGTCGGCGCGCTCTACGTCGTCGCCGCCAGCGGCTTCACCGTCGTCGGGCTGCTGATGGCCGGCTGGGGATCGGGCAACAAGTTCTCGCTGCTGGGCGGCATGCGCGCGGTAGCCCAGGTGGTGTCCTACGAGATCCCGGTCGGCCTCGCGATCGCCGGCGTCGTGCTGTGGTGCGGGACCATGGACCTGCACCAGATCGTGGCCCACCAGTACAACGGGCAGTGGTACAGCTTCCTGGGCTGGAACATCTTCCAGAGCCCCTTCCTCGCCCTGCTCGCCTGCCTGCTCTTCTTCGCCGGCCTGGCCGAGTGCCAGCGCACCCCCTTCGACATGGCCGAGGCCGAGTCGGAGCTGGTCAGCGGCTTCAACACCGAGTACTCCGGCCTGCGCTGGGGCATGTTCGCCATGGCCGAGTACAGCGAGATGATCCTGGTCGGCGCCCTGGTCAGCACCCTCTTCCTCGGCGGCTACCAGTCGCCGATCGGCGAGCCGTGGATCATGTCCCTGCCCGGCTGGCTGGAGACCATCATCCACGCCGGCATCCTGCTGGTGAAGTTCACCCTCGGCGTCGTGCTGATGGTGTGGATCCGCTGGACGCTGCCGCGCTTCCGCGTCGACCAGGTCATGCGCCTGTGCTGGCTGACCCTGGTGCCGCTGTGCCTGCTCAGCCTCTTCGGCCTGGCCCTGACCATGCTGCTGGGCGGCCTGGCCGGCGGCGTGCACACCGGTCCTGCCTATGGCCGCATCCCCGGCATGCAGCACATCAACCTGGACGCACTGGGCTGGCTGGTCACCTGGGTCGTGCCGGTCGGCTTCGCCGCCGTGCTGGTCGCGGTAGCACGCCGGCGCCACGGCCAGATGCATCCGGCGCTCAAGCAGCTGACGGGAGGTGCGTGATGATCCTCGCCTGGGTCAACGGCATCTACGAAGGCGTCGACGCCTTCCTCACCGGCATGGGCACCACCGCCCGCTTCCTGGTCGAGAACGTGCGCGGCCAGGGCGGCGCCACCGCCGTCACCCGCCAGTACCCGCAGCAGCCGGCCGAGATCGTCGGCGAGCGCGTGCGCGGGCACCTCTTCAACAAGGCGGACATCTGCATCGTCTGCCACGCCTGCGACAAGGCCTGCCCGGTCGACTGCTTCAGCATGGACGGCGAGCGCGACGCCAACAACAAGATGCGCGCCTCGCGCTTCGACATCGACCTGTCGAAGTGCATCTACTGCGGCCTGTGCGTGCGCGCCTGCCCGACCGACTCGCTGTCGATGACCACCGGCTTCGAGATCGACCCGCACACCGACGCCGGACGCTACCTCTTCCGTCGCAACACGGGGCAGCTCGACCGCAAGCTCGACGCCCCCGACGTCGTGCGCATGGCGCAGCTCGCCAACCAGCCGCGCGAATCGCTGTCCGCCGAGGACCGCGCCTGGCTCGACTCGGTCGTCGACCCCGCCGGCGAGCACCTCATCGGCATGTACGGCCTGGGCTACTTCACCCCCGAGGAGAAGGCCAAGGCCGACGCCGAGCGCGAGCGCAAGAAGAAGGAGAAGGAGGCAGCCGCAGCTGCCGCCAAGGCGGCCAAGGCCGCACTCGAGAAGGCAGCCGCCGAAAAGGCGCTGGCCGCCAAGGAAGCGGCGACGCCTGCCGGACGACCGGACGGAGGCAATGCTCCATGATCGAGACCGCCCTGTTCTGGACCTGCTGCCTCACCGCCATGGCCGGCGCCCTCGGCGCCGCCACCGTGCGCAACCTCTTCCATGCCGCCCTGCTGCTCGGCATATGCCTCGCCGGCGTGGCCGGGCTGTACCTCTTCCTGGAGGCCAGCTACCTCGCCTGCGTGCAGGTGGTGGTCTACATCGGCGGCGTCCTCATCCTCGTGCTCTTCGCCACCCTGTTCTCGGCCGACATCATGGGCGCGGTGCAGCGCACCCCGATCTGGCTGCGCGTCGCCGGCCTCGCCGGCGCCGCCCTGGCCGCCATCGTCGCCGGACGCCTGGCGCAGACCGCCATCGCCCATGCCGCCGACCTGCAGCAGGTGCGTTCGCAGCCCGGCGCCCTCCCCGATGTCATCGATGGCGGCCCCGGCAGCCGGGTCATCGGCGACCTGCTGGTCGGCGGCTGGCTCGTCCCCTTCCTCGTCGCCGGCATGCTGCTGACCGCCACCCTGGTCGGCGCCGTGTGCATCGTCCGCCGCCACCGCCGGCCGCCGGAGGCCCAGCGTGGCTGATCTCGGCCCCTCGTCGCTCTCCGCCTACCTCGCGGTGGCCTCGGTCCTCTTCGCCTCCGGCGTGCTGGCCGCCGCGACCCGCCGCAACGCCATCGGCGTGCTGCTGGGCCTCGAACTGATGCTCAACGCCGCCGCCCTGCAGTTCGCAGCCTACGGCCGCTTCCGCGCCGCCGGCCTCGACCCGCAGGGCCAGACCGCGGCGGTGTTCATCGTCGTCGTCGCCGCCGCCGAGGCCGCCATGGCCCTGGCCCTCCTCTTCGCGGTCTACCGCTCCAGCAAAGACATCGACCTGGAGAAGACCCGGGAGCTGCGCTCGTGATTCCCGCCTGGCTCGCTCCGACCATCCTCCTGGCCCCGCTTGGCTTCGCCGTCCTCGCCCTGCTGGCGCCACGTTCGCGACCCGGCCTGGCCCATGCCGCCGGCGCCGCGGTGATGGCCGCCTGCACCGCCCTGGCGGTGTGGCTGGCGGTCGCGGTGGTGCCGCATGGCGCCGCGGTGCAGGGCGCGCACGTCCCCTGGCTGGACCTCGGCGGCTTCGTCCTCGGGCTTGGCACCTACGTCGACCCGATGGGTGCGATCATGACCGTGATCGTCTGCCTGCTGGCGACCTTCGTCCTGGTCTACAACGCCTGGTACATGCACGACGACGAGCAGGCGGCACGCTTCCCGTGGCAGTTCTGCCTCTTCGTCTTCGCCATGCTGACGGTGGTGCTGGCCGACAACCTGTTCATGTCCTTCGTCGGCTGGGAGCTGGTCGGCCTGGGCAGCTACCTGCTGATCGGCTTCTGGTCGCACAAGCCGGCGGTGGCCGACGACGCCGACTACCAGCGCCTGAAGGGTGCCGGCGCGCGGGGCATCCTTGAGGACCGTCTCAGCCCGGCGCACGCGCAGCTGAAGGCCTTCGTGATGAACCGCATCGGCGACGCCGGCTTCCTGGTCGGCATCGGCGCCCTCATCGCCGCCGGCACCCTGGCGGGCGGCGTGCGCGAACCGCTGACCTGGGGCAACATCGCCCTGATCGCCCAGGGCGGCGGCCTGCCCGGCACCTTCCTGGGCCTCACCGGAGCGGACCTGCTGACCCTCGCCGCGCTGGGCATCTTCTGCGGCGCGGTCGGCAAGAGCGCGCAGTTCCCCCTGCACACCTGGCTGCCCGACGCCATGCAGGGCCCGACCACCGCCTCGTCGATCATCCACGCCGCAACCATGGTCGCCGCCGGCGTCTTCCTGGTCGCTCGCTGCTACCCCTTCTTCACCCCCGACGCCCTGGCGGTGGTCGGCTGGATCGGCGGCATCACCTGCCTGCTGGCCGCCTCGATCGCCTGCGTGCAGTGGGATCTGAAGGCGGTGCTGGCCTACTCCACCGTCAGCCAGCTCGGCCTGATGTTCACCGCCCTGGGCGCCGGCGCCGCAGCGGGCGGGCAGGCGGCCGGCATCAGCCACCTCTTCACCCACGCCCTGTTCAAGAACCTGCTCTTCCTGTGCGCCGGCGCGGTCATCCACGCCTGCGCCGGCAGCCAGGACCTGCACCGCATGGGCGGTCTTGCCCGGCGCATGCCGATCACCGCCATCGCCAGCGGCCTGGCCGTGCTGGCGATCATCGGCGCCCCCTTCTTCAGCGGCTTCTTCTCCAAGGACGCGGTGCTGGCCGCCGCCCTCATGCATGCCGAGGAGGCGGGCGGCGCGGCCTGGGGCCCATTCCTGCTCGCCTGCGCCGGCAGCCTGCTGACCGCCGCCTACATGGTGCGCTGGTGGATCCGCATCTTCGCCGGCCACGAACGCGACCACGGGATCTGCCACCACGCCCACGACCCGTCGTGGTACGCCAGCGCGGTGCTGATCGCGCTGATGCCCTTCACCATCATGTTCGTGTGGAGCGGCTGGCTCGGCCATGCCTTGGGCGCCCCGCACGGCGAGGCCCACGCCCACGCCCACCACAGCGCCATGATGGTCGCCAGCACCCTGCTGCTGGGCGGTGCCGGCTTCGCCATCGTCGCCTTCTTGCTGAAGCCCGGCCTGTCCGAGGTCCTCGCCCGCACCCTGCGCCCGCTGCACGTCGCCTGCGCCGAGCTGTGGGGCATCGACCGCCTGTGGGATCTGCTCTTCGTGCGCGGCGTCGGCGCCGGCCTCGGCCGCCTCGCCGCCCTGCTCGACCTCGGCTCGCGCGACCGCCTCGCCAGCCTCGAAGGCGCCGCCCCCTTCCGCCTGCGCGACGTCCTCTCGCTGGACGGCGTTATCGACGGCATCGGCCGCGCCTGCGGCGGCATCGGCCGCGCCGGCGCGCTGCTGCATGACGGCCGCATCGGCCTGTACCTGGGCGTCGCCGCGATCGTCGGCGCCGCCGTGCTGCTGCTGGGGGTGCTGTGGTGATCGGCGCACTCACCTGGTCGGTCGTCGCCCCCCTGCTGGCCGGCGTCCTCTGCCTGCTGCCCGGGCGCGGCGCGCGCTGGTTCGCCCTCCTCGGCGCCCTCGTCCCGCTGGCGGTCGGCCTGGCCGCCCTGGGCGACTTCGCCCGCAATCCCGGCGCCGACTTCCGCATGCTGGAATCGGTGCCGTGGTCGACCGCCCTGGGCGCCAATTGGACGGTCGGCGTCGACGGCATCGGCGCCGCCATGCTCGCCCTGTCCGGACTGGTGACCGCGATCGCGACCATCAGCGCCTGGAAGGAGGCGCGCCACCCGCGCGCCTACCACGCCCTGGTCATGCTGCTGCTGGCGGCGATGAACGGCGTCTTCGTCACCCTCGACCTGCTGGTCTTCTACATCTGCTGGGAGGTCATGCTGGTGCCGATGCTGGCCCTCATCGGGGTGTGGGGCGGCGAGCAGCGGCGCTACGCCGCGCTGAAGTTCTTCGTCTACACCCTGGCCGGCAGCGTCCTCATGCTGGCGATGCTGATCGCACTGTGGAACCGCACCCCCGCCGGCGGCCGCGTCGTCGCCGTGCAGCAGGTCGAGGTGGTCGCACACAGCCACGACAGCGGCGCCACCCTGCACGGGCTGAAGGTCGAGGCGCGCGCCGATGGCACCCGCACCGTCACCGTGCCGCGCGGCTTCGACATCCGCCACCTGCAGCTGCAGTGGCGCTGGTGGCAGTCCGAGCACATCCTCGGCGTGTCGCTGGCCGCCTTCGGCTTCGTCGCCGTCCTCCTGGCCTGCCTGGTCAAGGTGCCGGCGGTGCCGCTGCACACCTGGCTGCCGCACGCGCACGTGCAGGCGCCGACCGCGATCTCGGTGCTGCTGGCCGGCATCCTGCTGAAGCTCGGCGTCTACGGCCTCTACCGCGTCGGCTGGCCGCTCTTCCCGGTGCAGGCGCAGCAGTGGGGTCTGGCCATCGGCGTCATCGGCCTCATCGGCATCCTGTGGGCGGCGTGGGTGGCCCTCGGGCAGCGCGACCTCAAGCGCCTGGTCGCCTACAGCTCGGTCAGCCACATGGGCTGGTGCCTGCTCGGCCTGGCCGGCCTCACCGCCGCCGGCGCCACCGGCGGCATGGTCCAGGCCGTGACCCACGGTCTCGGCTCGTCGCTGCTCTTCCTCCTCGTCGGCGTGGTCTACGACCGCGCCCACCACCGCGACGTCGACGGCTTCGGCGGCCTCGCCAAGCCGATGCCGCGCTACGGCTGGATCCTGCTCATCGCCTGCCTGGCCGGCGCCGGCCTGCCCGGCCTTGCCGGCTTCGTCGGCGAGGCCATGGCCCTCTTCGGCACCTTCTCCGCCGGCGGCCCATTCCCCTGGCTCGGCGCCCTGGCCGCGCTGTCGGTCGTGCTGTCGGCCGCCTACATGCTGTGGATGCTGAAGCGCGTCGCCTACGGCCCGCTGCGCCATCCCGAGCATGCCGCCTACCCCGACCTGGATGCGCGTGAGCTGGCCGCGACCGTCCCGCTGGTCGCCCTCATCCTGCTGGTCGGCATCTGGCCGTCGCCGCTGGCCGACGCCCTGCGCCCCAGCTGCGAGGCGCTGGTGACGCACGTGCGGAGCGCCCTGCCATGACCCCCGACGAGCTGATGCGCCTGCTGCCCGAAGGTGCCCTGGCCGTGGGCGTGATCGCGGTGCTGGTCGCCGACATGCTGCTGCCGGCCGGCCGCAAGACCGCCGCCGCCTTCGTCGGCGTCTTCGCCTGCGCCGCCGCCCTGGTCGCCGCCGCCGTCACGCGCGGCGG
>JAFLCQ010000210.1 GCA_017302815.1 Planctomycetota bacterium
CGCCGCCGCCTTCAGTTCGGCCAGCGCCGCCGCCTGCTGCGCCAGCGCGCGCTGCTCCGCCTCCCAGGCGGCGCGCTGCTTGGCGCGGCGCTGTCCGTCCTCGAAGGCGGCGACGGACTCGTCGCCGCCGACGCTGAGATCGACCGCGGCATGGGCGGGGACGGCGAATGAGCCGTCAGCGATCGCGCTGCGCTGCGTCCAGGCGCCGGCCGCGTCGGTGAGCGCCGCCTGCTTCGCGGCGAGTCCGTTCCAGGTCACCCGCAGCGCCTGGTCGCCATGGTTGCTGCAGCGCAGGAGGCCGTCCTTGGCGGCGTAGGCGCTGACCAGCCCGGGAGCATCGAGCCGGAGATCGAGACCGGGACCGCTCAGGCGCGTACCCCCGGAGAGGATGAGGCCGGTGACCACGCCGGACTGGCGACGCACGGCCGCCACGCCGGCATCGGTGGTGTAGCCGCCGAGGGTGATCAGGCCCGTGCCGCGGTTGACCAGCACGGTCTCGCCGCCGCCGCCGGCGAGGTCCGCCTCCAGGCCTTCGCCATCGGCCGCGCGCAGACGGCGCAGCGCCTGCACCGATGCGTCGCGCCCATTCGGGATGACGTCGCTGACGCTGGCGAAGACCGTGTCCTTGGTCGAACGCCGGAACATCGCCATGCCCAGGGTGCCGCCGCCCTTGGGGGTGCGCGCCAGCACCACCCTGGTTCCTGGCTCGCCGATCGCATGCAGGCGCATGCTGCCGCGCGGCACCTGCCAGGTGCAGCTCCAATCGCCTTCCACCGCCGCCTCGCGCGGGTCCTCCAGATAGCGGTAGATGCCCTGGCGCTGCGCCTCGCTCAGCGGGGCCAGACCTGCGAGGCCATCGCCCGGCTGCAACGCGCCAGCGCTGTGCAGCGGCAGCTCGAAGGTCGCCGGCATGCCGCCGCGCACCTGGAAGATGTCGTAGAGGCGGTCGCCGAGCAGGACGAGGGTGCGATCCAGCATGGTCGCGGGTATGGCCCCGCCGGTGGTCGCGCGCATCGCCGCCATGTCGCCGGACTGGCAGTAGGATTCCAGCCGCCCGCCGGTGGCGATCTGGCTTTCGCCATTGGCCATCACCGTGTTGTGGGCGAGGGTGTGCTTGTAGTAGTTGTAGATGTCGGTCGAGTACCAGGCCGTGCCGCCATCGGCGTACAGCTCCTGGCCGAGGGCGAAGAAGCAGTGGTTCAGCTTGTCGGGGTGGCCATGGCTGCGGTTGGGCCCGTAGTCCATCAGCAGGTAGCGCTGCTCGTCGCCGAACCCGGTGCGCGCGGTCGCGAAGCCGACGCCGGGGAAGAGGATCGAGGGGATCGCCGGCAGGTCGCCCCCCTGCACCGGTGCGAACTGGAAGGCCGGCAGGAAGAGGTTGTAGACCGAGGCCAGCGAGGGCGAGGTGCGGCCGAGGATGGCGTTGTAGGTGCGGTCGCCGTAGCGGCGCAGGGCGTACTGGTAGAGGTGCGCGTCGCGACCGAACAGCGACGATGAGCCGCTGTCGTGGATGGCTGGGCTGGAGGCGCCGCCGGGATAGCAGTACCAGATCGGCGAATCGAAGACCAGCTTCATGCGCCCGTTGCGGTAGCCGTAGACGTCGACGCCATCGCGCCACAGGATCTCGGCCATGACCAGCAGGCCGCGCATGGCCATGAACTGGTAGCCGATCGCGCCTTCGGCCCACATGCCGTCGTCGTCGATCGCCTCGTCGATGTAGAAGAAGATCCCGCCACGGTTGCCGGACGGCGCATCGCCCGCCACCGGTACGGGTTCGGCCGCCGGAGCCGCACCCTTCTTCGGCTTCTTCGCCGCCTTGGGCAGGCCGTCGATGGCCCAGCGGTACTTCTCCTCGTAGCCGCTGACCCGGCTGGCGATCATCACCGCGGCGCAGCAGATCGCCGACCAGTTGGTCGGCGCGGCGATGATGGAGTTCGAGCGCAGGATGCCGTCGACGCACGGCTTCATGAAGCGGTCGTTGATGGCGGCCCGGTCGGCGTCGCTCAACGATGGGCTGGCGTACACGAGGTCGTAGCCCCACGCCGCCTGGATCAGCCAGATCGCATCGCCCAGGCGCTGCCAGCTCCACTTGCTGGCGTCATGCTTGAAATGCGGCGAACCGTGCACCGGCCAGCCCTCGAAGAGCTCGGCGTAGCGCAGCAGCATGCGCCTGACCTCCTTGGCGTAGCGCTCGTCGCCCGACAGCGCGTAGCCGATGCCGAGGTTGGCGATCGCCGACACCGCCTGGGTATGGCCGGCGGCGGCAGCCTTGTCGATGTCGTCGTCCGGCTTCTCGGGGACCTGCACCGGTGAGGCGACCGCCTGCTCGCAGAAGGCTATGCAGCGCTGGTAGGCGTCCTTCGCCGCCGGATCGGCGGCGATCTGGCGCTTCAGCTCGGCGATGTCTTCGCGATCCCACAGGGTGCGCGGCCAGCCCTCGGCCTTGCGCGGGCTGCCCAGCACCTGCACCGGCGGACGGGCCCCGAGGTTCGGCGTGGCCATGGCGAAGGCCGGCCGCTCGGTCTGCGCGGGCGCGGCGAAGAGGGTGCTGACCTCCTCCTCCACGATCACCTGCACCATGCCGAAGCCGCCATAGGCGACCTTGGCGTCAGCCGGCCCGGTCGCCACCACCGCCAGCTCCAGATGGTCGGTCTTCAGCGGCGGGATCTCGACCCCCTGCGGCTTGGCATCGGCGACGTCGAGGTCGAAGGCATGCACCGCCTTGCCGTCGACCCTCACCTCGATCCGGCTGGCCCGCGTCCAGCCATCCTTGTGCCCCATCTGGCCGAGGACGAGGCGGCGGACGGTCAGCGGCATGGCGAAGCGCAGGTCGATGCGCGCCGAATCCATGCGGTTGATGATCGGACCGGCCGGCTTCTCCTCGCGCAGCAGGTCGCCGACCCCGGCCCAGCGGTCGTTCAGCGGCTTGGGATTGTCGCAGGTGATGGCGATGCGGGTGCCGAAGCGGCTGAGCGCCACGTTCTCCGAGGCGGTCGCGCCGGCGGCGAGGGCGAGGAGGGCGAGCAGGCTGGGTACGGGGCTCATGGTTGTCCTGGCGATCAGGGTTTGGCGGGGAGTTCGACCACGACCTCGTCGATCCACAGCGGCTGGTCCCCGGCATCGGCAGGGCCGATGAACTCCAGGGCGACGCCGCCGGACGACGGGATGAAACGGGCGGGCTGCAGGCGCTTGGCCTCCAGCCGCCGGCCGTCGCAGGCGATGGCCGGAGCGGCGGGGTCCGACAGGTCGAAGGTCCAGCGGTTCCAGCCCTGGCTGCGCGGGATGCCGGCGGGATGCGGGCTGAACCACTGGTTCTCGCCGTTGTTCATCCAGCACCACTCGCCATCGCCGTTGAGGTAGGGGCGCCAGACCTGGCGCAGCGCGAACAGGTTCCCGTCGGCGGTCTGCACGCACAAGGCCTGGCCGAGCGCAGCCTTCTTGCCCCTGCGGGCGCCGCCGTCGAAGGCGGCGAAGGAGATGCGCACCGGCAGGTCATCCTCGGCGCCGAAGCGCAGCCTCGCCGACTGGGCGTGGGCGACGCGCAGGGCCCGTGCGCCTTGCGACTTCTCGCCTTCGGCCGGCGTCGCACCGCCGCGCAGCTCCCAGCGCGCATCGGGAGCCGATTCGAAGTCGTAGGCGAGCCGGGCACCGGGCTCGATCGCAGCGATGCCTGCCGCCTTCGGCCGCGCCACGCCCTGCACCACCGCGACCGGCCAGGTGCGGGACTCTCCGTTCAGGGTCCAGCGCACGAGGTAGCTGCCGGCGTCCTTGCGCCCGGTGGCCGGATTCGTCCCGTCCCAGCGCGGGCAGACGTAGACCCCCTGCTTGGGATCGGCCTGTTCCTGGTGCAACCGGCCCAGCACCGTGCCGCCGTCGGCTGAGACCAGATCGATCTCCAGGGATCCGGCTTCGTAGATCCGCGCCAGCAGGCGGATGCGGTCGTCGTTGGCCAGCTCGACCACCTCGGGGATCGCCAGGGCGGCGCCTATGCGCCGGCCCGGCTGCACCGGCACGCGCGTCACCAGGGCCGCGGCCTCGCTGGCATGCAGGCGGTCGTAGCCCTTCCGCTGCGCCACCAGGGCGTCGAGATAGGCGGCGTGGAGGGGATCCTTCGACCCGGCGGCGCGGCGGATCTCCGGATCCAGGCTGGACAGATCGTCCCACACCGTGCCCGCCTTCGAGGTGCCGTCGGCGGACTGCATGCCGTTGGCGATCATCCAGCGGTTGGTGCGCACGATGCGCTCGATGTCCTGGCGGTCGAAGACCAGCCCGGCGTCATAGACCGCGAGGAAGGCGCCGGCCTCGAAGGCCTGGTAGCCGGGGCGATCGGGATGCACCGCCACCCAGCTGCGCGGGCTGGTCCCGGCCATGTCGTATGAGCGGTGCGGCATCCAGAAGTTCCACACCAGGCGATCCTCGTCGGGCAGCAGACGGAACATCGCTTTGGCGCGGCCGAAGATCGCGCGCACGCGGTCGCGGTACTCGTCCTTCCCGGTCAGGCGCCACAGGTGCAGGAAGACCATGCCCGCCTTGTAGTGCTTGTTGAGATTGTCGCTGATCACCTCGGTACGCGGCACCCACCTCGCGCGGTCGGCCTTGGCGATCGCCTTGTCATAGGTGCGGTAACTGCCCCAGCCGAGGCTGTCCTGCTGGTAGCAGCCGCGCCGGTTCCATTTCTCCCAGCACATGCGCGTCGCCAGGGCGATGTAGGCGTCGGCGCGGGCGCCGAAGCGCTCGCGCAGCGCGGCGTCCGAGCGCACCGCCTCGGCGAACTCCAGCAGCGGCCACGCCATGTTGGCATCGCCGACCACGGTGTCGGCCACGGTGTCGGCCTTGTCGATGGTGGTGCCGATGTCGGCGCCGATGGTCCCGGGGAAGCCGTCGGGATCGTCGGAGACGCCGCGTTCGAGGCACCAGTCGAAGTAGCGCTGGGCCATCTCCAGCCATGCGGGATCCGTGCGTCCGGTCGCGACCCACCCTTCATGGAAGCTGTGGGCGCGGAAGGCCGCGTTCCAGGTGAACTGCTCGCCGGTCGAGTTCTTGAGCGCTCCGTTGCCCATCGCACGATCGTAGACCTGCTGCGGCGTGGGCAGGTCGGCACCGGCCAGACCGCCGGCTGACAGCAGGGCGAGACAGATGACGGACAGGAGACGGAGGCTGGGCATGATCGGCTCCGGTTTCATATATGAACTGGTAACACGGGTTTTTGTGACACGAAGATCCTTCGCCGCAGACCTTAACATGAATCGTAGCAATCACCTGCGGACTTCCCACCGGGCATGGGCGCCTGCGCCGGCGCGGGGTTGAACCACGCTGGTGCGCCGGACACTCCGCGCGCCATGCCCAGCACCGACCTGACCTTCGCCACCCGCGACGCGCACCGCGCCTGGCTTTGCAGCCAGGCCGCCCTGCCGCGCGGCTTCCGCGTCGGCGTCACCCGCTTCGACTTCACGCCCGCCGAGGCGGCGAAGCCCTCGCGCATGGCGATCACGATCATCGCGGGCGAGCGTCCGACCCCCGATTTCGCCGCCATGTTCACCCGCAACGCCTTCCCTGGCGCGCCGGTGACGATCGGCCGCAGCCGCCTGGCCGAGCCGGCGCTGGGCGCGATCGTGGTGAACAACAAGATCTCCAACGTCTGCGCGCCGGGAGGCGTCGCCGACAGCGAGGCGATCTGCGCCGAGACCGGCCGGCTGCTGGGCATCCCGGCCACCGCCGTGCTGCCCTCCAGCACCGGCGTCATCGGCTGGAAGCTGCCGGTGGCGCAGATGCTGCCCGGCATCCCGGCGGCGGTGGCGGCGCTGTCCGACGCACAGGGCATCCTGCCCGCGGCCGAGGGCATCTGCACCACCGACCTCTACCCCAAGATCCGCCGCGCCGACCTGCCGCAGGGTTCGATCGTCGGCATCGCCAAGGGCGCGGGCATGATCGAGCCCAACCTGGCGACCATGCTGGTCTACATCCTCACCGACCTGCAGGTGCCGCGCGACGAGCTGCGCGCCGCCCTGCGCGAGGCGGTGGGCGACACCTTCAACCGCATGAGCATCGACAGCGACACCTCGACCAGCGACACGGTGGTGGCATGGAGCAGCGGCCAGGGTGGGCGCCCCGACAGCGTCGCCTTCCGCGCCGCGCTCAGGCAGGTCTGCGCCGACCTCACCGAGGACGTGGTGAGGAACGGCGAGGGCGTGCACCACGTCGTGCGCTACCAGGTCAGCGGCGCTCCCGACGCAGCCACCGCCGTCGCGCTGGGCAAGAGCATCGCCAACAGCCCGCTCTTCCAGTGCGCCCTGTGCGGCAACGACCCCAACGTCGGCCGCCTGGTCTGCGCCATCGGCAAGGAGGCCGGCCCGCGCTTCCCCGGCCTCGACCTGTCGCGCCTGCGCCTGGCAGTGGGCGGCATCGAGGTCTTCGCCGACGGCGCCTTCCGCCTCGACCGCCAGAAGGAGCAGGCCCTGGTCGCGCACATGCGCGCGGCCGAGCTCTACGCCAGCGTGCCGCCGGCCGACGGCCTGACCTTCCGTCCGCCGGTGTCGTGGCCGCCGCACGAGCGCAGCATCGTCGTCGAGGTGCAGCTGAACGCCGGCGCGGCCTCTGCCACCGTGCTGGGCGCCGACCGCACCCACGAGTACATCAGCGAGAACGCGGACTACCGCTCGTAGTCAGGCGACGTAGCCGCCGCCCAGGCACAGGTCGTCGGCGGGGTCGTAGATTGCGCAGGCCTGGCCGGGCGCTGGGCGCGCCGCCGGGGCGTCCAGCAGCACCCGCCCGTCGGCATGCACGGTGGCCGGC
>JAFLCQ010000211.1 GCA_017302815.1 Planctomycetota bacterium
TGCGGCAGCGCCGCTCGCGGGCGCGGATGGCGATCTGCTCGCGCAGGTAGCCCATGCGCCGGGCGGGGCGCGGGAAGGGGGTGACGGCGGCGGCGAACAGCTCGGAGAGCATTGGCGATCATTGCCCCGGGTGGTTGGGGGTTGGGGGTTGGGGTCGTCATGCGGAAGACGCAGCGGACCACAACCCGAACCCCGGGTGGCATTGCCCCTGGGGGTTGGTGGTTGGGGGTTGGGGTCGTCATGCGGAAGACGCAGCGGACCACAACCCGAACCCCGGGTGGCAATGAGCTGCAATGCCCCCAACCCCGAACCCCGTGTGGCAATGCGCGGCAATGCTACAGCTTCGGCTTCGGGTGGTCCTTGATGCGGTGGAGGCACTTCTGCACCTCCATGTCGCTCATGCCGACGTCCTGCAGCTCGCCGTTGAGGTAGCGCTGGTAGCCGACCAGGTCCATCAGGCCGTGGCCGCTGTAGCAGGCGAGGATGACCTTGGCCTTGCCCTCCTGCTTGGCCTTCTCGGCCTCGCGGATGACCGCCGCCAGGGCGTGGCTGGTCTCGGGGGCGGGGATGTTGCCCTCGACCCGGGCCCAGGTCACGGCGGCGGCGTAGCACTCCAGCTGGTCCACCGCCAGCGGTGACAGCAGGCCCTGCTCCTGGGCGCAGCTGACGGTCGGCGCCATGCCGTGGTACCTGAGGCCGCCGGCGTGGATCGGGCTGGGCACGAAGCTGTGGCCGAGCGAGTGCATCGGCATCAGCGGGGTCATGCGCGCGATGTCGCCGTGGTCGTAGGTGTAGGGGGTCTTGGTCAGGGTCGGGCAGCTGGCCGGTTCGACCGGGATGATGGTGATCTGCGCCCCGTTGATCTTCTCCCGGATGAAGGGGAAGGACACGCCCGCGAAGTTGGAGCCGCCGCCGGCGCAGCCGATGACCACGTCGGGGTTCTTCTCGCCGGCCAGCACCAGCTGCTCCTGCGCCTCCAGGCCGATGACGGTCTGGTGCAGGCAGACGTGGTTGAGCACGCTGCCGAGGGCGTAGCGGGTGCCGCCGGTGGGATCGGTCACCGCCGCCTCGACCGCCTCGCTGATGGCGATGCCCAGTGAACCGGGGGAGTTCGGGTTCTCGGCCAGCACCGCGCGCCCGGCAGCGGTCTCGCTGCTGGGGCTGGCGACGCACTGCCCGCCCCACACCTGCATCATGGTCTTGCGGAAGGGCTTCTGGTCGAAGCTGACGCGGACCATGAACACCTTGCAGCTCAGGCCGAACCGGCTGCAGGCGTAGCTGATCGCGCTGCCCCACTGCCCGGCTCCGGTCTCGGTGGTCAGCTTGCGGATGCCGAACTCGCGGTTGTACCACGCCTGCGGCACGGCGGTGTTGGGCTTGTGGCTGCCGGCCGGGCTGACGCTCTCATCCTTGACGTAGATGCGCGCCGGGGTGCCGAGGTGCTTCTCCAGGGCGTAGCAGCGGCGCAGCGGGGTCGGACGCCACTGCAGCAGGGTCTGCAGGACCTCCTCCGGGATGTCGATCCAGCGCTGGGTCGACACCTCCTGCTCGATGAGGTTCATCGGGAAGACCGGGGCCAGCTGCTCGGGGCGCACCGGCTGGCCGTCCGGACCCAGCGGCGGCGGCAGCGCCTTGGGCAGGTCGGCGGCGAGGTTGTACCAGCGGCGGGGGATGCGGTCGGGCGGGAGGGAGATGATGGGGGCGGGCATGACGGCTCCGGAGCGCGGCAGGATAGCGCGGCGGCGGCTCCGGCCCAGGGCCCAGGCCCGGGCCGGTGGATCCGCATCACACCCGGAGCGGCATGGGTGGATCACACGCACAATCGTTTGGCAGTCGTCGAATCGTCCTAGGATCATGCCGCAGCCGTTCGTCGATCGAGGTCCATCCCATGCCCGTCCGCCAGCTCCTTCCATGGCTCGTCCCAGCCCTCCTGGCGGCGCCGCTCGCGGCCGGCGAGGCGGCTCCAGCGCCTGCTCCGCCGGCGCCGGCGGTGGTGGCCAAGGATCCCGTTCTCAGCCCCTTCGGCATCGGCAGCAGCGCGATGCGCTCGAAGGACCATCCCAAGTGGATGCCGCAGATGGCGGAGATCGGGGTGCGCGACCTGCGCGCCTGCACCGGCGGCTGGGCCGCCCAGCCCGAGGCCGGGACCTGGGACTGGAGCATCATCGACGCCCGCCTCGACTATCTCGACTCGATCGGCGTCAGCAGCGGCATCATCTTCAACGGCCTGCCGAAGTGGAACACGGTCGACGAGAAGGGCGGCCTGCCGCTGAAGGGCATCGACGCCTGGTCGGCCATGGTCGGCGCGGTGGTGAAGCACACCACGGGCCGGGTGAAGCACTTCGAATGCTGGAACGAACCGCCCAACGGGACGAAGAACGCGCCGGCCAGCGACTACGCCAAGGTGGTCATGGCGACCTACGTCGCCGCCAAGGCGGCGAACCCCGATGCCCTGGTCGGCATGGCGGCGAAGTCGGCGCACATCAACTACCTCGACCAGGCGGTGAAGGCGGGCGCCAAGGGCCACTACGACTACATCACCCTGCATCCCTACGAGCTGCTGGGGACGGTGATCAACCATCCCGGCACCGAACCGCTGTTCCTGAGCATCGTCCCGACCCTGCGCAAGATGCTGCGGGCGCAGGATCCCGCCAAGGCCGAGGTGCCGGTGATCCTCACCGAGGTCGGCTACGACGTGAAGCACGGCAAGCACGGCCTCAGCGGGGTCGAGCTGCAGGCGCATGCGGTGGTGAAGGTCTACGTCATGGGCATGGCGCAGGGCATGGCCTGCATCCAGTGGTTCGAGGGCATGGACGGCGACAGCGGCCCGCTCGGCCTGCTGGACAACAAAGGGGCGAAGCGGCCCTCCTACCACGCGCTGGCCAACCTCATCCGCCACCTCGGCCGCCATCCGCAGTACCTCGGCTGGGTGATGCTGAACGACCGCCATTACGCCTTCGCCTTCCAGGGTGCGGCCGGGACGGTGCTGGCGACCTGGGCCGCGACCCTCAAGCCCGAGGACGTCGATTTCGGCCAGGAGGTGCAGATCGTCGACCCGCCGACCGGCGAGGTCCGGACATCATCGAAGACCAGCCTGGGCATCGCGCCGATCCTGGTGGTCGGCGTCCCCGAGCGGCTGGTGGCGCAGGCCAAGGCCAACCGCGGCAGGCCGGTGCCGTGGGGTGGCGATTTCACCGCCGCGTCCGCGGTGTCGGTGAGCTTCGGCGAGACCTACGAGGAGAAGGGCCTGCACACCATGGCGGCCGACGCCATCGCCGCCGACATCGTCGCCTACGGCGGCAACGCGCGCGCCGGCGAGGTGCCCAAGGGCGGCAACGTCTACGTCGTCGACCCCGGCTTCCTGTCCTACGACACCGTGCCGATCGAGATCACCGCGCTGGTCAAGCGCAACGCCGGCAAGGGCAAGCCGGTGCTCGCCCTCGAATACGAATCGACCAGCGGCTACCGCAAGCCGGCCCCCTTCGACATCCCCGAGGACGCCACGCAGTGGCACAAGGCGACCTGGCGCATCGACGACTGCCAGTTCGTCAACACCTGGGCCTTCAGCTTCCGCTTCGCCGGCGGCCCCTACGCCCTGCAAAGCGTGACGGTGACGAAGCTGAAATAGGGCGAGGATCTACACAGAGGACCAGAGGGCCCAGAGGACGAAGACATCGCAGATCACTCGATCTGCTGGATGCGGCTCTGGTTCCTCTGGTGCTCCGTGTGAAAACCGGATCAGTCCGCGGCGAGCTTTTGCAGCCACTCGCCGGACAGGCGGTAGGTCGTCCATGCGCTGTTGGGGGTGGCCCCCAGGGTCTCGAAGAACTCGATCGCCACCGTGTTCCACAGCAGGACGGTGAACTCGACGCGGCCCAGTCCGCGCTCGGTGGCGACCTTGGCGATGTGCTTCAGCAGCGCGGTGGCGACGCCCTTGTTGCGGTACTCCTCGCGGACGTAGATGTCCTCGAGGTAGAGGCCGCGCTTGGCGATGAAGGTCGAATAGGTGTGGAAGAAGACGGCGAATCCGACCGCGCGGCCGTCGACGAAGGCGATGACGGCCTCGAATACGCGATCCTGGCGGGTCAGCTCGTGGCGCAGGCTGTCGACGGTCGAGGCGTTGGGCAGCCGTTCGTAGGTGGCGAAGGCCGAGATCATCTCGTTCAGGATCTCGGCGTCGTCGGCGGTCGCCATGCGCAGGGTGAGACCGGGTACCGACTTCTTGGCCACGATGCGGCTCCTGGGGTGCATGGGCATGTTCCCGGGCGACGGGCGCATGGCAAGGTGCCTCCGCTGCCGCTTGGCGAAGCGTCCCCCGCTGGATGCTGCGGCGATGTCCGCCCCCCAGGCCGCCCTCATCTCCCTCGGTTGCTCCAAGAACCTCTCCGATTCCGAGGATCTGGTCTCGGCCCTCAAGACGGTGGGTATCGGCCTGACCGACCAGCTCGGCGCCGCCGACCTGGTGCTGGTCAACACCTGCGGCTTCATCGAAGGGGCGAAGCAGGAGTCGATCGAGCACATCCTGAAGGCCGCGCGGGACCGCAAGCCGGGGGCGAAGCTCTTCGTCGCCGGCTGCCTGACCGAGCGATATGTCACCCAGCTGCAGGCCGACATGCCCGAGGTCGACCAGTGGGTGACCTTCAAGGACTACGACCGCTTCGCCGCCGTGGTGCGCAGCCACTTCCCCGGCCTGAAGTCGCACCGCGCCCGGCACGACCAGCGCAGCCAGCTGACCCCGCCGCACTTCGCCTACCTCAAGATCGCAGAGGGCTGCGACAACACCTGCAACTTCTGCGCCATCCCGCTCTTCCGCGGCAAGCACGTCAGCCGCCCCATCGAGGAGCTGGTCGAGCAGGCGCGCGCTTACGGCAAGCGCGGGGTCCGCGAGATCGTGCTGATCAGCCAGCACCTCGACTACTACGGCCGCGACCGCTACGGCGCCATGCGCCTGCCCGAGCTGGTGCGCGCGGTCGCCGCCGCCGCGCCGGACTCCTGGGTGCGTCTGCACTACTGCTATCCCAACGACTTCAGCGACGAGCTGATCGCCGCCATGGCGCAGACCCCCAACGTCTGCCGCTACGTCGACATGCCGATCCAGCACGCCAGCGACCGCACCCTCGCGCAGATGGGGCGCAAGACCAAGCTGGCGCACATCACCGAGCGCCTGGACGCCATCCGCCGCGCCATGCCCGACATCGTCGTGCGCACCACCTTCATCGTCGGCTTCCCCGGCGAGCGGGCGGAGGATTTCGAGACCCTGATGGGCTTCGCGCGCAGCCAGCCCTTCGACCACGTCGGCGCCTTCCCCTACAGCGACGAGGAGGGCACCACGGCGGCGCAGATGCCGGGCAAGATCCCCGCCCGCACCATCGCCGCGCGTCACAAGGCCTTCGCCAAGCAGCAGCAGCGCCTGCACATCGAGCGCCTGGCGCGCTGGCAGGGCCGCGAGCTGACCGTGCTGGTCGACGCCCAGCGCGACTTCGGCGTCTTCGCCTGCCGCCACTACGGCCAGGCGCACGGGGTCGACAACGTCACCCTGGTCGAGAGCGACCGGCTGGAGGTCGGGCAGTGGGCGCGGGTGCGCGTCACCGGCACCAGCGGCGTCGACCTGGTCGCCGAGGCGATCTAGGCCGCCGCCCGCGCGGTGGTGGCGATGGCCTGGGCGACCAGCTCGGGTGAGGTCCCCACGGTGGGTCCCAGGTGCAGCGCCAGGGTGGCGATGACCAGGGCGGTGTCGGTCATGTCGCCGTCCAGCTGCCAGCCGGTGGCCACCGCCTGCGCCACGCGGGCGCGGTGCGCCCCGACCCACAGGTGCGGCTCGTCGAGCGGCACGGGCAGGCTGGGCGCGGTGAGCAGCTCGAACCAGGCCGTGGGCACGGCGCGCATGCGCGCCTCCGGGGCTGCGGCGGCGCGTTGCAGGAGCGCCTCCTCCAATCCCACCGTCCCGGCATGCCGGCAGAGGCCGCCGGCGGTGGCGACCAGGCCGGCGAGGAAGGCGGCGTAGGCGTCGTGGGCCGCCTCGCCCGCCGAGACCTGCTGCTGCGCCAGGTAGTCGCCGACGCGCAGGACGGGCAGGGCCTGCGAGGCGGGGCAGAGCTCGGCGCAGCCGACGGTGCGGCCGGGATGGTGGTAGCGGGCGATGCCGTCGACGCGCTGGCGGCCGAGGGGGAAGAGGCGGCAGGCGAGGGGACGGGCGGGGTGGGCGCTGCAGCCGCTGCCGCCGCGGTAGAGGGTGCAGGCGCGGTGCCCGAGGCGGTCGTGTTCGCCGTCCAGGCGCATGGCGGTGCCGCCGTCGCAGGTGTGGCGATCGCGGAAGGCGGCGGCCTCCTCGCCGACGTGCCGGGCCAGCACGGCCAGCTCCCAGGGCGTGATGCGGATCACCGCCCCGAAGCAGCAGGCGCCTTCGCGGGTGCAGGTCAGCGGCAGGCTGTCGGTGGTGGCGATCGGCTTCATGGTCCGGGGACGACGCAAGCGGGGTGCCAAGCGGACAGGGGGGCTTTCCCCGGGCCCCGGTGACGCTATCCCTGGCCACCCCATGGACCTGCGCCGCCTGTCCCGCCTCAAGCTCCTGGCCAGCCTCGCCATCGTGCTGGTATGCCTGATCCTGGGCTGGTGCCGGCATGCCGCTGGCGGTGACGCCCCGGCGCCCAGCCCGGCACCGCCGCCCGTGGTGGTGCCCCCGCCGGTGATCACGACGCCGGTGCCGCCGCTGCCGATGCCGGTCGTGGAGCCAGCTGCCACTCCTGCGCCGGTCCCCGCCCCCGCCCCAGCGCCTGCCGTC
>JAFLCQ010000212.1 GCA_017302815.1 Planctomycetota bacterium
CGACGCGCGCGCGGCGGTCATCGTCGATGCGGGCGGATCGCGTCCCGAGCAGCAGCTGCACCCGCGCGCGCATCCGCGCCTGCTCGCCGCCCGCCGCGGTGACGGCCGCGAGCAGCCGATCCGCCTGGGTGCAGTCCGCCTGCAGCGGCACGCTCCAGTCGGCGATCGCGGCATCCTCGGCCAGCGGACGCTGGGCGGAGCCGTCGCGGGTGGCGAAGGCCACGGTCGCCGGACCTGCCGCGGGCAGACGGAGCATCCAGATCCCGCCCGCCGATGTGGTGGTGCGCAGCTCGCCGATCCGCACCTCGGCGCCCGCCATGCCCTCGCCGGGACTGCAGGCGCCATCACGATCCTCATCCTGGTAGACCACGCCGCTCACCGCCCTGCCGGCGGGGCTGGAGCCGAGGATGAACGCCACCGCGACGCCGGCCGGCGAGGTGCGGCATGCCACCCCGGCCTCCGTCCACACGGGATCCAGGACGCGCGCCGCGTCGAAGGTCGCCGAATCCCGCGACGTGCTCGTGCGGATGCCGTTGATGCGCAGCATCGCCCGGGCGAAGGCGATCGGCAGGGACGGTGACGGCGGTGACTGCAGCGCCAGGACCGCATCCCCGGCCTGGCGTCCGGCGCCTGCCAGCAGCGCGGTGACGTCGATCGGCTTCCGCTCCGGGGGATCCTGCTGCTTCGCCAGCAGGGCCCGGGCGATGGCGTTCAGCTGGGCATCCAGCGGCAGGGGGCGGGTTGCAGCCATGCGGCCGGTGGCGTGGGCCCAGTCGAAATTCCCGATGCGCGGCGAATAGGTCCCGAAGCCGGCGTTCCCGGCCTGGATGTGGGCGGTGATGGCGAAGGTGCTGCTGCGCGGGTCGCTGCGCAGCTGGTTGAGCAGGCGCCAGGCGGCAGCCTCGTCATGGCCGAGGACGGCGGCGGCCTCACCCGCCGCCAGCATGGAGAGGCCGGCGATCAGGCTCAGACATGCGGCACGGTGGATATTCATGTAGATAGCATGAGTTATCTACAGATAAAGACCTCACCATTCTCGCCCAGGTCTGGACTGCGCAGCGAACACTGTTCCCTATGCTGGAACACCGCCACGGGAGACCGGCCGCTGCAGTCGCCGCAGGCGCTCCAGTGCGGATTCGCAGACCGCCTCATCGAAGCTGTCGATGTCGGCCCGGCGGCCCAGTCCCGCGGGCATGGCCAGGGTCAGCCGTCCGCCGAGGTGCTCGCGGAACTGCGCCAGTCCACCGTAGACCTGCCTGCGGCCGTCGGCGTCGCGCAGGTCGAAGCAGGGATCCCACAGCCGGAAGCCGAGACCCGCCAGGACGCCGCAGATGCGCTCCGCATCGCGATCCTCGAGCCGCCCGATGGCGGCGGCATAGCAGGCATCCAGCGCCACGCCGATCGCCACCGCCTCGCCATGCTGCAGGCGGTGGTGGGTGAGGACCTCCAGGCGGTGCGCGGACCAGTGGCCGAAGTCGAGGGGGCGCGAGGAGCCGTGCTCGAAGGGGTCGCCGGCGGTCGTGATGTGCTGCAGATGCAGTTCGGCGCTGCGCTGCACGACCTCCTCCATCGCCGCCAGGTCGCGCGCGGCCAGGGCGGGCACCAGCGCCTCGATGCGGTCGAGGAAGCCGGCATCCTTGATCACCGCCACCTTCACCGCCTCGGCCAGCCCGGCCCGCCAGGTGCGGTCGTCCTGGCTGACCAGGAAGCGTGCATCATCGACCACCGCCCACGGCGGGGTGAAGGTGCCGATGAGGTTCTTGATGCCGAGCAGGTTGACAGCGTTCTTCACCCCCAGACCGGCATCGCATTGCCCCAGGGTGGTGGTGGGCAGGCGGATCTGGCGCAGTCCGCGATGGATGAGCGATGCAGCCAGGCCGACCGCGTCGAGCACGGCGCCACCGCCGATGATGATGACGTAGGAATGGCGGCACAGGCCCAGCTCGACGCAGGTGCGGGCGATGCCCTCGACCAGCCCGAGCCCGTTCTTGGCGGCCTCGCCCCCGTCCACGCCTTCCGGCGCGGCGGCCAGCGCGATCCGGCGGCTGGCGTGGGCGGAGAACCAGGCGTGGATGTCGCGGGTCAGCCCGGGATGCGCCGCCAGCACGGCGGCGTCGATCCACACAGCGGCCCTGGCTACTGGCAGGTCGTCGGCCGGGGCCATGAGGTCGGCCAGGACGCCGTTGTCGGCGGCGAAGACGTCGCGGGTGAACAGGACGGGGAAGGCGTATTGTACGTCGAATGACCAGTCCGTGCGCATGTCGCCATGATCAACGGACCTCGTCCGCTGTGGATCGCTCATTCTGGACATACCCTGCACACGCTGCGCAGCTGATGAGCAGCCGGCGTCAGGCCTTCTCGCGCCGCACCGGGCTCCACACGAACCCGACCGCGTCGAGGAAGGCGCGCGCCAGGATCATGTGGCCGATGGAGTTGGGATGCACGCGGTCCCAGCTGAGGTTGGAGCTGTGCTGGTGCTTCAGCGCCCGGTCGAAGGCGGCCTGGGTGTCCACCGCGATGGCGCCGTGCTTCTTGGCCACCGCCATGACGATGCGTCCGTACTGGTCCATGCGCGCGCGCATGGCGTCGGTCGGCTGCGGTTCGAGATAGAAGGGGGTCATCAGGACCAGGCCCTTCAGCAGCGGCTTGGTGGTGCCGGCGAGGGCGTCGAGGGTCTGCTCGTACTCCTCGGGCGTGACCGCGACCTCGGGAAACAGCGGCATGTCGAACTGGCGCCAGACGTCATTGGTGCCAATCATGATCGACAGCCAGTCGGGTTTGAGGTCGAGGACGTCGGTCTGCCAGCGCGCCTTGAGGTCGCGCACCGTGTTGCCGGAGCACCCCGTGTTCACCACCCGTACCGGCCGGTCGGGATAGGAGGCGTTAAGCAGGGCGTTGACCTGCGCCACGTAGCCGTTGCCCAGCGGGTCGAAGAGCCCTTCGGCGACCGGGCGCTTGCGGCCGCAGTCGGTGATCGAGTCGCCGATGAAGAGGAGCTTGGAGCGGGAGGCGATGAGCATGGCGGGTCCTGGTCAGCCGCTGGCTGCTGCGGCGGCGATGCAGCGTGCGCATCCCCCGGGCGTGGGAAGCCCCAGATATCCCGGCTGGCAGGCGTCGTAGCGCGGCACGGCGGCCGCTGGGATCCGGGCTGGTGGCCCAGGCCGTCAGCGGCCAGCGCGCATCAGGCGGACTTGCGGCTCGCCGGCGGATCGGTGATCGCCCGTCTGCCTTCGATGAAGGCTGCGTCGACCAGGAACTCCTTCTGCTTCTTGGCCAGCTCGGGGAGGTCGAACATCAGGTCGAGCATGATCTCCTCGAGGATCGCACGCAGGGCGCGGGCGCCGGTCTTGCGCTCGTGCGCCTTCTTCGCCACCAGGCGGAGGGCGTCCTCGGAGAACGACAGTGATGCGCCCTCCATCGCGAAGAGGGCCTGGTACTGCTTGACCAGGGCGTTCTTCGGTTCGGAGAGGATGTTGATCAGCGCGTCCTCGGACAGCGGCGACAGGGCGCACACCACCGGCAGGCGGCCGATGAACTCGGGGATCATGCCGAAATCCACCAGATCCTGCGGCTGCACGTGCTGCAGCAGCTCGTAGTCGGCGTCGTCCGCCTCGAGGGCGGTGCGGGCGGCATCGACCTCGGAGATGCGGAAGCCGACCTGCTTGTCGCCCAGGCGCCGGGCGACGATCTCCGGCAGGCCGCTGAAGGCGCCGCCGACGATGAACAGGATGCTCTCGGTGTTGACCTGGATGTACTTCTGCTCGGGGTGCTTGCGGCCGCCGCCGGGCGGGACGTTGGCGACCGTGCCCTCGACCAGCTTCAGCAGGGCCTGCTGCACGCCCTCGCCGGAGACGTCGCGGGTGATCGAGACGTTGCCGGCGCTGCGTGCGATCTTGTCGATCTCGTCGACGTAGATGATGCCGGTCTCGCAGCGCGGGACGTCGAAGTCGGCGCTCTGGAGCAGGCGCAGGATGAGGTTCTCGACGTCCTCGCCGACATAGCCGGCCTCGGTCAACGTGGTCGCGTCGCCGATGGCGAACGGCACGTTCAGGAGCTTGGCCAGGCACTTGGCGATGGCGGTCTTGCCGCTGCCGGTGGGGCCCAGCAGGAGGATGTTCGACTTCTCGAGTTCCACCCCGGCGCCGACCTGGTTGTGGCGCAGGCGCTTGTAGTGGTTGTACACCGCCACCGAGATCACGCGCTTCGCGCGCTCCTGGCCGATGATGTACTGGTCGAGGTGGTTCTTGATCTCCTGCGGGCTGGCCAGCTTCGGCCCCGGCTTGGGGGCCGAAGCCTCGCCGACGGTCGACGTCTTCTTCTTCTCGCCCTTCTGGTCGCGGATCAGGGTCGAACAGACATCGACGCACTCGTTGCAGATGTAGGTGCCGGGAGGTCCCTGGATGAGCCGGTCCACCTGGCCGCTGTGGCGGCCGCAGAACGAGCAGCTATCGAGTCCGGTGTCGCCCTTGCGCTTGCTCACGGGGTCACTTCTCCGCCGCCGGCTTGGTGACGACCTTGTCCACGATGCCGTAGGCGCAGGCCTCCTCGGCGCTCATGTAGTGGTCGCGCTCGGTGTCCTTGGCCACCCGGTCCAGCGGCTTGCCGGTGGTGTCGGCGAGGATGCGGTTCAGCTCCTTCTTCAGGCGGATCAGCTCACGGGCCTGGATCTCGATGTCCGAGGCCTGGCCCTGGGTGCCGCCCATCGGCTGGTGGATCATGATCCGGCTGTGCGGCAGGGCGAAGCGCTTGCCCTTGGTGCCGGCGGCGAGGAGGAAGGCGCCCATGCTGGCGGCCTGGCCGATGCACACCGTCGCCACGTCGCAGGTCAGGTACTGCATCGTGTCGTAGATCGCGAAGCCGGAGCTGATCACGCCGCCCGGGCTGTTGATGTACAGGGTGATGTCGGCGTCGCGCTTCTGGCTCTGCAGGAACAGGAGCTGGGCGACCACCACGTTGGCGACGAAGTCGTCGATGGGCTCACCCAGGAAGATGATGCGGTCCTTGAGCAGACGGCTGTAGATGTCGTAGGTTCGCTCGCCGCGCGAGTCCTTCTCGATGACGTAGGGGATGGGCATGTGGTGTCCGTGCTGGGCATGGTAGGAGGCATCCCGGCATGCCAAGCCCGCAAACGTCGGCAGATGACACGGCGCGGATCGGGACCGGGCTCGCCGCGTGTCCGCATCGAACCCGGCGAGAGCCTGTGCGTTCCCCGCCCTACCACCATGCTACGCCACCTCGCCATCTCCATCCTCCTCGCCGCCGCCGCCATGGCCGCCGATTCCTTCGAGGACATGCAGAAGGCCACCGACATGACCAATGCGGACAGCGTGTTCGCCCTGGCCAAGTGGTGCGCCGACAACCGCATGCCGACCAAGGCGACCCAGCTCTACCGCCAGGTCCTCAAGATCGACAAGGACCATTTCGGCGCCAACACCGCCCTGGGCATGGTCCTGGTCGGCGACCGCTGGGTGAACAAGGCCTTCGCGCCCAAGGCGCCGGCAGGTGGCAAGGACGCCGGCAAGGATGCGGCCGGCGGTCCGAAGCCGGGCGCGGCGGGCCCCGGCCCGGCGGCGAAGGACGTCGCCTGGGACCTCTCCGTCGCCGCCGACCCCGGCCCCGCCGACAACCCCTTCATCGACCGCTACGTCGAGCAGATGCGCAAGGCCGGCAACGATTCCGATCCCATGGGCGCCGCGGTCGCCACCCTGCTGCGCGCCGACAACTGGCCGAGTTCGCTGCCCAGGCTGGCCAAGGCCATGCTGACGCCGGGCTACGGCGACGTCTACGGCGCCTGCGACATGATCATCGAGCTGCGCAAGCAGGACCGCATGGCCGAGGCGCGCAAGCTCTTCGCCATCGCCATGCGCGCCAGCGAGACGGTCAGCGATCCCGAGGACCTCGAGCATCTGGCGATGGTGGCGATCAGCATGCGCGAGCGGAAGGCCGTCCCGCGCCTGATCGAGCTCCTCGCCGGCGGCCCCAAGAACGTGCAGGCGACCGCCCGTGAAGCGCTCGCCGCCATCACCCGCCTGCCTGAGAAGGACCTGACCGCGGAGAAGGCGAAGGCGTGGTGGAACGCCAACTGGGCCCTGTCGGAGGACCGCATCCTCGCCGAGCAGCTGCGCAGCAGCGATCCGCTGGAGGCCGCCGAGGCCGCCGCCGGCCTGTGCGAGATGCGCAACAAGGACATCTTTCCCGTGCTGTTCAAGCTGCTGCGCAGCGACGACAATCTGGTGGTCAACAAGTCCGTCCGCGTCCTGCAGCGCGCCACCACCCTCGACTGGGGCATCTCGCCCGGCATGCCGGCCGATCAGCGCGCCAAGCGGGTCGATGCCCTGGAGAAATGGTGGAAGGACGAGCACGCCCGCTTCGCCTGGCCGGGTCTGCCCGCCGAGGATGGCGGTGGCACTGCTGCCGGCGCCAGCGCCCCCGATCCCGATCGCGAGTCGGTCGAGCATCTCGCCAGCACCACCGGCGCCGAGGCGCAAGAGGCCGAGTCCCGCCTGCGCGGCCGCGGCCGCCAGGCCGTGCCTGCCCTGCTGCGCGGGCTGGAGAGCGCGAATCCCCTGATCCGTCGCCGTGCCCACGACATCCTGCTCGATGCGACGAAGCAGGACTTCGCCTTCGACCCCCGCGACGACGACGCCAAGCGGGCCAAGGCTGTCGCCGATTGGCGGGCCTGGGCCGTGACCGAGAAGCTCATCCCGGCGCCGGTCGCCGAGGACGCCCCGGCCGGGAAACCGTAGTCCCTGCCCTTGCCTG
>JAFLCQ010000213.1 GCA_017302815.1 Planctomycetota bacterium
CAGCGAGGTGCCGCCGGCGCGGAAGCACACCGGCACGCGCTGGGCGCTGGCGATGCGCAGGACGGCGGCCACGGCGTCGGCGTCGCGTGGCACCACCACCACGCGCGGCACCAGGCGGTAGATGCTGGCGTCGTTGGCCCAGGCCAGGCGGTCGGCGAGCGCGTCCAGCACGGCCTCGCCGGGCAGCGCGGCGCGCAGGGCGGCGATCAGGGTGTCGGTCATCTCCGGCATGTCATGCCCGGGGAGTCGCGCCGCAATCGCCGGCCGGCCTTCGCATCGGATGGTATGAGAACAATGTTCGGTTTATCAGAACGTGGCTGGACGATGCAGGCGCTCGGCGATGGCAGTGGCGGCCGGGCGCAGCAGCGCGGCAAGGGTCTCGGGGGCATGCACGGCATAGTCGGCCATGGCGGCGATGGCGGCGACCGGCGGTGACTGCGCGGTGGCGCCAGGGATGGCAACCGCCACTGAACCGGTCTGTGCGCCGGGATTGCGCTGGATGGCGTAGCCGCGGCCGCGGATGGCGGCGATCTCGTCCGCCGGCGTGCGGGTGGCGCCGACGCTGGCGGCCTCCAGCACCATGCCGATCGACGACTGCTCGGCCGGGTAGAGGTTCGCGCGATGCATGCCCTCTTCGACCGGGCGGCCGGCCATCGCGCGCAGGATATAGCACACCGAGCCCTGCCACAGCACGCCGACCGCGAAACCCAGGTCCTGACGGCGCAGCTCGCGGATCACCGGCAACGCGGCCGTCAGCAGGCCCGAACCGTGCAGGCACTGCGCCGCCAGCAGGTGGACGCCTGGGCCCGGGCGGTAGCGGCGCTCGGCATCCTGCTCGGCCAGGCCGAGGTCGCGCAGGGTGCCCAGCAGGCGGTTGGCGCGGGTGGGCTCCCAGCCCATCAGGCGCGCGAGTTCGCGGCTGCCGATCGCCCCGTCGCGCGAGCACAGCACGCCAAGCAGGGCGACGCCGTCGGCCAGGGACTGGTTGGGCTGTGCGGGCATGCGTCCTCCTCTGACTCCGGAGCAGGGGATTGCATCCGGAATGATGTTGCTAATATAGCACCATATGACCAATGCAACCCGCCCCGCCGGTCCCGCCCCCATCGACACCATCAGCGCCGACTTCTGCGTCGTCGGCGGCGGCATGGCCGGCGTCTGCGCCGCCATCGCCGCGGCCCGCCATGGCCTGAAGGTCGTCCTGCTGCAAGACCGCGCCGTGCTGGGCGGCAATGCCTCCAGCGAGGTGCGCATGTGGATCTGCGGCGCACATGGCCGCGATGCCAAGGAGACCGGCATCATCGAGGAGATCCTCCTCCTCAACCTGCACCAGAACTACCAGCTGAACTACCCGCTGTGGGACGCCGTGCTCTACGGCGCGGTCGCCCACCACCCCAACATCGAGCTGATCCTGTCCTGCGCCGTCACCGAGGTGGAGATGGCCGGCCCCGAGCGCATCCGCTCGGTGCGCGCCTGGCATCTGACCCGCCAGCGCTGGATCCGCGTCGAGGCGCGCCAGTTCGCCGACTGCTCGGGCGACTCGATCCTGCGCCTGTCGGGCGCGCAGGTGCGCTGGGGCCGCGAGGCCCGCCACGAGTTCAACGAGTGCCACGCCCCCGAGGTCGCCGACCGCAAGACCATGGGCAACTCGATCCTGCTGCAGATGCGCGAGATCGATCCGGCCGACCACGTGCCCTACCGCGCCCCGCCGTGGGCGCACCAGTTCCCCCTCGACCACCACCGACTCAGCGCGCGCGGGGTCGGCAACGACAACTTCTGGTGGCTGGAGATCGGCGGGGTGCAGGACACCCAGAACGACGCCGACCGCATCCGCGACGAGCTCTACAAGATGGCCCTGGGCGCCTGGGCGTGGATCAAGAACCACCCCGACGGCCGCGGCAAGAAGTGGGAGCTGGAATGGGTCGGCGCCCTGCCCGGCAAGCGCGAGAATGTGCGCTACATCGGCGACCACACCATGACCCAGACCGACGTCGAGACGCGCGGCCAGTTCAACGACATCGTCTGCCACGGCGGCTGGAGCATGGATGACCACCCGCCCGCCGCATTCCAGCACCAGGGCGCCCCGACCGTCTTCCATCCGGCGCCGTCGCCCTTCGGCATCCCCTGGCGCAGCCTCTACTCGGCCAACATCGCCAACCTCTACTGCGCCGGCCGCAACATCAGCTGCACGCACATGGCGATGAGCGCCACCCGCGTGATGGCGACCTGCGCCACCATGGGCCAGGCCATCGGCACCGGCGCTGCCATCGCCCACCGCCACGGCCTGACCCCGCGCGAGGTCGGGCAGCAGCGCCTGATCGAGCTGCAGTCGATCCTGCTCGACGACGACCAGTTCATCCCCGGCAAGGCGCGTCCGATCCCCGAGCTGACCCGCGCCGCCACCCTGACCACCAGCCGCGGTGACGGCGAGGCCCTGCGCAACGGCATCGACCGCCGCCTGGGCGAGAGCGACAACTGGTGGCGCGCCGCCCCCGGCGACTGGGCCGAGCTGCGCTTCGACGCCCCGCGCGCCCCCGGCCGCGTGCGCATCGTCTGCGACACCGAGCTGCACAAGCCGCGCGTCCTGCCGTGCAGCATCCCGCTCAAGCGCAAGACCGGCGGCATGCCCAGCGGCACCCCGCGCGACTTCCACATCGAGGCGCAGGGCGTCGACGGCACCTGGCGCACCATCCACACGGTCAGCGACAACCACCGCCGCCTGGTGGTGCTGCCGGTGGACGGCATCCACACCGCCCTGCGCCTGGTCCTCGACCGCACCTGGGGCGACGCCGAGGCCGCCTTCTTCGCCTTCGACGCGGGTGCTCCGGTGCTGGCCGCGCCCCTGCCCGAGGCGCCGTGGACCTCGAAGGCGGTGACGCGGACCAGCGCGGCGTGAACGTCGGTTGAGGCGGGTCCGCGGGGGCTAGGATGGGTGGCAGCGCATGCCCGCCGCCGACCACATCCTGCAGCGGCCATGGATGGAGCCGATGGTGCATGGGGTGCGGCGCTCCTTCCTGTGGGAGGCTCCGTACCTGCGTACGCTGCGCCCGCGCTATGCCGTGATGTATTGGAATCCGACTGCCGGGGCGGCGGTGCAGGTCGACGGGCGTCGCCTGCTCCTCGACGCGCGGCACCTGCTGCTCATCCCGCCGGGATGCCGCTTCCAGCGCGAGAACATCGCCCCGTTCGACCACTGGTGGTGCCATCTCCGCATCCGCGCGGTCGCGGATGCGGCCTGCCTGATCCCGGTGCGCGGCGAGCTGCGCATGTGCCTGCGCCGCCTCTGGGCCTGCGCCCAGGCCGGCGATGCCGGGAGTCCGGCGGCCCTGGCTGCGCTGCATGCAGTTGCGGGAATCGCCCTGGCGCGCGCCGCCTGGCGGCCTGACGGCGACGCATGGGCCGACCCGCGTCTGACCGAGCTCGCCGGTTGGCTCGCCGCACGGGGTTTCCCGCCGCTGTCCAATCGGGCCATGGCTGGGCGCATCGGGATGCACGAGAAGGCCTTCAGCCGCCTGTTCCGCCGGGTCGCCGGCCGTCCGGCGCAAGACTGGCTGCGCTCCCGCCGTCTCGACCTGGCGGCGGAGCGGCTGGAGGCCGGGTTGAGCGTGGCCGAAGCCGCCGAAGCCGGCGGCTTCGCCGACCGCTACCACTTCGGCCGCCTGTTCCGCCGTCGCCATGGCATCGGACCTGGCGGATATCGCAGGATGCACCTGCCGGTTACCAGCGGATAAGGACGGCTACTGCCGGCCATGGCGGGCCCGACGCGGGCGGTGAGGCTGCCGGGCATGAGCACCCTTCCCGACCGCTGGCGCTGGTTCTCCGATTCCCGGTTCGGTCTCTTCATCCACTGGGGGCCATATGCCCAGCATGCGCGCGGCGAGCAGGTGCTGCTGCGCGAGGGGATGGACCAGCGTGACTATGCCCGTGCCGCCTGCGCCTGGCGTCCGGCCGCATTCGATCCACGGGCCTGGGCGCGCACGGCTCGCGCCGCCGGCTTCCGCTACGCCGTGCTGACCGCCCGGCACCATGATGGCTTCTGCATGTGGGACAGCGCCCTCACCGACTACGGCCTGGCGCACCAGGCGGCCGGACTTGATGCGGTCGCCGCCTACGCCGAGGCCTTCCGTGCCGAGGGTCTGCGCGTCGGCCTGTACTACAGCCTGGCGGACTGGCGGATCCCCGCCTATTGGGCGGGACCGGTGCGCGATCCGGATGGCTGGGCGCGGTTCCGCACCTATGTCCACCGCCAGGTCGAGGAGCTGCTGACCCGCTACGGACCGATCTGCGAATTCTGGTTCGACGGGGCCTGGCCGCGCAACGCCGCGGCCTGGGATGCGCAGGGCCTGCTGGCGATGATGCGGCGGCTGCAGCCGGACATCCTGGTGAACAACCGGCTGGACGCCTGCGATCCCGATGCACCGCCTCCGCCGCCGGGCCAGATCGAAGCGGCCGGGGAATCGCGCGTCCTCGGCGATTTCGGCACTCCCGAGCACCACACCACCGCCGATCGCCATCGTCCGTGGGAGGCCTGCCATACCACCACCAGCCGCTTGTGGGGCTATGCCGCCGGGGAGCGCTGGCGCGACGCTGCGCAGGTCCTCGACCTGCTTACCGATGCGGCCGCCAAGGGTGGCAACCTGCTACTGAACGTCGGTCCCGATGCCGACGGCCGTCTGCCGCCGCAGTTCCAGCAGCTCTGCGCCCGGCTCGGGCCGTGGATGGAGGTCTACGGATCCTGTCTGGCCGGCAGCGAGGGCGGGACGGAGCCCGGCGAATCGGTGACCTGGGGCCGCATCATCCGCCGCGGTGCGACCATGTTCCTGGTGGTGCGCTTCTGGGATGGGCGCGGCGAGCTGGTGCTGGATGGCCTGGGCACGCAGGCGCTCTCGGCCAGGCTCCTGGGGTCGCCGGCCGTGCTGTGCATGCGGCAGGACGCCGGCCGACTGGTGATCACCGGCCTGCCCGCCGAACCGCCGACCGACCTCTTTCCGGTCATCCGTGTGGAATGCGCCGGCCCACCGCGGCCGGCGGCGGCGCATCAGCCGATGTGGACCGGCGATCCCATGCGTTTCCATGCCTGGGCCATGGCGCGCGGGACATCGGTGTGGAGCGACGGTCGCGAGCGCGATCCGGCCGCCGACCCCTGAGCCGGTCGGCTCAGCGGCGCAGGCGGTCGAGCAGGGGATCGAGCAGGCCCTGCTCGATGTGCACCCCGCCCGGCCGCCGGGTGGCGGAGATGCGGTGGGTGTCGCTGCCGAGGCTGACCAGCAGCCCGCGCAGCTGCGCCAGCTCCAGGATCTCGCGCTGCAGGTCGTCGGGCAGGCCGGGATGCGCCCCTTCGATGCCATCGAGGTGGTCGGTGAGGGGGGCGATGGCGAGAATCGAGCGATAGGCTCCGGGGTGGGCCAGGATCGACACCCCGCCGGCCGCATGGATGGCATGCGCCACCACCTCGATGGGCGGGAAGGGCGGCAGGCCGGTGTCGGTTATGTGCTCATCGGCGAGGTGCTGCTGGAATGCATCGCGCACGCTGGCCACGCCGCCGCAGCGCGCGAGGGCCTTGGCCAGATGCAGCCGTCCGACGGCGTCGGCTTCGGCCGGCTTGACCTGCTCGGCGGTGAGGCCGCGGCGGACATCGGAAGGCATGCGTTGCAGGATGGCGTCCACCCGCTGCATGCGGATGCTGCGGATCCCAGCCAGCAGTTCGCGCAGACCGGCATGCTCGGGATCGACACCGAGGCCGACGATGTGGATCTCGCGGCCGGAATCGCCGGCCGTCACCTCGACACCGCAGACCAGACCGGGCGCCGTGCGCACCTTGCGCCAGCCCTCCAGGGTGTCGTGGTCGGTGATCGCCCAGCGGTACAGGCGCGCCCGCGCCGCCGCCGCCGCCATCTCGGCGGCGGGGTGCTCGCCATCGCTGGCGTCGGTGTGCATGTGGAAGTCGGCTGTCGCGGGTGGCGCGAAGGGGAGTGCCATCAGGCCCCGCAGCGCGCGATGAGGTCGCGGGCGGTCCAGGCGATCAGCTCGGCATGCCGCGGCTCGGTCAGGCGGTGGTCGCCGTGCACCAGATGCAGCTCGACCGCGGGATGGCTGGCGGCGAAGTCGAGCGAGGCGCGATGGTCGACGGTCTCGTCGCCGCGCCCATGCACGATGGCGCAGGGGACGCGGGGATCGCCGGGCACGGCCGGGACGCTCTCGCACGAGTCGAGGAAGCCGACCCCGAGCGGCACCTCGCGCTGCGCGCCGTAGTGGAAGAAGGGGCGGCTGCCGTCGCGGCGCCAGGCCGCCACGCCGTCGGCTCCGAGGATCGTCGTCCAGCGGCTGGTGAAGCCGAAGGCCGGGGCGATGAGGACGATGCCGGCGAGGTTGGCGATCGCCCCCGAGGCGGCCAGCCATGCGGCCAGATAGCCGCCCATCGAGGAGCCGACCAGGATGACGCGGCCGTCCTGCGGGCAGGCGGCCACCGCCCGGCCGCGCATGCCCTCCATGGTCAGTCCGGTGAAATCGCCGCCCTCGAGGTCGGGGATGGCGAAGGAGGCGCTGACGTCCGCCAGGCGCCGGCCGAGATCCTGCCCCTTCTCGGAGAAGGGCCCGGATCCGAAGCCGTGCAGGTAGCGGACATGGGGCAGCATGCCGGGATGGTGCCCCGCGGCGCCGATCCGTCCACCCCGCCCCGGGCAGGCCTAACGAGCCGGTCGTGCCGCTGGCTGGGCCAGGCGGGCCTGGAGGGCGCGCGCCTGGGCGTCCTCGGGATGTCGCG
>JAFLCQ010000214.1 GCA_017302815.1 Planctomycetota bacterium
GGTAAACAGCACCTATCCTCGCTGTTGGCGACCCTGATCATCCTCGCCTATCTGGTGCATACCGTTCTCGACTGCCTGGACCAACGCTATCGGGCCATACGCGCCCAGGCCCTCGCCGCTGCGCGCCACCAGCAGCCGGCGTGGTTCGGACACCGCCGCGTCGCCGACCATGGCGAGGACGCTGCCCGAGAAGCCCTCCGCCGGAGCCGTCCATGACGCGCCCGCCACCCCGTCGATGATCTCGGCGATGCCGATCCACAGGCTGCGGCCCTGCGCATCCAGGATCCGGAAGGTGGCGGGCAGGCTGGAGCGCACCGGTGCGCGGCTGACCGCGTCCAGCAGCAGCGCGCGCAGGCACACCGTCTCGCCCGGGCGGTACCAGGCGCGGTCGCTGGAGAGGTGGACGGTCGGCACCGCCTCGCCTGCGGCCAGCAGGCAGGCCAGCAGCAGGAGCGCGGCGCGCATGCCGCGGTGAACGCCGGCGTGAGCCGGCGGTTCAGCGCCTACTTGACCAGCCCGGCGGTCTTGGCGTCGCGGCCTTCCTTGACGAACTCGGCCTCGCCGTCCTTGAGGCCCACCGCCAGGACATCGCCGGCCTTCACCTGGTTGCTGGCGATCAGGCGCGCGAGCGGCGCGACCAGCAGGTGCTCGATGGCGCGGCGCATCGGGCGGGCGCCGAATTGCGGATCGGTGCCCTCCTTCAGCAGCTTGGACAGGAAGGGCTTGCTGTAGTGGACGATGATCGGCACCTGGGCGCCGAGCAGGCGCTTGTAGACGTCCTGCAGCATGAGGTCGAGGATCTTGCGCAGGTCTTCGCGCGAGAGGACCTTGAAGCAGATGATGTCGTCGAAGCGGTTGAGGAACTCGTAGGGGAAGACTTCCTTCGCCGCATCGATCGCCTTCGACTTGATGTCCTTGTTCAGGGTCGTCTCGTCGCTCTCGACCTCGAAGCCGATGGTCTTGCGGCGCAAGGTCTCGCTCATCTCCGCCGCGCCGACGTTGGAGGTGATGACGATGATCGAGCGGGTGAAGTCGACCGTCTTGTTGTTGCCCAGGGTGAGGTGGCCGTCCTCCATCAGGCCCAGCAGCGCGTTCCACAGCTTGGGGTGCGCCTTCTCGACCTCGTCGAACAGCACGATCGACAGGTAGTGGCTCTTCACCTGCGGGAAGAGGCGGGCGATCTTGCCCTCGCCCTCGGCGAAGACGCCGCGGCCCTCGGCCTGCGCCTCCTTGTGGTGGCGGTCGAGGTTGTCCTGCGACAGCATCGGCTCGACGTCGTTGCCGACGTAGCCGGGAGGGCTGCCGAAGAGCTTCGAGACGGTGAACTCGCTGGAGAACTCCTGGCAGTTGACGCGCACGAACGCGCTGCGCTTGCCGAACACCGCCTCGGCCAGGGCCTTCACCGTCTCGGTCTTGCCGACGCCGGTGGGTCCGAGGAAGAGCAGGGTCAGCAGCGGGCGCTCCATGTTGCGGATGCCGGCGAGGATCTTCGAGAACGAGTCGAGGATGCTCTCGATCGCCGCCTGCTGGCCGACCACGCGCTCGCGCAGCATGGTCTCGAAGCGGGCGACCTGCTGCGAGCGGCGGTCAGGGTCGAGCTTGGCGTGCTTGGCGGCGGCGGATTCGCTCATGGGGGCCTCGCGCCCAGTGTCGCGGCGAGGGCCGGGGCCTCAAGCGCTCAGGGGTGACGGTTGATCCATCCCGCCACCAGGGTCCGGGCGATGATCGAGATGTCGAGCCACAGCGACCAGCCGCGCAGGTATTCGAGGTCGAGGTTCACGCGACGGCGCATGTCCTCGACCGTGCGCGTCTCGCCGCGGGCGCCGCTGATCTGCGCCAGGCCGGTGATGCCGGGCTTGACGTAGTGCCGGCGCATCAGCTCGCCGATGTCGTTGGCGAAGCGGCGGTTGAGGGCGCGGACGTGCGGACGCGGACCGACCACCGACATGTCGCCGAAGAGGACGTTGAGGAACTGCGGCAGCTCATCCAGCGAGGTGTTGCGCAGGAAGCGGCCGAGGGCGGTGATGCGGGCGTCGCCCTGCCCGGCCTGGCGGAACTTCCCGGTGGTGGGATCCTGCGAGCACTGGTCGATCCGCATGGTGCGGAACTTGTACACGCGGATGGGGCGGCCGAAGCGGCCCTGGCGCTCCTGCACGAAGAGGGCCGGGCCCGGGCTGGTGATGCGGATGGCCAGCGCGATGAGCAGCATCGGCCCACCGAGGATGGCCAGGGCTGCCATCGCCACCGTCTTGTCCTCGATCCACTTCAGGCACTCGGCGCCGGGGGTCAGCGGGCCGTTCGACAGGTCGATGGCGGGCAGGCCGGCGATGTCGGCCGGGCGCGGGCAGAACAGCGGCACGGCGTCGGGATCCGGCACATAGCGCACGATCAGCGGGCGGGTCAGCAGGCGCGCCATCGCCTCCATCAGCAGCAGGCGGTCGTCGAAGCCGGTGGAGAGGAGGACCTCGTCCGGATCCAGCTGCGCCACGATCGTCTCCAGCTCCGCCATGCCGTGCGTCGGTGCATCGATGCCGACCGCGACGCCGGGTCCGACCTCGGCGACAATGCGGCAGGCCAGCTCGGGGTGCTGCGCAAGATGCTCGCGCAGGCGCAGGCGGCAGTCGAGCGGGCCGACCAGCACGATGCGGCGTTCGGGCCCGCGCAGGATGGCCAGGACGAGGAGCGCTCGCGTCGCCAGGACGGCGGGTGCGGCGATGGCCACCGACAGCCACAGCGCCCGCCAGTGCGCCTCGCCGCAGGCCGCGGCCGCGAGCCAGGCCAGGGCGACGGCGGCGGTGACCGAGACCGTCCCGCTGAGCGCGGTCGACCACGGCCGGGTCCGGTCCGGTTGGCCGACGCGGTCGAGGTGCAGCAGGACGGAGGCGAAGGCCGCTGACAGCGGCAGCACCAGGAGTACCGCGCCTTCGGGGCGCGCGGTCGAGGCGTGCAGCAGGCCGAGCAGCGGCGCGGCCATGGCGATGCCCAGGTCTGTCGTCCAGCGCAGCACGGACCAGGCGGGGGGCGGAGGCAGGTGGGACAAGGCTTGTCGCAGGGTAGGCCAGGAGTCCGATCAGACCAGCCCGACGGGGGGGCGGCTTGCGCGATGGCGGATGATACCCCTGGTGGGTGCATCTGGGCCCATCCGGGCGGATCTGCCCGAACCGGGCATATCCAGGCACCCCCAAGGCCGAAAATGCGGACGACGGCGACATTTTTTGGCAGGGAGCGTGCGTCAGGAGCGACGGTCCAGCGCTTGTGCCGACCGTGCAAAATACCTAGGATCATCGCTATGCGTCACTCTGCCCTCGCATCTGCCAACGCGAACTCCGCGACCTGGCTGCGACTGCTCGGATGCCTGATCCTGGGAGCCGCCCTCCACGCCGGCGAATCGGCCGTGCGCTGGCAGGACGCCTCGCCCAGCGTCACCGAGGGCTCCGGTCCCCTGACCACCCACCTCATGGTGACCCCGCCGGCGTCGTCGGCCGTCACCGTCGTGTGGAAGACCAACGCCGAGTCCGCCAGCGCCGGCACGGACTACGTCGACGCCACCACCACCACCGTGATCCCGGCCGGCCAGTCGCGCACGGCGGTCAGCGTCGGCATCGTCAACGACGCCTACAACCGCGGATCGCGGACCTTCGGTCTGCAGATCCTCTCGATCAGCGGGGCGAACTGGGGCAGCCCCAACTACGTCAGCGCCACCATCGCCGACGATGACACGTCCGGCCCTCCCGCCACCGCCCCGGCCGTGTCGTGGACCCCGGCGTCGACCAACGTCCCCAGCGGAGCCGGCGCCACCGGCTTCACCGTGTCCCTGGCATATGCCTGGACGTCCACCATCGCGGTGCAATGGCACGCCAATGCCGAGTCGGCCCAGGCCGGGGTCGACTTCGCCGCCGCAGGCGGGACCCTCACCTTCGCCCCCGGCGAGACGGCCAAGGACGCCGTGGTCACGATCCTGGCCGGGGCCAAGGCCGGGAGCAAGTTCGGCCTGCAGATCGATGCGATCACCGGCGGCGCCTGGGGCACCCCGAACTACCAGTCCATCACCATCACCGGAGCGCAGCTGCCGGCTGCGACGCCGGTGGTCTCGCCGCCGGCTGGCACCTACAGCGACGTCGTGACGGCGACCGCGGCCACCGCCACCGCCGGCGCGACCCTGCGCTACCGCCTCGACGGCACGACGCCGAACGCCGCGGACGCCGTGATGCCCGCCGCCGGCCTGGCCATCGATGCCCCGGCCACCCTGGCGGTGCGCGCCTTCGCCAGCGGCATGCAGCCCAGCGCCACCGCCACCGCCGCCTATGCCTTCGCCGTGGCCGACCTGACGGCGGATGTCGCCAGCGGCACCTACGACACGCCGCAGAGCGTCACCCTCGTCAGCGCCTCGCCCGGGGTGGGCATCCGCTACACCCTGGACGGCAGCGCGCCGACCGCGTCCAGCCCATTGGCGGAAGGGCCGGTGGCGGTGACGCGCTCGGCGACCCTGCGCGCGATCGGGATGCGCGACGGATGGTCGTCCAGCGCCGGACTGAGCCGCACCTATGTCCTGGCCGTCGCCGCGCCGACTGCGGATCTGGCCTCCGGCACCTACACCGGCTCGCGCAGCGTCACCCTGTCGACCACGTCGCCGGACGCCGACATCCGCTACACCCTCGACGGCAGCACGCCGACCGCCGCCAGCCCGCTGGCCACGTCGCCCATCGTCCTGCCCGGCAGCTGCACGCTGAAGGCGGTCGCCATGCGCGACGGCTGGACCGCCAGCGCCGTGGTCTCCTTCACCTACCGCCTGCGCGTGCCGACCCCGACCGTCACCCCGACCGGCGGCACCTACTATGTGCCGCAGACGGTTGCCGCGGCGGTCGATCTCGCCGAGGCGGTGATCCGCTACACCACCGACGGCAGCGCGCCGACGGCGGCCAGCACGGAATGGCCGGCCGCCGGCCTGACCGTCGATCGAACCACGCCGCTCCGCCTGCGCGCCTTCAAGGCGGGCTGGCTCGACAGCGGCGTGCGCTCGGCGACCTATACCCTGAAGGTCTCGGCCATCACCGCGACGCCGCGCGGTGGCACCTATGTCGGCGGCCGCTCGGTCGTCCTCGCCACCACCACGCCGCTGGCGGTCATCCGCTACACCACCGACGGCAGCGTGCCGACGTCGGCCAGCGCGGTGGCGGACGGCCCCATCGCCATCGACGCCACCACCGTGCTGCGCGCGGTCGCCAGCCGCGACGGCTGGGCGGACAGCTCGGCATTCAAGACCACCTACACCATCCAGGTCGCCCCGGTCACGGCCGACCTGGCCTCCGGCACCTATGTCGGTCAGCGCAGCGTCGGCCTGAGCTGCGTCACCGATGGCGCGGAGATCCGCTACACCCTGGATGGCACCACCCCGACCGCGGCCAGCAGCCTCTACGCCGGACCGATCGTCCTGCCCGGCAGCTGCACCCTGAAGGCGGTGGCGCAGAAGGCCGGCCTCAAGGACAGCGCCGTGCTGTCGCGCTCGTACGCGCTGCGGGTCGAACCCGTCACCGCCAGCCTGCCTGCCGGCACCTACGTCGGCGAGCAGCAGGTCACGCTCGCCACCGCGACCGCCGATGCGGTCGTGCGCTACACCCTCGACGGCACCGCGCCCTCGGCCACCAACGGGGAGACCGCCACCGGCCCGATCACCGTCCAGGGCAACAAGACCCTGCGTGCGGTGGCGATGCGCGCCAGCTGGAGGAACAGCGCCGCCTTCAGCGCGGTCTACAAGCTGCGCGTGCCCGCCCCGACCGCGACCCCGCCGGCCGGCACCTACGCGGCCTGGCCGCTGGTCACGGCGCAGGACGCCGACGCGTCGGCGACCATCCGCTACACCACCGGCGCCAGCGTCCCGGGCCCCAGCAGCGCGATCTTCCCCAGCGGCGGCCTGCAGCTGACCAAGGCCACCACCCTGAACCTCATCGCCACCCGCACCGGCTGGACGAACAGCCTGGTGACGACGGGGGCCTACGCCCTGAATCTGGCGCCGGTGGCGCCGGCGGTGGCGGTGGCGACGGATGAGGATGTGGCGGTCGCGGTCGCGCCGGTTGCCAGCGACCAGGATTCCACGGTGCTGACCTGGTCGATCGTCACTGCGCCGGCCCACGGCTCGCTGCTCGGCTTCGACTCCGCCACCGGCGCGGCGACCTATGCGCCTGCCGCCGACTGGCATGGCACCGACGGCTACACCATCGCGGTGGCCGATGAGCTCAGCGTCGTCCCCGTCACGGTCGCCGTGTCGGTGCGGCCGGTCGATGACGCCGCCACCGCCGTCCTGCCCGTGGATGCCGCCGCCCTGCCCGGCTCCGACGCGGTGCTGGACATCCTCGCCGCTGATGCGGACAGCACCGAGCTGATCGCCACCCTGACGGTCGCCGAGGGCACGGTGCGCCTGCCCGGCGCCGCCGGCCTGAGCGTGGAAGCGGGCGATCCCGTCGCCGGCTCGGCCACGGTCTCCGTGCGCGGACCGGTCGCCGCGGTTGCCGCCGCCCTTACCGGAACAAACCCCACCACACGCGGGCTTGGCGAAAGCACACTGCTGTTCAGCAACGACCTTCCCGAAGGCCGATTCTACTCCCGCACGGTGACGGTAGTGGTGGAGACACCAGTGAACTGATGGTGAGATACGAGACACCACGTTGCGGCGGCTTCTTACCGAACCTCACTTACTCA
>JAFLCQ010000215.1 GCA_017302815.1 Planctomycetota bacterium
TGTCTTACGCGCTCTCGTGTAAGCTTAAACTTTTCACCAATTTCTTCAAGGGTTAATGGATTTTCCTGGTCTAAACCGTAATATAATTTCAATACATCGCGCTACCGGAGCCGCCGCCCGAGCCGGAGCCGATGGCAGGCTTGCCGGAGCCGCCGCCGCCGCCGTCATCCGGATCGACAGGCGGCGGTGCCGCAGCATCGCTGACGCTGACCTGCGCCGTGGTCGTCGTCCCCAGGGTGTAATTGTCGGTGGTCGAGGCACGCAGCAGGGTCGCACTGACGCTCTCGGAGCCCTCGGCGAGGCCATCGACGATGGCCGTCACGGGCACGATGACGCGGTTGACGCCGACCGTGGTTCCGGCGTTCACAAGCGATCCGACAACAGCGGTCAGAGAAACGTAAGCAGCGGTGGTGGTGACCGTGGTATCCGAGTCGAGATAGCGGACCGTGGCATCGGTGCCGATGCGCAGCGGGGTACCGGACGGCAGGCTGACGGTGCCGCTTTCCGTACGCAGCGAGATGAACGCAGCGTCGGCGGCAGCCGTCGCACCGACCACCAGACGCGGGATGACCACGCTGACCGGCAGTTCCGTGTAATCGACACCGGGAATGGCGCTGCCACCGACCAGCAGGGGCACGGTGACTTCCGGGTTGTCATTCCCGCTGCGTGCGATGCTGACGGCGAAGGCGGCCGGAGTCGCGGCGGCCGCATCATCCCTGGTGGACGCGACGTGGGATGCGATCGTCACATCGCCGTAGCCCGCCACGCTGACGCCATCGCGCACGAAGACGGTCGCGGTCTGGCCCTTCGACGGACCGCTGCCGGCGATGCGGATGTCGGCGGTGTCGACCAGCGAGATCTGCACCGTATCGACACCGGATCCACCGAGAGGCACCACCTCGATATCGTAGCTGGAGGAACCGGCGGGAATGGTGATGGAGGTGGCCAGGGCGACATAATCCACGCCAGGCGCGGCGTAGCCCGCTCCGGAAGCGATCTCGATCGGGATCACCAGGCTGCGCGGCGCCGGGCTGGTGAGATTGACACGCAGGGTGCCGGCATTGACCGTCGCGCGATTGGCATCGTCGATCGCCTCGATGTAGGCCAGGATGTCATCCTCAGCCAGGGTCAGCTCGAGATCGTTGGGGGACTTGACGATGTAGTCCGGGCTGGACAGCAGCTGCATGGTGATCAGCTCGGCACCCTCGGCGACCGCATCGTACTTCGGCGTGATGGCGAGATCGACCTGGAAGTAATCGTTCGACATCGGAATGCCGAGGATCGAGTTGTTGGTGGTGATCACCACCTCGACGTTGTTGCGGATCGGCGTGTCGGCCGTGACGGCCACATCCAGGCCGCGGTCAAGCCTGATCGCCGCCGGCGTCGGCAGCGCCGGAGCCGGGGGCGTGGTCGCCGCGATCAGCTGCTGGATGACGTAGTAGCGGCTGGACTCGGTGCCGAAGGCGATCACGTCGCCCACCTGGAGCATACCGTGGCCATTGACGGGCACGATGTCGTCGCCTTCCTCCACCGATCCGGCGTCGGCGCCGGTCATATCGACATCGGCCACCTTGGTGCCCAGGTTCCAGGTCTCGGAACCCGTGCCCAGGCTGACCGAACGCGCATTGAGGATGCTGCTGCCCGCGCTGCCCGCATGCCGGTACATCATGGTCATGAAGTAGTCGGTGTTCAGCGCGGCCTGGGCGCTGCCGTCCAGCAGGCGGAACTCGGCCCGCAGGTCGGTGATGCCCCACCCCAGCAGATCGGCGCCGGTCAGGGGGACGTTGTTGACATCGTAGAAGGACAGGCGCACCGCCGCCTCGGGCGGCATGGCACCCTTCAGATCCTCGGCCGCACCGTTCTGGATGATGCTCCAGCCCAGCACCAGATCGTTGTCCGCCAGCACCACGGTCGCCTCGAGGCCCGAACCGCGCAGATAGGATCCCGAGCCGCCGCCAGGCTCGTCGATGCCCAGGATCACCGTCCTGCGGCCCTCTGGCGTCGTGTCATCGCGCGGCGCCAGCCTCAGGATGATCGAGGACTCGCCGTCCGGGATCGTCACCTGATCGCTGCCCGGGCTGGTGACGTCCGTGACCTCGTCAGCCAGGGTCAGCCGGTAATCGGCACCGGCAGCCGTGCCGCCCACCGTGATGTTGACCACCAGATCGCCGGTGATCCCCGACCCGCGCGAGATGGTGAACGCGCTGGTGAACACGCCATCACCCGCGCCGTTGGTCGGCTCGCGGATCTCGGCATTGATGGGGGTGACCGACACCGTGTCCTGCTCGACGCCCACCGCCTGAGCGGCGAAGGACACGACCAGCAGGGTGGCGAAAGCAAAGCGCATACGGATCCCCGGGGGTGCTCGGTACTCGGTCTTCAGAAGCTGTGGCCGACGGCCAGCATCAGCTCGTAGCCCATGCGGTCGAGGTCGAGGGTCGAGGTGTAGGAGCCCTCGCGGTCCATCTCGATGCTGGCCCAGCCGCGGCGGGCACCGCCGACCACGGCGCCGGTCCAGCCGCCCTCCTTGATGCCGAACACGATGCGGGCACCGACATCGAAGCCGAATCCGAGGCTGGTGTCGCTGGCACCCGAGTTGTCGGAGACCTCGCCGCGCACCACGGTGCCGCCGGCCAGCAGCTGCAGCTCGCCGATGGCGCCGACCTCGCTGGTCTCGGGCTTGGCGAAGCGCCAGCCGACGACGGCGGTCGGGGTGACGGCGAAGTAGTTGAACTCCTCGTCGTTGTCGTTGCTGTAGGTTCCGCCGTCGACGGTATAGCCGGTCGGCTTCAGGACGGCGCTGCTACACAGCACCTCGAATCCGATGATCGGCTGGCCGAGGACCTGCGAGAGATTGCCGAACTCGGTGACGTACTGCACCGCGACGGCGCCGGCGTCCTTGTCCAGACCCTCCCACTCGTAGGAGGTGGTTGAGCCGTCGACCGCCTTCGCCTCCTCGCTGACCTCGTAGCCCGGCTCCATGCCGAGCAGGATGCGCAGCTCGCCGGTCGGCGACGCATCGGCGTCGGCTGCAGACAGGCACGGCCCGGCGACGAACACGGAACCCAGGGCAAGCGTGGTGGCGACCAGGGACTGGCGCATCGCATCTCCTTGCCGCGCTGAAATGGCTCGGCGGCCAAGGGACACTATTCCACAGCCCAGGACTGGCAAGTTCCAGACTGGTATACGCGGTCCCTGGCGGCTCCCCACCGGACCATCTGCCATCGGGGGGGGGCCGCCCAGTGGCGTAAAGATAAGGCGGGGCAATGACCGTAGCGCCGGCTTCAGCCGGCACGGACGGCGGACTTCAGTCCGCCGAGTGGCAATGGACTTCCCTTCATTGCCCCGAGGCCGGCTAAAGCCAGCCTTCCGTGCCGGCTGAAGCCGGCGCTACGTGGCGCATCCTGCTTATCTGTACGCCATTTTGGGGGCCTGCCGCCCCGCAGGCCATGCCCCCCGGCCCCCCGTGCGTGCCCCCGCGCACGGGGGTGCTAGCATCAGCCTCACCCGGCGTGCCATGCGCCGCAGACGGCCATCCGCCGCCCGCCGATGAGCGAACTCCCCGCCATGCACCCCACCGCCAACCTCCTCGCCGACCTCCAGTCCCGCCGCACCGGCATCGCCGTCATCGGCCTGGGCTACGTCGGCCTGCCCCTCGCCATCTGCCTGGCCAGGCACTTCCGCGTCGTCGGCCTCGACCGCGACCAGCGCAAGATCGCCGCCCTGCGCGGCGGACGCGATCCGGTCGGCGAATGCGGCGATGACGCGGTGGCCGCCCGGGTCGCCGACGGCTCGTTCAGCGCCACCGACGATGGCGCGGCGCTGCGCTCGTGCCGCTTCGTCATCGTGGCGGTGCCCACCCCGGTCGACCAAGCCAAGCGGCCCGACTTCGCGCCACTGGTCGGCGCCAGCACCGTCGCCGGCCGCAACCTCGCGCCAGGAACGGTCATCGTCTACGAAAGCACGGTGTATCCCGGCGCCACCGAGGAGGTCTGCATCCCGGTGGTCGAGCGCGAAAGCGGCCGCAAGGCCGGCGTCGACTTCGCCTTCGGCTACAGCCCCGAGCGCATCAACCCCGGCGATCGCGAGCACACCGTCGAGAAGATCCGCAAGGTGGTCTCAGGCAGCGACGCCGAGACCTGCGCCGTGGTCGCGGCGGTCTACGGCACCGCCATCACCGCCGGCGTCTTCCCCGCCGCCAGCGTCAAGGTGGCCGAGGCCGCCAAGGTGATCGAGAACACCCAGCGCGACCTCAACATCGCCCTGATGAACGAGCTCGCGTTCATCTTCCACCGCATCGGCATCGATACCGCCGACGTCCTGGCCGCCGCCCGCACGAAGTGGAACTTCCTCCCCTTCACACCCGGCCTGGTCGGCGGCCACTGCATCGGCGTCGACCCCTATTACCTGACCCACAAGGCGCAGGAGCTGGGCTACCACCCCGAGGTCATCCTCGCCGGCCGCCGCATCAACGACGGCATGGGCGCCTGGGTGGCGCAGGAATGCATCCGCCTGCTGGCCAATCAGGGCAGGCCGATCAAGGGCGCCCGCGTGCTGATCCTCGGCCTGACCTTCAAGGAGGACTGCCCGGACGTGCGCAACACGCGGGTGGTCGACATCATCGCCGAGCTGCGGCGCTTCGGCTGCCTGCCCCTGGTCTGCGACCCGGTCGCCGACGCCGCCGAGGCCCACCATGAGTACGGCGTCGAGCTGCAGCCGCACGACCCACTGCCGCGCTGCGATGCCATCATCGCGGCGGTGGCGCATCGGCAGTTCAGGGCCCTGCCCGCCCAGGCCCTGGCCGCAGCCTGTCCCGGCGGTCCGCTGCTGGATGTGAAGGCCTGCTGCGATCGCGCCGCCCTGGCGGGGGCCGGGCTCGAGGTCTGGCGGTTGTAGGATCGCCCAGCTGCCCGCCGCCTGGAAACGAAAGACCCGGAGGCATGCGCCTCCGGGTCTGTATCCAAGCGGCCTGGCGGCCGTTCAGAAGGCGAAGGCGGTCTCGACGAACACCTCGGTGCGATCGTAGTCTTCCTCGGTCGAGTTGGACGCCTCGCTGATGGTCCAGCGGCCGGTGCCGCGCAGGACGACGCCATCCTTCATGGCGTATTCGACGGCCAACGACGGCGTGAAGGTCGAGCGGCTGGCCTCATCCTCGCCAGGGGCGGCGCCGTAGTCGTTCAGCCATACCTGCGAGAGGTTGATCACGGCGGTGACCTGCTCGGACATCCGATGGCGCACGTCGAACTCGCCGCCGACCACCTGCATGGCGTTGGCGGTGAAGCTGTTGCGGGCGTCGGTGAAGGCGCGCAGCTTGAGCACATCGCCCTGCGTGTTCATCGGGTAGAAGAGGCCGATGGACAGCAGCGGGGCGATGACGCTGTCGTCGTCGTAGGTCGGCGCGAACTCATCGCTGTAGGTGCGCGAGTCGACACCAGCCTCGAAGAAGGCGGTGGAACGGTCGCCCAGGGCGAAATCGCCACCGACCGCGGCGGAAACCGAGGTCACATCCTGGAAGCGGTTGTCGTTGTCGTAGAGGTCGGCGCCGAAGCCGACGCGGCCCCACAGCGCCGTGCGCTCGTTGTGCTGGTGGATGTAGCGGACGCCGGCGACGTAGCTGTTGTAGTTGTTGTCCTCGGCGACGAAGCCACCCTGATCCTCGAGGTAGTCCGTGCGATGGGCGTCGGCATTGACGACGATGCCGCCGGTCGCCATCTCGCGCACCCACACCGTGTTGGCGCCGTACAAGCTGCGCTTGATGCGCTCGCCGGTCTGGATCAGCGGGTCATCCATCAGCAGGTAGTCGAGGGCCAGATTGCCGGTTATTGCCTCACCCTTGTAGGCACCCTTCACGCGCGCCTGGCCACCCACGAAGTTGCGGTCGGAGTTGTCCGCATAGGCCTTGCCATCGAGCAGGACGTCGGTGCCGAGGCTGAAGCTGTCATTGTAGCGGTGGACCGATTCGAAGCCGGCCATGATGCGACCGTAGTAGTCGTCGATCACGTCCTCTTCGGTGGCATAGATGTTGCTATCGTAGCCGGCACCAACGAGGCCCTTAAGACGCAGCGTGTGCCTGCCGTCGGCCGAGCCGAGATTGCCGGCCGGGGTGACGACGATGTTCTGGATGACCACCACCTTCTCGGCGGCAATGCTTTCGGGCGAAGCCGCAAGCTTCTGGGCCGCCGGACCGGTTTCCGCAGCGGCGACCGCCACATGGCTGCCAGCAGCGAGGGCGATGAGGGCGGGGACGATGTTGATTCGCATGTATGTACCAGGTGCGATGGGGTGACGCGATCTGATGCAGCATGGCCCACCTTCGCATCTGTCAATGCTTTGCCTTGCAGGCTTGGCCGGGAGACCGTCCTCGACAGACAGCAGCGGTCGCTGAGCATCACGTCCCGCGCATGCTCGACCTGCACGCCCACCTCCTGCCCGCGGTCGACGATGGGCCTGCGACGCTCGCCGAAAGCCTAGCCCTGTGCGAGCTGCTGCAGCGCCAGGGCGTCACCGAGGCGGTGGCGACGCCGCACTGGGCCAGCCCGCGTTTCCCCGACGTCGCCGACGATCCGATCACCTCGGCCTGGGCCAGCCTGCGCGCGGCATGCAGCGGCCTGCGTCTGCACCTGGGGGCCGAGAACCACCTCGCGCCCGGCGTGCGCGCCGCCGATTTCGCCGCCCGCGCCAGAGCCCTGGGCGAG
>JAFLCQ010000216.1 GCA_017302815.1 Planctomycetota bacterium
GCGCCGCCGGTGCCGCGGCGGGCAAGGACTTGCTCGGCGGGGTTGCGGCTAGCCCTGGGTGGCGCTGGTGAAGTAGAAGCCGCGGAACACCGGCTGGTCCGCTATCGGCATCGGAGCGAAGAGCTCGCCGACGAATTCGCCGAACCACTTCTGCAGGGCGGCGAAGTTGCCCGGCATCAGGGTCAGCTTCGCCAGCTGCGCCGGGGTGCGCGATCCCGACGACACGGCGGCGGTGCGCCGGGCCTGCAAGGCGGCGGTCAGCGGCGCGATGCGCTCGCTGAACACGTCGCGGGCCGGACGCCGCTCCGCCGGCGGGATGGTCGCACCCCACACCTGGTCGCGCTGGGCGCGGTCGAATCCGGCGAAGAAGTCCTTGAAGCCGCCGATGAGGTCGGCCTTGGAGAACACGACGTAGACCGGCAGCACCAGGCGCAGGCGGTTGCTGACCTCGATGATGCGCTCGCGGATCGGGCGCACGACCGCCGCGATGGCCGAGGGATCGCCCTTGATCAGATCGCCGACCGAGACGGTGACGATGATGCCGTTGAGCGCCCGGCGGCCGCGTGCCTCGCGCACGAGGTCGAGGAACTTCAGCCACTCGCCGTGGTCCTCGGGCTGGGTCGTATAGCGCCCGGCGGTATCGAGGAGGATGGCGTTGTCGGCGAACCACCAGTCGCAGTTGCGCGTGCCGCCCACGCCGCGGATCGAACGCAGGCCATGGCCCATGGATGAGAAGGCCAGGCCGGACTCCTGCAGGGCGGTGGTCTTGCCCGAGCCCGGGGCGCCGATGACCATGTACCAGGGCAGCTCGCCCAGCGCCGTCTTGCCGGTGGGCGAGGTCTTCAGGGCGGCAAGGTACTTGTTGAACTGCTCCTGCATCTCGGCCTCGCCGCCGGCGGACGATGCCGCCCCCGGCCCGGCGTCGCCGGCCGGCCGCTGCTGCAATCCCTTCTCGATGCGGGCGGCGCGGCGCAAGGCGAGGATCCATAGCACCAGCCAGGTGATGACGCCGATGACAAAGAGGGTCAGGGCGATGATCAGGACCCAGTTGCGCGAGATGCCGAGCTGGTAGCCACCGAACCAGATGCCGCCGGAGAGGGCGATGAGGACGGCGAAGTAGATGAGGTCCTTGGGCTTCACGGCTTGGCTCCGGCGGTCGGTGCGTCGACGGGGATGTCGGAGAGCGCGCCGTCATTGCGCACACCGTAGATGATGAGCATGAGCATGAGCACCACCACGACGGCGAGAGGCACGACCCACACCGGGCCGCTGGCGAGGAAGCCCAGACGCCGCGGCACCGCGGCGGCCCCTTCGGGCAGGCCGGTGGGGGACAGCGGGGTGCCGGCCGCCACGCCGCGGGCCTGGTTGATCTCCGACGCCAGGGCGTCCATCAGCACGCGCCGGCGCTCGGCGCCGCGGGCGTCGCCGTGCTTGCCGCGGAAGCCCATCGCCAGCGCGAGATGGAAGACCTCCAGCACATCGGCGGCCTTGGGGGTGCGGTTCGTGCGGGCGGTGTCGAGCTTCTCGTAGAAGGTCTCGCCGGCCGAGAAGTCGTCGAAGAACACCATCTGCAGCGGACGGTTCAGCCACTCGTCCTTGATCGCGAGGTTGGACAGCAGGATCGACTCGTCGGCGACCGCGACCAGGGCGTACTTCGCCGCCGCGACCTCGCCCTCGGTGTAGCCCGAGCGGATGGCCCGACCCTCGAAGGAGCGGAAGAGATCCTCGAAGCGGGTGCGCAGGGCGACCGCATCCTGCGGCGCACCATCGCCGTGGAGATCGGCGATCTGCTTCGCGACGGGTGCGGCGCACTCGACCAGGGCTCCGCCGCTGGCTGCGCTGGGGACGTCTGCTGAGACTTGGGCCACGTGCTGTCCTCGATCAGGGTTCGCGATGCGCCATCAGGGAAGGATCACTCCTTCACCGCCATGAACTCCATCTTCAGGTCGGTGAAGTCGGGCGGCAGGAATACGCCGATGGAACGCGAATCGACGATGCCGTTCCACTCGTCGCCGATGCGCTGCACCTCGAAATAGCTGCACCCCGGCTGAGCCGGGATCTCGCCCGGCGGCACCGACAGGTAGGTCAGCCCCAGCCCCTTCAGGGCCTGGGCGACCAGCAGCGGGACCTTGCCGGCCGAGGCGATCTTCGCCTTGGCGGGGGTCTGCTGGCTGACCTTCTCCGGCGGGGCGCTGCTCTGCACCGACAGGTAGAAGCGGTGGCCTTCCAGGACGCTCTCGGGGACGCGGGCGCTCCACACCCCGTTGGCCGCCCGCGCCAGGGCCATGGGCACGTAGCGCGCGGTGATGTTGGTGTCGAGCAGTCCGCGCAGGCGGGCATCGAGGGCGGCGAAGGTCGCGGTCAGATCATCGTGGCGGTAGGCGGGCACGTCGCGGGGATGCCCCTCGGCCGAGAAGGTGTGCAGCGCCCCGCACAGGCGGGCCAGTTCGCGCCAGACCTGCTCGGGATGCGCACGGGGATTGCCTGCCAGATGCATGAGCCCGGGGATGGCGCCGTTGAGGGTGTGCAGCAGCAGATAGTTCGCGGATTCGGACACCGAGAACTCGACCATGCCCTGGGTGCGCTGCCGGCGCTGGGCGGCGAGATCGCCTGCCTTGGCGCAGCAGATGTCGACCATGCGCTTCAGCAGGCGGCCGACCGGAGGCGCGGCGCCCCAGCACAGGGCGGGCGGGGAGAAGTCCTCGCTGATGGCGTAGCCGCCGGCCGATGCGCGCACGATCTCAGCCACGCGCAGGCTGACGGTCCCGTCCAGGGGCTCGCCCTCCAGACGCAGCGAGAACGCCGCGACGCCGACCGGGATCTCGCGCTCGGCGCCGCCATGCACCTCGTCGCGCACGCGCACGCCGCGACGGCGGAAGCGCACCGGGGTCGGCGATGGGCGGCTGGGATCATCGCTGCTGGGCGAGCCAGCGCGGCGATCGGGCAGGCAGAGGTAGACGCCCAGGCGCTCGCGATCGGCCGGGAACAGCGCCTCGAAGGGCTTCGAGGGCGGCAGCTCGTCGGCGTCGGGCATGCCGAAGACGGTCCCGTCCGGCATCACCCCGGCGCACGAGCGCAGGGCGAAGCTGCCGGTGCCCAGCGCGTCGCGGTCGATCTCGAGGTCGGTCACCCCGCGCAGGGTGGGCTGCACGCTGCGCAGGCCGCGCACCAGGACCGATTCCGCATGCCGATCGGCCTGCTGGAAGTGGTTCGGGGTGATGAACATCCCCTCATGCCACAGGACGCGCTGGACGTAGTCCATGGACGGAGGCTCCGGCTTACTTGGGGTTGGCGGCGGGCGTGACGGCGGCCTCCGCCGGCAGCGATACCGCGACCGAGAAGCCGGTCAGGACCAGGCCATGCTTCTCGACCACCTCGATCGGGGCGACGGTCGCGCGCTGGTCCTGGGCGTCCGAGCGCTGATACATCGCCAGCACGCCGATGAATTTGGTGCTGGCGGGCACTTCCAGCCGCTGCAGCACCGCAGGGTCGCCGGCCGCGCCCGGAAACACGGTGAAGCTGCGGGGATCGTCGAGGAGATCGGACCCGAGCGTACCCTTGGCGTCGATCCACAGCTGGTCGACGGTGGCCGCCTTGAACCGGTCGGCCCCCGCCAGCGCCCACACCCGGACATCGACCGGGGTGGATTCCTGCGCCTCGTTCGGATTCAGCGGGGAGACCCCGCGCACAGGCAGCTCGACCGTCCGCGGACCACCGCAGCCGGCGAGCAGTGCCGCGGCCAGGACCGCGACGAGGGCGAAGGGGATGGGGGCGGACGACGGCTTCACGACGGGCTCCTCTCGACTGTTCCTGGACGCACAGGATCTCGCATCCCATGCGTGGTTCTCACGTTCCAGCGCCTTCAACGCGATGCGTTGTGGATGCCCGACGTGGGGGCGCAAGCCAATTCCCAGCGCACCAGTTCGCTGCCCTTGCACTGGAACGGCAACGTCCCGGCCGCATGGTGCCCGCCACACGCGGAGCCGTTCCCATGGCCGATGCAAAACACGTCTACGAACTGCTGCTCAATGCGACCGACAAGGGGCTTGACGAGCTGGAACCTCTGCTCCTGAGCATCAGCGAGGGCATGTCGCGCCCCTATCTGGCGACGCTGACCGCCCGCACCTACTCCCCCACCAACCCCGGGGATCTCGATCCCGCCGCCTGGCTGCGCAAGAAGGTGTCCGTCTGCCTGTCCCGCAACGACGAGGAGAGCTGGACCCACGGCATCGTCCTGGCCGTCGAGCACCTGGGCGAGGACCAGAAGGGCCAGCAGCTCTACCGCATCGAGATCGGCCCGATCCTGAGCCTCCTGCGCAACGTCCGCCGTTCGCGCGTGTTCACCGACATGAAGCCCATCGACGTCGTGCGCAGCGTCCTGCAGGAGGGCGGCGTGCCGCAGTTCGACATCAAGGCGGCCGGAGCCGCGGGCCAGGCCATGCGCCATGTCACCCAGTTCGAGGAGACCGACTTCGACTTCGTCTCCCGGCTGCTCGAGCAGGAAGGCGCCAGCTACTGGTTCACCCACACCAAGACGTCGCACACCATGGTCATCGGCGACGCGGTGAGCCACCACCCCGGTTCCGCAGCGGCGGTGAAATCCACCTACTCGCCCGAAGGCGCCAGCATCGGCTCGGACACCGGCGTGGTCACCCATATCGCACGCCGCCATGAGGTGGTCAGCATGTACACCGCGGTGCGGGATTACAGCGAGAGCCACCCCAAGTCACCGGCCACCGGCAGCAAGACCATCGCGTCGAACATGGCCCCCGGGGCCACCGGCAAGCTGAATGAAGCCGACTACCACGTCACGCAGTCGGATGGGGACGCCACCGCCTATGCCAACCGCCTGGCGGACCGCCAGGCCAACCGCAGCTGCCGGCTGGTGGGGGCCGGCGACGCCCTGGGCTTCCGCGCCGGAGTGCGCGCTGCGATCGACGGCAGGGACGGGTACGACGAGCACGTGCTGATCACCGAGATCACCCACGGCTTCAAGGATGGCAGCTACCGCAACGAGTTCTCGGCGATGCCGGTCAGCCGGCTGCCGTGGCGCCCGCAGCGCACCACCCCCATCCCCCGCATCGACGGCGTCATCCCCGCGATCGTGACCGCCACGGCCGGCGATCAGGGCAACGAACTGGATGGCTACTACCGGGTGAAGATCCTCAATAGCGACGAGACCAAGGACCGGATCGTGCGCATGGCCCAGCCCTATGCCGGTCCTGCCCAGGGCATCCACTTCCCTCTGCCGGTGAACACCGAGGTCCTGCTGGCCCACGAATACGGCCACCCCGACCGGCCGATCATCGCCGGGGCGCTGCACAACGCCGAGGACCCGAGCCAGGTCCTGGACGCCAACAAGACGCAATGCGTCGTGCGCAGCGCGGCCGGCGCCTTCCTCATCTTCGAGGACAAGCAGGACGAGGAGAAGATCACGCTGAAGTCCAAGGCCTCCAGCATGCTGGAGATCGACGACAAGCCGGATGCGGAGAAGATCACCCTGCAATCGAAGGCCGCGGCCAAGCTGGTCATCGACGACCTGAAGGATGACGAGCGCATCCTCCTGCAGTCCAAGGCCGCCGGCAAGCTGGAGATCAGCGACAAGCCCAAGGAGGAGAAGACCATCCTGCAGTCGATGGGCGGTGCAAAGCTGGAGATGCAGGACAAGCCGGACGAGGAGAAGATCACCCTGCAGTCCAAGAAGGGGCACAGCTTCGTCCTGGATGACAAGAACGGCAGCGAGAAGGTCACGTTGCTGACCAAGGGCACCCAGAAGCTGGAGTTCGACGACAAGTCCGGCAGCGAACTGTTCACCCTCTTCGCGAAGAAGGACCACAAGGTCGAGGTGAAGGGCAAGTCCGACACCACTGTCACCGGCAAGAAGACCATCGACTGCCAGGACGAGATCGAGATCAGCGCCGCGACCAAGATCACCCTGAAGGTCGGCGGGAACAGCATCACCATTTCCTCAAGTGCGATCGAGATCGCCTGCTCCGGCAACATTTCCATCAAGGCGGACGCCAATGTCGACGTGAAGGCGACAGCCAACGCCACCGTCGCTGGCCTCAACGCCACCCTGAAGGGCGACGTCGCCGCGAAGGTCTCCGGCGGCGCCCAGGCAGAAGTCTCCGCCAGCGGTCAGACCGCGATCAAGGGCGCGATCGTGATGATCAACTGACGGCGGCGCTCAGCCGCCGATCATCACCGTCGGCAGGCCCAGGACGATGCTGCCGCCATGCGCTGTGCTGTCGCCCATGCGGGCGGCGGGCATGCCGCCGATCATCACCGTCGCCGAACCCTTGACGATGCTGTCGGGGGGGCCGACGCATACGCACATGTCGCCCACCCTGGCGGCGGGCAGGCTGCCGATGAGGACGGTCGGAGCTCCGGGACCGATGATCGGTCCGCCGACATGCGGGATGGGTGGGACGCCCGGAGTGACCATCGGGCAGGCATGCATGTCGGTCAGCCGGGCTGCTGGAGGCATGGCGCGAGCCTAGCCGCCTGCGGCCGCCACCCAAGCGCCGCCTGCCGCCGCCTAGACTGCGGCTGCCTGGTCGCGGAAGCGCTGCGGCCCATCGCCGAAGCGGATCGCCAGGGCGGCGAGGCGGATCAGCTCGACCTGGCGGGCCTGGGCCTGCAGCCAAT
>JAFLCQ010000217.1 GCA_017302815.1 Planctomycetota bacterium
TGCCACTGCTGCTGCAGCAGCAGCGATGGATGGCCGCAGTGGTGGTCAGTCAAACCTTGTGGTGCCAGGCAGCAGTGCGGCAGTGCAGACTCAACAGCAGCAGCGGCAGCAGCAGAGGCAGCAGCAGCAGAGGAGGCACTCGTTTACTGAGCGACAGGTTGAGTCACTGCTGCGGCTGTCCAGTCTAGAGGGCCTTACTGTAGGCAGGGCCAGTGCACCCTTCAGCAGCAGCAGCAACGTGGGGCCTTTCGGCAGCAGCGGCGGCCCTGGCGCGCGTGCCGGTGGCCTATGCCGACGCCGCCGCGGTGCTTGCCGATGCGAAATCGCACCCCCTGCGCCGGCTGGAGCTGCTGCGCGGCTGGGGCGAGGCCGCTCGGACGCAGTACCGCGAGGCGGAACGCCTGGCGCGGGAGGGCCGCTGATGCTGCGCTGGTCCGCCTACGCCGTCGTCGCCGCCATCCTGGCGGTGTTCCTCCTCCTGCCGGTGGGCACCGCCGTCGCCGCCGGCTTCACCGATCCGGCCAGCGGCGGCTTCACCCTCGGCTTCCTGCGCGAAGCGGTGCTGAACCCGGTCTACCGCGCCGGGCTGGGCAACGCCCTGCTCATCGCCGCCTGCACCACCCTGCTGGCCGGCGCCATCGCCATGCCTGCGGCCTGGCTGATGGCGCGGCACCGCTTCGCCGGCAAGGGCCTGGCCGAGGTGCTGCTGCTGGCGCCGCTGGTCCTGCCCCCCTTCGTCGGTGCGCTGGGCTTCGAAGCGGTGCTGGGCCGCCATGGCGCGCTCAACGCCCTGCTGATCGGACTGGGCATCGGCGACTGGGCGCATCCCCACGACTGGCTGGCCGGCAACCGCTTCGCCGCCATCTGCATCATCGAGGCCCTCGGACTCTACCCCTTCCTCTACCTCACCACCGCCGCCTCGATCGCCCGCCTCGATCCGGCCCTGCTGGAGGCGGCGCGCATCGGCGGCGCCGGTCCGCTGACCGTGCTGCGCCGGGTGTGGATCCCGCTGCTGCGCCCCGGCCTCTTCGCCGGCGGCGTGGTGGTCTTCGTGTGGGCCTTCACCGAACTGGGCACGCCGCTGATGCTGGGCTACGATCGCCACATCGCGGTGCAGGTCTTCGCCGGCCTGGCCGAGGCGGAGAAGAACCGCCTGCCCTTCGCCCAGGTGGTGGTGATGCTGGTCATCGCCGCCGGCGCCTACGTCGCCGCCAAGGCCCTCTTCGCCCGCCACGAACGCGCCCTCGCCAGCAAGGGTGCGCAGGGCGGCGGCCAGGTGCAGCTGACCGGCCGGTCCGCCATCCTGGCCTGGCTGCTGGTCGGTGGCATCTGCGCCCTGGCCGCGGCTCCGCATGCAGCGGTGGCCGTGCTGGCGGTGGCGCAGGACTGGTACCGCGGCGCACTGCCATCCGGGCTGACAACCTTGCATCTGCGCGATGCCCTGGCGCATCCCCAGGTCGTGCCTTCGGTACTGCAATCGCTGAAGTACAGCGGCCTCGCCACCGCCCTCGCCCTGGTCCTGGGCACCTACGTGGCGTGGGCCTCCACGCGTTGGCGTCCGCCCGGCTGGCGCGCCCTCGATCTGGTGGCGATGCTGCCCCTCGCCATTCCCGGCATCATCCTCGCATTCGGCTACCGTGCGATGCCGGCGCTGCCCGGTTTCGGCTGGCTCGATCCGGTGCGCGATCCCACCATCCTGCTGGCGGTGGCCTATGGCATCCGCCGTCTGCCCTATGTCCTCCGCGCCGCCAGCGCCGGCTATGAGCAGACCCCGGTCGCCCTGGAGGAGGCCGCCGCGATCTGCGGCGCCGGTGCATGGCTGCGCCTGCGCCGCATCGTGCTTCCCCTGCTGGCTGCGTCCCTGGCGGCCGGTGCCATCCTCGCCTTCAGCTTCAGCATGCTGGAGGTCGCCGACTCGCTGATCCTGGCCGAGCGCCGCGAAACCTGGCCCATCACCAAGGTCATGTTCGGCCTCACCGACATCCTCGGCAATGGCCCTGCCATCGCCTGCGCCTTCGCCACCTGGGCCATGCTGTTTCTCGCTGCCGCCTTTGCCGCCGCCAGTGCCCTGGGTCGTGGCGTCGGCTCCAACTTTAAGGCCGGCTGATGCTTATACCTCCATAACACACGGCCATGCAATTGACATAGTCATTAATTGCTTGACTTAGTCTGTATGCATGCTGGGGTCAGGAGAGACCTCTATGCCCAGATCCGGCATCACCCTGATCGAGGTCTTGGTCACGGTGGTGACTGGGGCCCTGCTGGCGATGCTCCTGCTGCCGGCCATGCGCCAGGTCAGGATGTCGGCGAGTCAGGCCCGCTGCGCCAACGCCCTGCGCAACCTGGGTGCGGGACTAATCGCCTACGCCCAGGACAATCGCGGCTGCACCATACCCGCCGGCGGCATGACCATCGCAGGCACGGCCTGGAGCTGGCGCGGTCTGCTGTCGAGCCATCTGGAGACGGGCTGGGAGGATCCGCAGAGCCTCACCCCAGGTTTGCGCTGCCGCGACAGCCGGCGCGGAGCCCAGTCCTACGTCATGAACCAGTTCTTCGGCAAGAAGGTGCCCGTCCGCGGGCTGCGCTCGCTGCGCTCGGCCAACACCACCATCATGGTCATGGACGGCGGCTGGGAGTTCAACCAGTCGACCGCGTCCTACAACTACCTGGACATCCATTCGCCCAATCGCTGGCGCCTGTTCTACCGTTACTGCCACAAGTCGCCGGGACGCGACATCTACGAGACCAAGGGACGCATGAACGCGGTGTTCGCGGATCTCCACATCGCCAATCTGGTCGATGGGGATGGGGTGGTGACCAGGCCGCACGAGCAATGCCCGCGCCTCAACCCGTGGTATCCCGACGACTACTGCCACGGGCAGCCAGGCACCGGCGGTACGATCTACCCCTGACGGGCAAGCGGGGCTGGCAGAGCCACGTCGCCGTCGGCCACTGCCACGATCAGATTCTCGAGTTCCCGCCGGCAGCTCTGGCACCCGGTGCAGGCCCCGGTGGCGCGGCGGATATCCTCGAAGCTGCGTACGCCCTGCTCTGCCATCGCGCGCAGGACGCGCTTCTGGGTGACGCCGGTGCAATAGCAGTGGAAGATGATGTCCGTGCTCACGCCACACAGGCTAGCCGCCGCCTGGGCGCGGCGAAAGGGAAACCGCGAACCTTGCGGGCGGTATCGGATATCCGGAGCTATGGCTCCGCTTGTCCCGGCAGAGCGAAACGCGCGGGATCGAGCTGCGGATCATCGCTGAACGCGGTCACGTCCAGGCGGTGGCGCTCGCCGGAGGTGTCGATCAGGACGACGCGCACCGGCCGCCCGGCATCGTCGATCGCCACTGCCACCGACGCCACCTCGCGGGCGACCGCAGGGGCGGTGGGGACCAGGCTCAGCTCGCGCAGCCCGGGGCCGGCCGGACGCAGCTCGACCGCGTATTCGCTCTTCAAAGCCGCAAGATCGAGGCGCAGGCAGGACAGCAGCCGCTGCAGCAGGTCCTGGCCGCCGACCGCCAGGGCCTTCACCACCGGCAGCTCGTCCGGCATCGTCCATTCCTGCGAAGCGGCGCGCCGGCCGTCGCTGACCAGGCGGGTGCGCTCGGCAGGATCGTCAGGGCTGGTGATGACGATCTCGTAGCGTCCGTCGTTGGCGACGGCGAAACGCACCTCGCGCTTCTCCACCGGTGCGTCGTCCTCGCCGATGCGCTGCACCGTGCGGACGCCCCGGCCATCCACCGCCGAGACCGCCGAGCGCTGCGCGGCCAGCGCGGCCAGGCCGGTCTCGCCCGCCTCGGCGGCGCCCATGGGGATGGCCAGGGAGAAGAGCAGCGCGGCTTGCACCCGGATCATGCGGGCAATGCTGCGTGGCCTACTCGTACCGCAAGGAGCCGCCGTGCCCAACTGCCTGGTCGTCCTGGCCCCCGGAGCGGAGGAGATCGAGTACATCACGGTCTGCGATGTGCTGGTGCGTGCCGGCGTGCAGGTCGAATGCGGCAGCGTCGGCGAGACCACGGTGGTGCGCGGCAGCCGCGGCATCCCGCTGGGGGCGCATGCCCAGTACGACCTCCTGGCCGGCCGCACCTACGACTGCGTCTACCTGCCGGGCGGGGTGAAGTCGGCGGAAAGCCACCGCGACGACCCGCGCACCCAGGCCCTGGCCGAGGCGCAGCTGCGCTCGGGCCGCCTGCTGGCGGCGATCTGCGCCGCCCCCATCGCCCTGGTCCCGCGCCGGCTGTGCGCCGACCGCCAGGTCACCTGCCATCCCGGCTCGCGTGCGGTGGTCGAGCCCGCCGCCCGCGCCTGGCTCGACCGCCCGGTGGTCGAGGACGGCAACCTCGTCACCTCGCAGGCGGCCGGCACCACCATGGCCCTGGCCCTGGTCCTCGCCCGCCGCCTCGCCGGCCCGGAGGTGGCGGGCCGGGTCGCCCGCGACATGATCCTCCCCGACGCCATCGCCACCCACGCCCACGCCTGAGAGGCCTCCATGCTCCGCTCCGCCATCCTCGCCCTGCTCTGCGCCTCGGTCTTCTGCGCCGAGGACTCCGCCGCGGTGAAGACGTTCAAGGAGGCCATGACCGGCGACGACAACACGGCGAAGCGCGACGCCATCCGCGGCATCGCCTCCAAGTCGGCCGGCACGGACTGGGACATCCTGCCCATGCTGGTGCAGGCGATGTCCGATCCGAAGTGCGTCGAATGGGCCAGCGAGGCCATGCAGTCCCGCACCGGGGTCAGCAAGCCGTCGCGCGGCAAGGGCGGCCCCGGCTATCCCGGCTTCCCAGTGACCAACGATGCCACCGGCTGGCAGGCCTGGCTGACCGGCTGGCAGCGCGACAACAAGCCCAAGGACGAGAAGAAGCCCGAGGCCGCTCCCGCCGCTGCCGCCACGCCGAGTGGCGAGGGTGAAACCGTTGCCGCTCCGATCGCACCTCCGCCCCGCATCCCGACCGATGATCTCGGCAAGCTCGACCGCATCGTCTACAAGAGCGGCCGTTCGCTGACCGCCTACGTGCGCTCCAAGCGCGTCGATGCCGACGGCGGCCTGATCTCGGTCCGCGTGGTGCATCGCGATGGCGTCGGCGAGGAGGTCATCGACGCCGGGCTGATCTCGCGCATCGAGGACGACGTCGAGTGAAGGCGCTGTACGCCGGATCCTTCGATCCGCCGCACCTCGGCCACCTCGACGTCATCCGCCGCGCCGCCCGGGTGTGCGAACGCCTCGTGGTCGGGGTGGCGGCCAATCCCGACAAGCAGCCCTTCCTGCCCGCCTCGGTCCGCATGCGGCTGCTGCGCGAGTCGTGCGCCGACCTCGCCAATGTCGAGATCGCCTCCTACGACGGCGCGACCGTGCTGTGGGCCAGGGCCAACGGGGTGCAGGCCCTGGTGCGCGGGCTGCGCACGGCGGCCGATCTCGACAACGAGGCGCCCATGGCGACGGTGAACCGCGCCAACGGCTTCGAGACCCTGTTCCTGCTCTGCGATCCCGCCCTGGCGCACGTCAGCTCGCGGATCATCCGCCAGGCCCTGGCCGCCGGCCTGTCCAGCGACGCGATGATTCCCGACGGCGTGCTGCAAGCCATCCGCGAGCGCACTGCGTAACGACGGGGGCGGCAGGCCGTACACAGGCTGCGTGGCGCACCTGATTGCGGAGCTTGCCGACCCGGGCTACCGTCTGGCCATGCCGCCCGTGGATCCGCTGCTGGGCTTCGCGACCGACAGCCTGCGCTTCGACGCCCTGCTGGGGCGCGGCGGCATGGGCGCGGTCTACCGTGGCGAGCAGCTGCGCCTGGCGCGACCGGTCGCGATCAAGGTGATCAAGCCCGACCTCGCCAGCGACCCGGGCTACCGCGAGCGCTTCACCCGCGAAGCCCAGACCATGGGCCGGCTGGTGCACCCGCACGTCATCGCCTGCCACGACTTCGGACCCATCCACGGTCCCGATGGCGGCGAACTGCTGGTGATGGTCATGGAGTTCGTCAGCGGCGACAGCCTGGGCAGGCTGGCGACCCTGCGCCGCCTGCCCATCCGCGACGTGCTGCGCTGGTACGCGCAGGCGGCCGAGGCGCTCACCGCCGCGCACCGCCTGGGCATCATCCATCGCGACATCAAGCCCGACAACATCATGGTCACCGTCGATGGGGTGGCCAAGCTCGCTGATTTCGGGCTGGCCCGGGCGGCTGATTCCATCCAGGTGACGCAGACCGGCGCGATCATCGGCAGCCCGGCCTACATGTCGCCCGAGGCGTCGCTCGGGCACGACCCCTCGCCGGCCTCGGACGTCTACGGCCTGGGTTGCAGCCTGTTCCATACCCTGGCCGGACGCCCGCCCTTCCACGCCACCAGCACCCTGCACGTCCTGCAGCAGCATGCCGCCAGTCCGCCGCCACGCTTCAGCGCCGCACGGGCGGATCTCGCGCTGCTCGACGACCTGTTCGCGCGCTGCCTCGCCAAGACCCAGGCCGAGCGCCCGACCCCGGCGGCTCTCGCCCGCGAACTGACCGCGCTGGCAGCGCGCGTGCCCGCGCGTCTCGACAGCGCCGCCCCGGTCAGCCCGACACCGCTACCGGCCACCACACCCAACCACCGCGCGACCACAACCGCGCCGGTAGCGCCGAATC
>JAFLCQ010000218.1 GCA_017302815.1 Planctomycetota bacterium
AGGGTCGCCCAGGCTCCGCGCCAGATCGGCCAGCGCAGCATGGGCGCCCGCCCACAGCGCGTTCAGCCCGGCCGAACGCGGGAACTTGGCCACCTCGAAGCTGTTGCACAGGAAGGTCCAGCCCGGCACGTCGGCCAGCAGGCCATCCGCCCCGGCGTGGCCGCGGAAGGCCTCCACCCCGGCAACCGCCGCCGGGAAGCCGAGGCGGACGGGATCGAGGTCGCCGCTGAGCTCTCGGTAGTCGCGCAGGTTGCGGGCGAAGGCGATGCTGAAGTCCGGGATCACCGTCATCGACGGCGGGCTGGGGTAGCAGGCGCGCAGGATGCCGTCCGGACCCGCCCCGCGCAGGTACTGCAGCAGCCACCGCCGCACCGGTTCGAGGGTGCCGAACAGCAGCGGGAACGCCCGCATGTACACCGATGGATCGTTGTACTGGCCGCGCTCGCGGCGCGGGCAGTCGCTGAGCAGATCGTCGCAGCACAGGGTGACGGTGCGTGCCGCCGCCGCCAGGATGGCGCGATCGCGCTCAGGCAGATCCGTCCGCGCTCGCCAGACCTCGGTCAGCGGACGGTGATGTTCGCGCACCGCCAGTCGGTGCACCTGCACCCCCTCCGGCAGCGCGAGATAGCGCAGGGCGCGCTTCTCGAAGGATTCCCAGGCGCGATGCATCGGAGGCAGTTCCAGCCGGTCGCGGAAGTCGCCGCCGCCGAAGCGGTGGTCGGGCAGGTCGTCGTCCAGCAGCGATTCGCCCTGCAGCAGGTCGCAGGCCATCGCCGCAGGCGCGGTCAGCTCGGCGGACAGGAAGCCGAAGACCTCGTGGCCGAAGTCCCACACCTGCCAGCCGCTGCGCCGATGCAGCGGAACAGCGGTCCAGGTGCGGCCGGTGAAGGCGGGCAGATCGCTGGGCAGCAGGCGCTCGCGCCCGGGCAACGGATGCGCGGCGATGGACGCGGGCTGCGACCAGGACGGATCGGCGTCCACGCGCAGCCAGGCCGCGGGATCGGTGGCGAGATCGACGTGCTCGCCCCAGCCGCAGCAGTGGTGCAGGTGCGGTGCGTCCGGCCGCTGCGCCGTGCAGATGGCGGCACGCCAGACCGCCGGATCATCCAGACGCCGGTCGTCGACCATCCCGCGCAGCAGCAGGCCGGCCTGGCACGGCGCATGGTACTGGGTCGTGCCGCCGATGTGCCAGGCTCGCAAGCGCAGGCGGTTGCGGCCGGCATGCAGCAGCGGGCGCAGATCCACCACATCGTAGTACTGCCACGGCGCCACCTCGCGCGGCGGCCCATGCGCGACCGGGACGCCATCCACCCACAAGGTGTACCAGCTGCCGCAGGCGAGGGCGATCCAGGCGTGGGTCGGCCCGGCCTCGAGGTCGAGGTCGCAGGCGAAATCCGCGTACTGCAAGGGCTGCGGGTCGATGCCGGCGGGCCACCACCAGGCGGCTCCGCCCCAATCGATGCTGGGGGCGGTCATGATGCCATGGTCGCCCGGGGCAGCAGGGACAGGCGTGTCCTGAATGGACCCGTCTGTCCTTTATGGACCTATCGCGTAGCATGCCGCCATGGATGTCGCCGGCCTGCTGCGCACCTGCCCCGGCTCGTACGCACGTCGCATCGGCGAACCGCCCGCCCTCCTGGCGGTGGGGACCGCGACCTGGCGGGGACGACCGCCGGCAGCCTGGGATGGCCGGCGCTATGTCGGCGATGGCCATGGTCTGAGCCTGGTCCTGCGCGGCCACGGGACGATCGCCGGCCGGGACGGGGCGCCGCACGACCTGGCGCCGGGCCTGGCCATCCACCACCTCCCGGGACGGGCGGCCTGCGGCGTCCTGGCCGGCCCGGCGGCCGAACTGTGGGTCGCCTTCGGGCGCGGACTCGCCGCACGCCTGGCCCCCCTGGGCCTGCTGCGCCGCGACCCCGTCCTGCGGGTAGGTCTGGATCCGGGCCTGCTCACGGCCTTCGCCGATCTGCATGCCGCGATGCGCAGCCCCGCGCTTCCGGGCGATGGGCCACGTCTGCTGGCGCGGGCCCTGCACTGGCTGCAGGAGGCCTACGCGCGCTGCGACGCCGGCACCGCTTCAGCGGGCTGGGATGAGCGCATAGCCCGGGCCTGCGATCTGCTGCTGCTCGATGCCGGCCGGCGACCCGATCTCCCGGCGCTGGCGCAGAGCCTGGGCACGACGCCGCTGATGCTGCGCCGCCGCTTCAGCCGACGCCTCGGCCTGACGCCGTTGGCGTGGTGGCGCCGGCAGCGGCTGCACCGGGCAGGCGATCTGCTCGCGACGCGTTCGGTCGCCGAGGTGGCCGGGCAGCTGGGGTACAGCGACCCCTCGGCCCTGGCGAAGCAGATGCGCCGCCGCCTCGGACGGACGCCGCGGAGCTATCGGCAGGCTACTTGAACAAGGCCATGCCGGCCAGCGATTCGCCGGATGGGTTGACGCTTGGACGCACATGCCCGTCGCCAAAGGCCATGTTCGCGCCGCGTCGGTGGCGTGGTGTCCAGTCGAATCGGCTGTCGGCGGCTCCTGGCGTCCAGCTCAGCGTGTTGGTGGCGACCAGGGCGGGATTGGCGCTCGGCATCGACGGCGGGTTGCCTGAGCCAGGATACCAGCGGGCGCTGACGGCATCGATGATCAGCACCATGTTGGCAGGGGTCGGAACCCGCGATATCGACCTGCTGGCCCATGGCTCTGTAGTGATCTCGAGATGGTAGGTCATGTTCATGCCGTACGACACCCACGTCGTCCGTGGATCAACCGGGCAACGCAGGACCGTCCGTAGCGGAGCGTCCTCGGTCCCGCCGATGCTCTCGCAACCGGGGAGGTATTGACCGATGAAGCGGCCTGAGAAATAGCAGTCGGTCACCCACCCGCTGCCAGGATTGTAGTTGAGCCGGCTCGGACAGAGGAGGCCCTGGTTCTCCTCGGCGTAGGTCAACGACGCCATCCCGACCTGACGGAGGTTGCTGCCGCAATTGCTCATGCGCGCCGCATCGCGCACCAGACCGACCGCCGGCAGCAGCATGGCGGCCAGGACGGCGATGATCGAGATGACCACCAGCAGTTCGATGAGGGTGAAACCGCGCCTCACGGGCTCATCCTCCGCTTGAATTCCTGCAGCATCGCCTGCGCCTGCGCATTGAGGAAAGGCCTGTAGGTGGCGGCGGCAGGTCGCCGCTTGAGCACCGGATGCACGGGGGCCTGCGGCTCGGACATGCCCGCAGCGGTGAGCGGGAAGACCCACACACGACCGTCCCGATCATTGAACGCGGAGTCATCACACCAGAAGGCCGGGCTCATGCCGTCCGGAGCCGGCGGCGGACTTGCGATCGGGGCGATGACGAACTCCACCATGTCCTGATCATAGGTCGGAGCCCGGACGAAAGCATGCGGAAACGCATCCAGGCCGTCGGAACGGCCATAGCTCAGCACCAGCACGAGAAGGCCCGCGGCGGCGAGCCCCAGGATGGCCAAAGCGATGCGGTGGCGTTTCATGACGGCTACCAGGCGAAGCTCCTCCGACTGTACACCTCCTTCGCCTACTTCCCAGGCCCGATGCGCCCTGCTTCCTGCGCAACCACCTGCTGAACCACATCCTGCACCAATCCAGCGAAGGCGTCGTCAACCCCGGGGAAACGCTCCAGGCGGGTCTTGCCGATCGGGCTGTCGCCGATGATCACGGCATAGAAGGTCTCCCAGGCGGCATAGTTGCCACGCTGGTTCAGATGCACCTCGTCGGCGTAGAGCTCCTCGACCCGCGCCAGTCCGGGATAGGCCCCCGCCCGAAAACGGCGGTCCAGTTCGGCCAGGACCGAGCCGATCGGGATCAGGCGCACCGGATGGCGCAATCCGGGATTGGCAGCCTGGAGGTCGGCGAAGACCTGGCGTGCATAGGCCCGGCAGTGCACAGGCGGGATCCCGCCGCGCTGGCCCACGACCCAGGGCCGCTCCCACTGCGCCAGGAAGGGCGGATCGAGGGTCTTCTCCCGCTTCACCCAGGTCTCGACCAGGAAGGGCCGGATGTCCGGATTGCGTGCCGCCGCCTTGGCGATCATCGCCGTCGCCGCGGCGACATCGCCCTGGGCGTCCCCTCCCCACAGCTGCAGGGTGATGACGTCGAACCAGTTGCTGTCCAGGACGCGGCCGACCGGTCCGGCATTCGCCACCGCCGGGGAGAAGGCGTTGCTCCAGATCGACGGCAGGCTGGCACCCCAGCTGATGTGCCAGGCCGGGATGTAGCGCACGCCACGCGCCTCCATGACGTCGATGGTGCGCTGCTCGTAGCCGAGCAGGCTCCACTGCGTCCAGGTCGTGCTCAGGGCCTGGAAGGTCAGGCTGTTGCCGATGTGCAGGGCCCGCACCAGCCGCCGGCCGGCAGGGGCCTGTGGGTGCGGGGTCGACAGCTCAGGGAAGGCGGCCTGGAACTGCGCCGACAGCTTCTCGCGCGCGGCTGCCCAGCCCTGCTCCTTGCGGCGCTGCTCCGCCAGGGCGGCACGGGCGGCGATGCCGGCCGCATCCGGGTCGCCGGCCAGCACGGCCTCGATGCGGACGTCGAGGATGCCCGACCCGGGCTCCGTCGTGATTCGCCAGGCGGTGATCCGGCGCAGATCGTTGATCGCGCCGTCACGCGGATCAGGCCGATTGGGCAAGGTGAAGGACGCCCATGCGGCAGCCGGCACCTCGGCCGACGTACCTGGGCCTGGCAGATCGAAGACCCAGGAGCAGTCATGGCCGTCCTGGTCGAGCAGGTGGAGGAGCACACGCTTGGCAGCGTTGCGGCCGCCGACGGCGAGGCGCAGGATTGGAGTCCGCTCCGCGTGGGCGGACAGCTCGGCCGGAGCGCTGCAGCCGGCCCAGCCCGGCCCGGCCGCACCGGAGATGCGCACCCCGCCCTCGGCCGCGCCGACCATGGCCTGCCATGCGGGAGCGGACTCGATCGGGCCCGTGCAGGTCAGGACAGGCTCGGCGGAGCAGAGGACGGCGACGCAGGCGATGAGGAGGGCTCGGATCATGGCGTTCCCGTCATGCCACCCGCGACGACGGCACCGTCTGTACAGCCGACCGCGCCGGCAGCCCTGGCGCGTGGCCGCATGAACCAGCGCCGTCGCCAGCCCGGCATCGCCTGATGACAGGCCAATGTATCATATATGATCCGTGGATGCCTGCTGGCGACCTCGATCCCGCATCGGCCGCCTACGCGCAGCGGCAACATCCGCTGTGCGCGCAGCTGCGCTGGAGCCGCACGCAGGCGGTGCTGGCCACCGTCCTGTTGCTCGCCGCCATCGCCGTGGCCATCGCCACGCCGCGCCAGGCGTGGATCGTCGCCAGCCTGGCGATCGCGGTGCTGGCGGCGGCCACCGTCGGCCTGCGCCTGCTCGCCCTGCTGCTCGGCCTGCGCCGCGATCCGACCCTGGTGGTGGAGCCGGCCGCGCTCGCCACCCTCGATCGCGCCACCCTGCCGCCCTACGTCGTGCTGGTGCCGCTCTACCGCGAACCGGAGGTGGTGCCGCACCTGCTCTCCGCCCTGGAGGCGATCGACTATCCACGCGACCGTCTCGATGTGCAGCTGCTCATCGAGCCAGACGACGAGGCCACCCGTGCGGCCCTGGCCGGACGCCAGTTGCCATCGTGGATGCGCATCACCGTGTCGCCGCCGAGCGGGCCGCGCACCAAGCCGCGGGCCTGCAACGGTGGCCTGGCCGCCGCCGCCCCTGGCGACGGGCTGCTGGTCATCTTCGACGCCGAGGACCGGCCCGAGCCGGACCAGCTGCTCAAGGCCGCCGCCGCCTACGCGTCGCTGCCGCCCGAGGTGGTGTGCCTGCAATGCCGCCTCGACCACTACAACGCGCAGCAGAGCCTGGCGACGCGCTGGGCGACGATCGAGTACCTGGCGTGGTTCCGCCTCATCCTGCCCGGTCTGCAGCGCCTGGGCGCGCCGCTGCCCCTCGGCGGCACCTCCAACCACTTCCGCCTCGCCGCTCTGCGCGCGCTGGACGGCTGGGACCCCTTCAACGTCACCGAGGACTGCGACCTCGGTCTGCGCATCGCCCGGCGCGGCTGGTCGACGCGCATGCTGGCCTCGACCACCTGGGAGGAGGCGGTGACGACCGTGCCGACCTGGGTGCGCCAGCGCTCGCGCTGGATCAAGGGGCACATGCAGACCTGGCTGGTGCAGACGCGCTGCGGCGCCCTGCGCGCCTTCGGCCTGCGCGGCTGGATCCTGATGGGCCTGGGCACCGCCGGCGTGATGGCGACGCAGCTGGTGAACCCCCTCGCCTGGACGGTGCTGGGATTGTGGCTGGCGCTGGGCTGGAGCGTGGTCGATGCCAGCGATCCCTGGTCGATCGCCGGGCTGGTGCTCGCCGCCGGCCTGCTGCTGGCCAACCTCGTGCTGGTCGCCATCGCCCTGCTCGCCTGCCTGGTGCTCGGCCGGCGCGACCTGCTGCCCGCCGCCACCCTCACGCCGCTGACCTGGATGCTGCACAGCGCCGCCGCCTGGCGCGCCGCCTGGGAGCTGATCGTCAGACCCTTCCACTGGGCCAAGACGCGGCACGGCCAGGCGGTCGAGCAGGCGGCGGGCGGGCGACGCCTCGGCGCCGTGC
>JAFLCQ010000219.1 GCA_017302815.1 Planctomycetota bacterium
AGAGCTTGTCGTGTCCCTCCTTGTAGATGTCGGCGCTGACGGCGACCTTTTCGCCGACGACGCGCTTGATCGGATAGCGGCCACAGTCGATCTGCGGCTTGACCGCTTCAATATTTACGCGGGGGTGGGCTGTCGATGCGCGCCGCGGGGACGTCGGCGAAGGCCACCTCGATGCGCTGGCCGATCAGATCGAGGTTTTCGCCGGTCGCGCCGGCTGCGCGCCAGAAGCCGTTGCCAACGCGTTCGGCGGCGGCGTCGGCGACCCCGGCGGCGGGGAAGTCGAGGCGCTGGACGCCGTCGGTCGCGGGCATGGCGCCGGCGAGGAACATCTCGGCGGCGATGGGCAGGAAGGCGAGCTTGGCCGGGTGCTGCGCGCAGCTGAAGAAGCTGGTGATGCGCGGCTCCTTCACCGCTGGGCCGGTGCTGCTCAGGTAGTCGAAGAGGAAGATGCCGTCCCAGTCCTGGCGCGCCGCCACCGCGAAGGCCAGGGGCACCGCCTCGGCGGCGTATTCGCTGGGCGCGGGATGGTCGTACTCGGTGACGGTGAAGGGCTTGCCGGCGGCGCGGAACTGCGCCACCCGCAGCAGGGCGCCGCCGTCGCTGGTCGACGACATCGGCGTGTTCTCGATGCGGAAGTCGTTCACGTCCCAGCTGCGGCGCGGGAAGCTGGGATGCTGCCAGTAGGCGTGCATGTCGACCATGTCGAGGCGCGACTCGCGCAGCAGGCCGCCGATGCCGCCATAGCTGGCCTGGCTGGCGAGGACCGGCGCCGGGCAGCGCAGGTCCTCGCGGATGAAGCGGCGCATGCCCTGGCAGAAGGCGTCCTCGGTGGCGATGAGGAAGGCGGCGAAGTCGCGGCCCGGCGCCGACGCGCCCAGCTCGACCAGAGGGATGGAGCGGTCCTCCAGGCGCTGCTCTGCGCTCAGCTCGATGCCGCCGCCACCGCTGCGCAGGGCGACGTCGGCGAGGAAGTACTCGGTGGCGTTGTCGCCGGCAGCGAAGCTCAGGCGCGAACCCGGGCCAGCAGCGGCGGAGGCGACGAAGGTGTAGGAGAAGCGGCGCCAGGCGGTGTCGAGGCGAGCGCCGGCCGACAGGCCGATCACGCCATAGGGCGCCTGGTCCTGGCGCGCGGACAGCGACAGCTTGCGCGGCGCCGCGCTGCGCGCGGCGAAGGACAGGGTGTAGGTCTCGCCCGGGACCAGGGTGATGTCCTTGCGGTGCACCTGGAGATGCCACGAGGTGCCGTCGAGCGTGCGCGGGCTGACCCGCAGCATGCGCCCGGCCGGGCGGTCGGTGGCGCCGGCGGGATCCTCCAGCGCGCTCTCGATCTCGGCCGGGGCATGGCGCTCGACCACCCAGCCGCCCATGCTGGCGAAGCGGCCGTCGCCCAGCAGCTCGGGGCCGGCCGGCTTGACGCCGTCGTTCCAGTGCGCGCGCAGGGCGTCGGTGGAGGCGTGGCGCTGCGCCAGCCAGTCGTTCCAGCGCCGGGTGATCTGGCTCTTCCACGGATCGGGCAGCTCGGCCAGCTGGCCGGCGTCGCCCAGCAGCGAGTCCTCGTTGACCAGCTCGACCATCGCCAGCACCGGATCCTCGGCCAGGCGCCTGCCACGCAGCGGATTCACCCGGTCGAGGAGGTCGCGCGCGAACTGCCGCTGCAGGGCGATGGCGCGCTCCTCGAAATAGCCCACCACCTTGCCGTGCGAGGCGGCGCCGGTGCCGGCGGGCGCCTTGGGCAGGCCCAGCTCGGGGCCGTAGATGCGCGCCACGTGCAGGTTGAGGTTGACGCGGATGCCCTGCTCGGCGAGGGCGGCGATCAGCGCGTCGAGGCGGGCCAGGCTCTCCGGCGCCGGGCGCTCGGCGATGCCGCCGTCGAGGCCGAAGAGGTTGGGCTTCGCCCAGTGCGAATCCATGTGGTGCAGGCGCACGCAGCTGACCCCGAGGCGGCGCAGGCGACGGGCGATCGCCGGCGCCTCGGCCGGCTCGGGGAAGTTGGCTCCGGCGCAGAAATTGACCCCCAGCAGGCGGACGCGCCTGCCCTGGTCGTCGGCGAGATGCCCGTCCTTCACCTGCAGCGGTCCACCGCTGAGCGGGGCCGGGACCATGGCCGAGCTGTCGATCACCGAGGGGCCGGCCTCGTCCCACGCCACCGCGAAGGGGAAGGGGCGTTCGTCGTCGCTGACGGCGGCGATGCAGGTGGCGGCGGAGGTGAGGAGGGCGAGGGCGACGTGGGTGGGACGGGGCACGGGCGGCTCCTGATGCTCGGTATATATGCATAACGGTAACGTTACCATTCGTGACCCTCGGAGCGTCCTGGCGGTGGCTGCGGGGGCTTGATGCTGTCGCGCATGCCCGATCGGCCGCAACTCGCCGTCCGCCGCAGCCGGATCCATGGGCGCGGCCTCTTTGCCGCCACCGCCATCCCGCGGCGCATGAAGCTGGGCGAGGTCAGTGGCGAACTGGTGCGGGTGGCGGCGGCTCGCCGCGCCATGCGCGGGCGGGAGGCCATCCATCTCGTCGAGTTCGACCACCGCTGGGCCCTGGACTGCAGCCGGGGCAATGACTTCCGCCACCTCAACCACAGCTGCCGGGCCAATTGCTACCTGCGCCTCATCCGCCGCCGGGTCGAGGTCTACAGCCGCGGGGCGATTGCGGCCGGCAGCGAACTCACCGTCGACTACGGCGAGACGCAGCATCGCGGCGGCATGGCCTGCGCCTGTGGCGCGCCGGGCTGCCGCGGACGGTTGTAAGGTTGCACCGCTGACATCGGGTGGGCTTGTGTCCAGGGCCGCCGGTTGAGCATGCGCGGCCATGCTGCGTCTTCTGCTGGTCGTTGTCTGCTCCGCCCTGCTATCCGCCGCCGAAGGCGTGTGGGTGCCCATCGCCGGCGACATCGGCGGCTTCGACGGGACGGTCAGCGCCTTCCTGCCCTGGCGGGACAAGCTGCTGGTCTGCGGCCGCTTCGAAACCGTTGGCGATGCCAGCATCCGTGGTGTCGCCCTGTGGGATGGCAGTACCTGGAGCGAGATCCCTGGGGCGGCGGAGCATCACTGGGGCACCTTCACCCACGCGGTCGCCCTTGGTGACGATGCGATCCTGGTGCGCGAGAACCGCTATGACCCCGAGGTCGAGCGGGTCTGGCGCTGGGATGGCGAGCATTGGCAGGCGCTGCCCGGCTGCCCCGATGGCGGCGTGGTCTACGGCATCGTGGCGTGCGGCGGGGATCTCTACATCAAGATCGGCAACCTCGTCCTGCGCTGGAACGGGACGGTTTGGAGTGAACTGCCGATCCGCGGCACCGCCTACGGCATCGCCAGCGACGGGACCAGCGTCTTCGTCAGCGGGAGCCTGCTGGCGCCCGGCGACAGCGCCTACACCGCGGTCGTGCGCTGGGACGGGACGGAGGTGCATGCGATCGCCGGAGGTCCGTCCGGCATCCACATGCCGCTGGCCTGCGATCCCGCGACCGGCCTGCTGTGGTCGGTCGATGAGCGGGGCTTGTGGAGCTGGGATGGGTCGGCCTGGGAGCTGCACGCGCAGCCGCTCTATTACCCCCAGCGTCTGGTCTGCCAGGGCGGCAGGGTCCATGTCAGCGGCCAACTCCGGTGGATGCCGACCGGTTGGGTGTCGGTCATCAGCTACGATCCCGTCACCACGCAGTGGAGCGACCTGGCAACCACGCAGGGCATCCTGGGCCTCGAGGGAGGCCTGGGCGCCTGGGACGAGCAGCTCTGGATCTCGGGCTGGTTCTCCGCCGTCGACGGGGTGCCGGCGGGCCATGTCGCGTTCCATGACGACGACGGCTGGAAGTCGCCGACGCCATCCGGCACCTCGGGCGAGGTCACCGGTTGCGTCCGGCGTGACGGCCAGCTCTACGTCAGCGGCCCCTTCAGCTCGGTCAGCGGAGTGCTGGCGAACCATCTGGCGCGCTGGGACGGCACCGCCTGGCATGGCCTGGATGCCGACACCGATGCGCTGTCGATGCATATGGCCAGCGATGATCGGGACCGGTTGTGGTTCCAGGCCAACGGCCTGCGCGGCATCGAAGGGATTGCGATGCAGGGCGCCGGCTATCTCGATGCGACAGGATGGCATGCTGCCGGCTACCTGGGCGGCCAGGTGGACGCATTGTGCCGTGATGGCAACACGGTCGTGGCCTGTGGTGCGGTGGAAGTGGCCGAAGGCGGTGAACAGGTGATGGCGGTGCGCTGGGATGGCGATGCCTGGCGGCAGCTGGGACCGCCGACCGCATATGGCGGGGCTTCGGCTGCCGTGCGGACCAGGTCTGGAGCACTCATCGTGGTCGGCAACTTCGTCATGCCGGATGGAGTGCATACCGCTGCGCGCTGGACAGGCACGCAATGGGTCCAGTTCGGAGCGGGATTGTCCGCTTCCGAGGCAGGCAATCCGGTCGAGATCGCGGAACTGCCCGACGGGCGCCTGATGGTGATCGGACGCATCGTGCTCAATGGCGAAGAGCGGACTTGCGTCTTCTGGGATGGCGAGTCGTGGCGGGCCGGCCCGCCGGTTCATGATCCGGTCCGCATCCTGCAGTGGCATGGCCGGGTCTTCGTCCTGCGCGGCGGCGGCCCGACGATCTATGAACTCGTCGAGGGCGACTGGATCCAACGTGCCTACGGCGATGGGTCTCCATCCGCAAGGGATGCCGTGATCGGGGACGATCGCATCTTCATGGTCGGTGAGATCCATCGCATGGATGGCCGTGCCTGCGCCGGGGTGGTCGCTCTCGACCTGCTGCCGTCGCCTGCGCCGGAGATCTCGGTGGTGGCCGATCCGATCGAGGGCGGTGTCCATATCGTCATTCCGGATGGGACCTATGATCTCAGGCCGGTGGATGGCGAGTGGAGCGCGGTCGAAGACACGACCGCCATCGAACTCGCAGCGGCAGCCGCACCGACTCGTCCGGCTTCAGCGCGTACCGGTGCCAGGGCACGCATTGCGGCCGCAGCGCCGAGCGGTGGCTGGGAGCTGCAGCGCCTCGACGGACGGACGGACTTCTCGTCCAAGCTGCTGATCAAGCCGGACGGCACCGTCGTGGCGCAGCCGACTGGGTTCGAGACCACGGGGACCGCTGCGCACAAGCCCGAGGCGGAGGCCGCTGCCGGGTCCGGCTGCGGTACCGGCGGTCTGGCCGTCCATGGCATCCTCGGCCTGGTCGGCTTGCTGGCCGTGCGCGGCCGGCGGCGCTCGCAGTGCGACTAGGCTCCTATCAGTCCTACTTCGCCGGCTGGCGCAGCCAGACGCGGCTGTAGTCCCACTCGTAGGACTTGCCCTCGAAGGCGCTGGCCGGCAGCGGCTTGTTGACGCTGTCGACCTTGGTGTGGCCCCAGCTGCCGTCGAAGATGAAGCTCATGTCGATCGCTTCGCCATCGGGCTTGGTGCCCAGGGTCCAGTGGCTGAAGCCGCGCTGGACCACGATGCCGTCCATGAAGATGGTGATGCTGTCGTCGGCTGCGTAGAGCAGCGACCACACATGCCAGGCGGTGGCGTCGAAGCTCTTCACGCCCCATTTCGCCATGCTGCTCTGCCAGTTGCCGTAGTGGTCCTCCTCGCGCCCGCCGACGATGCCGCTGTGCCAGAAGCGTCCGTCGTAGTTGGTGTAGCCGCCGCCGTTGTCGTAGCCGAAGCTCTCCACCAGATCGATCTCGGCGCCCTTGTCCCACTTGTTGCCGCTGCACCAGATCGCGAACCAGAAGTAGGGCGGGACGGTGTAGCGCACCCGCGTCTCCCACAGCAGGTCCTGGCCCAGGCGGGATCCGCCCTTGGCCAGCTTCCACTTCGCCTGGAACGAGCCGTTGCCGACATTGCGCTTGCTGGGATGGCACTCCTGCGCCCCGTCCAGCGGCACCAGGAAGGTCTGCAGCGCATCGGTGGTGAAGGCGCGCACCGGCTTGCCGCCGGTGTTGCGGCCCTCGACCGGCTGTTTGCGCCCTTTCAGCGCGGTGGCGTCGTCGGGGGCGACGATCAGCGAGCCGTACTGGTTGGCGATGGTGCCGAACTGGTCGTGGTACTGGAAGTGCTCGCTGAGCTGGGAGATGGTCGAGATGGTGCTGCCGGCGCCGGTGCCGAAGTCCCAGTTCTTCACCAGGACGAAGCCGGTCCCGTCGGGCGCGAAGGCCGGTGCGGGTCCGATCGCTGGGGCGTCGATCCGTCCGCTGCCGATGCTGGGTGCAAGTGGAGGAGTTGGCGCAGGCGGCTGGACCGGCGCGGCGGCGGTCGGGGCGGGCGGTACGACCGGCCTGGTCGCCTCACTGGGAGGAGCATCGCCGCCGCAACCGGCGCAGGACAGGATGACGGCCATGGTCGGCAGCAGGGCGCAGCGCATGAGGACCTCGTCATGGAAACGACCGAGAAATATTTCGTGACATCATACGAAATATTACTTTCCACATAAGCTATTGCCGGAATTTGCGTAGCGTGGCTGCTGCATTCCAGTCCAGAGCCATAGTGTGCGTCGTCATGAGCGTGCCGGCAGCCTTGGCGGAGATCCTCGCGACACGTGACGCCGCCCCCGGCCTGGCCGCGGCGGTGCAGGACCTGGCGGCGCGCTACCGCGCCGGGGTCGATGCGCAGGCCCC
>JAFLCQ010000022.1 GCA_017302815.1 Planctomycetota bacterium
CCGTCCGCCAGGATGGGCTCGACGGCAAGGCCCTGCGCACCCTGGCCGAGGCGGTGCGCGGCAAGCGTCCCGACGCCGTGGTGGTCCTGGCCTCCGCCCACGAGGGCAAGGCCGGCCTGTGCGCCGTGGTGCCCGCCGCACTGGCCAAGTCCGGCCTGTCGGCCGGCGCCATCATCGGCAAGCTGGCCCCGCTGGTCGGTGGCGGCGGCGGCGGCAAGCCCGACTTCGCCCAGGCCGGCGGCAAGGATCCGGGTGGCATCGACGCCGCCCTGGCGCAGGTCCCGGCCCTGGTTGCGAACTGAGCCGGGACCGCAGAGTATCCGACATGGCGAAGGAGGGTAAGGACGGCGGCAGCAGGCGTGGCGGCACGGATTCGTGGCGCCGCGACGCCAAGCGCCACAGCGGCGAGCACCGCCCGGCCAAGCCCTCCGACGCCGAGTCGCCGACCGACGAGCCGACGCGCGGCCGTCGCGACACACGCTCGCACCGCACCCCGACCGAGGGCCTCAGCGAATCGGGCAGCCAGCGCAAGGGCAGCGACTCGCAGGCGCGCCTGCGCCATGACGCCCAGCCCGGCAGCGACAGCTACAACCGCCGCCGCAAGAGCAGCTTCCGCGGCATCCCGGTGGTCGCTGGCATCGCCATCGGCCACGCCCGGATCAAGTTCCGCCGCACCCAGGTCCTGTCGGACCGTCCGATCGCCGCCGACGACGTGGTGAAGGAGGAGGAGCGCCTGGCCGAGGCGGTACGCCTGTCCAAGGTGCAGCTGCTGGAGAGCCGGGCCAAGGTCGCCGCCGAGGTCGGCGAGGTCGAGGCGATGATCTTCGACGCCCACCTGGCGATCCTCGAGGACCAGACCTTCCTGCGCAAGGTGCGCAACCAGGTGGCCAAGGAGCTGCGCCCGGTCGAGGTGGTCGTCGCCACCACGGTCGAGGGCTACTACCGGGCCATCTCGCAGATCCAGGACGTGCATCTGCGTGAGCGCGCCGCCGACATCCGCGATGTCGGCCGACGCCTGCTCGACAACCTGGAGAAGCTGACCAGCCCCAAGGAGCGCTCGCAGACCGAGACCGAGGGCGATGTCGACGAGATCATCTGCGCCCACGAGCTGCTGCCCAGCGATCTGGTCGCGCTCGAACACCGCCGCAGCCAGGCCATCCTCTGCGAGCTGGGCAGCGACCGCGGCCACGCCGCGATCATGCTGCGGGCGATGAACATGCCGTCGGTCATGGGCGTCGTGGGACTCATCGAAAGCGTCCAGGACGGCGATCTCATCATCGTCGATGGCTCCAGCGGCGTCGTCTACGTCAATCCGAAGAAGGAGATCGTCGACAGCTACCGCAAGACGCAGCGCGAGTTCGAGCAGTACAAGCAGGTGCTGTCGTCCGAGGTGGCGCTGCCGGCGGTGACTACCGACGGCTTCGCGGTGCAGCTGCTGGCCAACGTCAGCAAGCACGCCGAGATCGACCTGGCCAAGCGCTACAACATCGATGGCGTCGGCCTCTACCGCACCGAGTTCCACCTCATGGTCGGGACCAGCTATCCCGACGAGGAGGAGCAGTACTGGATCTACCGCGAGGCGGTCGAGCGCATGGGCGGCAAGCCCGTCACCCTGCGCACGATGGACATCGGTTCGGACAAGAAGCTGCCCTACGTGAAGATGGCCGACGACGACGCGCATGTCCTCGGCCGCCGCTCGATCCGCCTGATGAGCGAGCTGGAGGAGTACCAGCTCATCCAGCTGCGCGCCATCCTGCGCGCCAGCGCCCACGGCCCGGTGAAGCTGATGTTCCCCTTCATCACCTCGCTGGAGGACATCCGCCTGGCCAAGCGCCTGGTGCGCAACGCCCGGCGCGAGCTGGACGACCGCGGCACCGCCTACGACCAGGACATCCCCATCGGCATGATGGTCGAGGTGCCTGCGGCGGCCCTGTCGCTGGACAAGTACGTGCGCGAGGTGCAGTTCTTCTCGGTCGGCACCAACGACCTGACCCAGTATGTCTGTGCCGCTGATCGCAACCACCCCGACGTGGCGCCGTGGTTCAAGAGCCACAATCCGGGCATGCTCTGGCTGATGAAGCACGTGGTCGAGACCGCCAAGGCCAGCGGCACCGAGCTGACGGTGTGCGGCGAGATGGCCGGCGACCCCTTCTACACCATGTTCCTGCTCGGCATCGGCGCCGACCGCCTGTCCATGGCCGCCCCGCAGGTGCCGCTGGTGAAGAAGATCGTGCGTTCGGTCAACCTCACCGGTGCGCAGAACCTGGCCAAGCGCGCCCTGCAGCTGACCAGTACGGGTCAGATCCGCGAGTTGTTCGCCACCACCGTGCAGCAGATCCTCGGCCGCGACCTGTCCAGCTGGTCGCTGGGCGGCGAAGACGCCGGACCGGGTGCGCTGACGCCCAAGTAGTCATTGCCCCTGTCCGGTGTCCGGGGTCGGATGCACATGGGACTCGGCGGGCCTGTTGCGAAATAGCGCGGGAATGCACGCTGCCGCACGGTTGTCCGGGTGACCCCGGACCCCGGACCCCGGACCCCGGACTTCTCCCATGCCCAACCGCACCGCCGCCCTCGTCGACGCCTTCCGCAACGCCTACCAGGCCGCTCCCAGCGGCGCCGTCCGCGCTCCGGGCCGCGTCAACCTGATCGGCGAGCACACCGACTACAACCACGGCTTCTGCCTGCCGATGGCGATCCAGCGCGACGTGCGCATCTGCTGGCGCCGGCGCGACGATGACCGCGTCCGCGTGGTGTCGATGGAGCAGCAGGGTGTGGTCGAGTTCGCCCTGACCACCCCGATCCCGCACGCCACCGACAAGGCCAGCCGCTGGGCGGACTACGTGAAGGGCTGCGCCCAGGTCCTGCAGGATGCCGGCGTCAATCTCAAGGGATGCGATCTGGCGATCACCGGCGACGTCCCACTCGGCTCGGGCCTGTCCAGCAGCGCCGCCCTCGAGGTCGCCTCGATGCTGGCCTTCCTCGCCGCCGCCGGCGCGTCGCTCTCCAACGAGGAGATCGCCAAGCTGTCGCAGAAGGCCGAGAACACCTACGTCGGCACCAACTGCGGCATCCTCGACCAGCTCTCCAGCGCCTGCGCCACCGAGGGCCAGGCCATGCTGATGGACTGCCGCACCCTGCGCCTGACCCCGGCTCCGCTGCCGTCCGGCGTCAGCGTCGTCATCGCCGACACCGGCAAGCGCCGCGGCCTGGTCGACAGCGCCTACAACGAGCGCCGCAACCAGTGCGAGGCCGGCGCCAAGGCGCTGGGCGTGCTGCACCTGCGCGATGTGACCATGCACGGCCTGTGGCAGGCGGTCGCCCGCGGCCGCCTCGATGCCACCGCCAAGCGCCGCTGCGAGCACGTGGTGGCCGAGGACGGCCGCACCATCGCCGCCTTCGCCTGCCTGCGCGCCGGCGATGCGGTCGCCTTCGGCGAGCTGATGGACCAGAGCCACGCCGACCTGCGCGACAAGTTCGAGGTCACCTGCGCCGAGCTCGACGGCATGGTCGCCATCGCCCGCGCGCTGCCTGGCTGCCTGGGCAGCCGCATGACCGGTGCCGGCTTCGGCGGCTGCACCGTCAGCCTGGTGCGCGACGAGGCGGTCGCCGCCTTCGTGCCCGAGCTCGAGAAGCGCTACCGCGCCGAGTTCCCGACCATGACCCCGGCCGTCTACGTGACCCGCGCCGCCGCCGGCGCCGGCGCCCTGGCCCTGTGAGCATCGTCCGATCGTCTCACCGTCCGGTCGTCCGTTCGTCGGACGACCGGACGACCGGACGACCGGACGACCGGACGATGACGCCCTGGTACGCCCAGGGCCTGCGTTTCGACTGCACCCGCTGCGGCAACTGCTGCACCGGTGCGCCAGGGCATACCTGGGTCAGCGAGGCGGAGATCGACGCCCTGTCCGCGCGGCTGGGCGTCGACCGCGAGTCCTTCATCCGCACCTACTGCAAGCGGGTCTGGCGCCAGGGCCGGCAGCTGGTGTCGCTGGTCGAGAAGAAGAACAACGACTGCATCTTCTGGGCCAAGGGGGTCGGCTGCACGGTCTACGAGGATCGTCCGCGCCAATGCCGCACCTGGCCATTCTGGCGTCCGCTGCTGGCCGACCGCGAGAGCTGGGACGACGCCGCGCGCGGCTGTCCGGGCATGAACCGCGGCAGCGTGCACGGCCTGGACGAGATCCAGGCCACGGCTGCCGATGACGGACTGCCCTGACGGGCAAGCTCTGATATTGCAATAGTTTGCGTTGTTTTCGCCGGTCCTGGCACAGGCCTTGCGTTCCCGTCGGCTGGATCGCCACCCTGTCGAGGATCGCCACATGCGCCTGCTGCTGCTCATCCTCGTCTGCGTCTGCCCGTTGGCGGCCGAAAGCCTGTGGCAGGCCGAGACCCTGGCGGACGGCAACCTCTACGCCGATGCCACCGCGCGCCGTCGCGGCGATCTCCTCACGGTCGTGATCCAGGAGACCACCTCGGTCTCCGAGAACCAGAAGACCGACACCAGCCGCGACAACACGGTCGACATCGGCGTGACCCTGGCTCCGGGGACCAACGCGCTGCCGGCATCGGTCGGCGGCGGCGAGGGCACCCTGCCGGGGCTCGAACTCGGTTCGAAGAAGGAGTTCCAGGGCGAGGGCAAGTACGACTTCAGCCACAAGGTGAAATCGTCGATCGCCGTGCAGGTGGTCGACGTGCTCGACAACGGCTCGCTGGTGGTGCGAGGTTCGCGCGAGGTGCTGATCAACGAGGATCGCAAGACCATCCAGATCGCCGGCATCGTCAGGCCGAGCGACATCAAGAGCGACAACACCGTCCTGTCCGAGAAGCTCTACGATCTGCAGGTCTCGATCGTCGGCGAAGGCCCGATGACGCGGGCGCAGCAGGAAGGCTTCCTCGGCAAGCTCCTGGACATCCTATGGCCGTTCTAGTTCGCTTGGGGGCTTCGCCCCCACGGCCTTGCGGGCCTTCCCCCCGGGCTTTGTCGTGGTTCGGTTCCGTCGGCTGCGCCTCCGGAACCGTGGGCGGATGGGCTTCGCCCATTGTATCCGCCCACCACCACTCGGCGCCCGCCGCGTCGCGGGGCGACGCGGGATTCCTCATCAGACTGGCGTGCTGCTTGGTGGTCGTAGCTGGCATTTGGGCCGCCGACATGGCGCAGGGTGTGCGCCTGAAGGACCTGTGCACCATCGACGGGGTGCGCGACAACCAGCTCAACGGCATTGGCATCGTCGTCGGCCTCTCCGGCACCGGCGACAAGAGCCCGGCGACCAAGCGCATCCTCAGGCAGGTGCTGGCGCGCAAGAACCAGAGCCTGGCCGAGAGCGATCTCGACTCGCGCAACGTCGCCCTGGTCGCCCTGACCGCCGACATCCCCGCCTTCAGCAAGCCCGGCACCCGCCTGCACACGCAGCTCTCGGCCATCGGCGACAGCACCAGCCTGCGCGGCGGCATCCTCCTGCAGACCCCGCTCGACGCCTGGGATGGCAAGATCTACGCCGTCGCCCAGGGTCCGGTGTCGATCGGCGGCTTCGGAGCGGCCGCGCCGGCCAACCCCGGCCCGATCGGCACGGACCACAAGAACATCGAGACGGTGGCGGTCATCGAGGCCATCGTCGAGCGCGAGGTCCCGGCCACCCTGGTGCGCCAGGACCGTCTGCGCCTGGTGCTGCGCGATCCCGACTTCACCACCGCGTCGCGCGTGGCCAAGGCGCTGGGCGACGCCTTCGGGGCCGAGCGCGTCACCGCCGAGGACGCCCGCGCCATAACCCTGCGCTTCACCGCCCCGCCGACCAGCCAGGAGGTGGTGGAATCGCTGGCGCGCATCGAGGATCTGCGCGTTTCGCCGGATGTCCGGGCGCGCGTCGTGATCAACGCCCGCACCGGCACCATCGTCGTCGGCTCGACCGTCTCGATCGGCGCCATCGCGGTCAGCCACGGCGGCCTCAGCCTGCGCATCGCGCCGAAGCCGAAACCGGTCGGGCCCGACGGGCAGTCCACCGGCCTGAGCTGGAGCGATCCGGTGACCAACCTGCGCAGCGATGAACCGCCCCCCGGCACCAAGCCGCCGCTGGTGCCCGGATCCCTCAGCGTGGTCGAGGGTGTGACCGTCGAGCAGATCGCCAACGCCCTCAACGCCATGGGCGCCAGGCCCAAGGATCTGGTCGCCATCTTCGAGGCCATCCACAAGGCCGGCGCGCTGCATGGCGCCCTCGAGGTGATGTAGTGCCCGATCTCGCCCTCACCGGAGCCGGTCGCATCGACGGCACGACGCCGAAGCAGAAGGTGCAGCAGGCGGCCAAGGCCTTCGAACAGCAGTTCGTCGCCCAGCTCCTGCGGCCGCTCAGCGAGAGCGGTGAGGACGAGGAGAAGCTGTTCGGCAGCGATCCCGGCACCAACGCGTTCCGCGGCCTCCTGGTCGAGGGCCTCGCCGAGCATGCCGCTGGCGGCCTCGGCATCGCCCGCCTCGTCGAGGAGGCGATGGCCGGCAAGATCCGCGAGCGCGGAAGCGCGGCCAAGCCCTGACCGGCACGCCCTGTGCGTTGCGCTAGCATGGCAAACCCCGCACCCGCATCTGCATCCGCCCAGCCGTCGGCAGCGGCGGTCAACACCCTGCTCGAACAGCTGCGCAAGCATCTGGAGAGCGAACTGGCGGTGCAGCGCCGCCTGCTGTCCATCGCCGAGCAGATGGGCCCCAAGCTCATGGCCGGCGATGCCCAGGGCATCTCGCAGCTGGTCGCACAGCAGGACGAGCCGGGTCGCGAGGCCGCCCGCCTCGGCACCGTCCGTTCACGCCTGGCCCAGGCTCTCGCCACCATCCTGCAGCTCGATGGCCCGGCCAGCCTGTCGCGCATCCTGCCCAAGGCGCCTGAGTCGATCCGCCGCGATCTCGAACGCCTGCGCCAGGAGATCACCCAGGTGTGCACCCGCCTCGGCCGCCAGGCCGAGCGCAACCTCGTCGTCGCGCGCCAGGGGCTGTCCCTCATCCGCGAGGTGCTGGGCGACGCGGTCGGAGCGAAGCCGGTGGCGGCCTACGACCGCCGGGGGCTGATGAGCGCTCCGGTGTCGACGCGCGGCTCCATGGTCAACATCCGCGGGTGATCGCCATCGCGCGACAGCTCGATCTTTACGCCTCCCATCATTCCAAGGAACGCATCATGAGCATCTCCGCCACCGACCAGGCCGTCCACGCGGCCATCCACAACCTGGCCGTGCTGATCCTGAAGTCGTCCAACCAGGGCAGGCTGGTCATCGAGTACAAGCACCGCTCGAAGCTCGGCCGGATGAGCAACGGCGTCGACGCCGATGAGCTGATCGACAACCTGGCCAAGTCGCTGGGCGTGCCGGTCGGCGACCGCGCCGGGATGACCACCCACATCAATGGCACCCCGATCGGGGACGAGATGCTTCCCGAGCTCATGCGCGTGATCGGCGAGCTCTACCTCATCGATCGCCAGGATCTCGAACTGAAGAACGTCGCCTAGCGGCGGTCTGCGCGCCGATCAGGCCGGCTGCGCCAGCCCCGCCTCGCGCAGCACCTCGTCCAAGGTCTCCACGAACACCACCTCGATGCCGTCGGTGACCAGCTGCGGCAGCTCGGCGTGGTCGCGTTCGTTCGCCGCCGGCAGCAGCACGCGGGTCAGGCCGGCGCGCTTCGCGGCCACCAGCTTCTCGCGCACGCCGCCGATGGGGTAGACCCGTCCGGTGAGGGTGAGCTCCCCGGTCATCCCCAGGCGCCGGCGCGGAGCCCGGCCCAGGGCGAGCGAGAGCAGAGCCGTGGCGATGGTGACGCCGGCGCTGGGACCGTCCTTGGGTGTGGCCCCGGCCGGGACATGCACGTGGACGGCATGGCGGTCGAAGAACGTCGCCTGTCCGCCATCGAGGCCCAGCCGCTGCGCGTTGGCCATCAGGTAGGTGCGCGCCAGGGTCGCCGACTCCTTCATCACATCGCCGAGCTGGCCGGTCAGGGTCAATGAGCCCTTCTCGGCCGGCACCGCCACCGCCTCGATCTCCAACGTGGCGCCGCCCAGCGCGGTCCAGGCCAGGCCGGTGACCACGCCGGGGCGCGGATGCGCCAGCAGCTCGTCGTCGCGCATGAGCGGCTTGCCGAGATATTCCGGCAGGTTCTTCGGCGTCAGGGCGACGCGCGTGCGCGAGCCGCCGGCGCGCGCCGTCGCGACCTTGCGGCAGACCTTGGCGATCAGCTGTTCGAGATGGCGCACACCGGCCTCGCGGGCGTGGTCGCGCACCATGCTGCGCAGCGCGGTGGCGCTGAATGCGAGGTCCTTGCGCGACAGCCCGTGCGCCGCCAGCTGCTTCGGCACCAGATGGTCGCGGGCGATGGCCATCTTCTCCGCCTCGACATAGCCGGCGAGACGGATCACCTCCATGCGGTCGCGCAGCGGCTCTGGTATGCCGCCCGCGTCGTTGGCGGTGCAGATGAACAGCACCTGCGACAGGTCGACGCGCACGTCGAGGTAATGGTCGAGGAAGTCCTTGTTCTGCTCCGGATCGAGGACCTCCAGCAGGGCCGAGGCGGGATCGCCCTGGTGGCCGTGCCCCAGCTTGTCGATCTCGTCGAGGAGTATCACCGGATTCATCGAGCCGCAGCGCTTCAGCGCCTGCACGATCTTGCCGGGCAGGGCGCCGACGTAGGTGCGGCGATGGCCCTTGATCTCGGCCTCGTCGCGCATGCCGCCGAGGGAGAAGCGGAAGAACCTGCGGCCCAGCTGGCGCGCGATCGAGGCGCCGACCGAGGTCTTGCCGGTGCCGGGAGGACCGACCAGGGTGATGATGCCGCCGCCGCGGTCCGCCTTGAGTTTGCGGACGGCGACGAACTCGACCACGCGGTCCTTCACGTCCTCGAGCCCGAAGTGGTCGGCATCCAGCCCTTTGCGCAGGCTGATGGTGTCGAGCGTATCCTCGGTGCGAACGCCCCAGGGCATGTCGGTCAGCCATTCCAGCCTGGTGCGCACCACCGCGTATTCGCTGGAGGCCGGATCCAGGAGCTGCAGCTTGCGCAGCTCCTCGTCGATGACCTGTCGCGTCTCCTGCGGGATGGCCTCGCCGCGCTTCGCCAGCGCGTCGGTGAAGCGCTTCACGTCCAGCGACTTGTCGTCGCTCTCCAGGCCCAGCTCCTGCTTGATCGCCTTGAGCTGCTCGTTGAGGAAGAACTTCCGCTGATGATCGCTGACCTTCTCCTCGATCTGCTTCTGGATCTTGGTCTTCAGCTGCGACAGCTGGTCCTCGCGGGTCAGTAGCGCGACCACCCGCTCCATGCGCGGGATGATCTCGAAGGTCTCCAGGATCTCCTGGAGATCGCCGCGCTTGGCGGTGGTCAGGCTGGCGGCGATGTCGGCCAGGCGGCTGGGGCCGTCGATGTTGTTGAAGTTGGCGAGGACCAGCTTGATCTCCTCGCCATAGACCGGGTTGTGGCTGACCAGCTCGCGCAGCTGGCCGACGATGGCCATGGCCAGGGCGCGGACCTGCTGATCGCCGGGGTCGACCACGGTGCGGACCGCCTCGCCACGTACGATGACCACGGCGTCGTCGCGCTCGACCTCCACGGTCCGCCAGCGGGCGACCACCTGGATGATCACCTGCAGGGCCCCGCCTTCGGCATCCTGATGCTTGGCGATGCGGGCGGCGCAGCCGATGCGGTGGAGGTGGCTGCCATGGAACGCGGCGCTCTCCTCGACCGGTTCGTGGGTCATGAAGAACCCGATCCAGCCGTGGTGGTGCTGCAATGCGTTGCGCGCGGCATCGGCCAGTCGACCGGCGGGTATCACCAGCGGCATCATCATGGTCGGGAAGACCGGGCGCTGGTTGAGTGGCAGCGCTACCAGGCGATGCGGCACCACCTCGTCGGCACGCACGATCGACGTTCCGGGGGCTGCAGGCTGCTCGGCAGGCAGGACCTCGGCATCTTTATGATCGCCGGAGGGGGGGAGATCGCTCATGTGGCACGTCCAATCGCGTCGGAATGACGCGAATCACTATCCTACCGGCAAGGCTTGTGCCAATTCAACCTACGCCATGCGGAATCTGCATAGCGCAAATGCTTGAAAAATGGAAAAAGCTGATAGGATGCCCGCGCACGAATTTTGAGCGGGTCAGCTATGATCCGTTCAAGATCATGATCTGAGCTCCTTTGCAACCCCCAACTGAGGACCCCCGCATATGCGCGTTGCGATCAAGGCCACCGAGGAAGCCATCATCCGCCTGCTGAAGGCCGGCCACCCCCTGCCCGGCGACGTCGTCGACCGCGAGCTGGAGACCCGCCTGCCCGTCTTCCAGAGCGTCGAGGCCGTCCCGGTGAAGACCTACGGCCTCGAGGGGCTGGGGCGCATCGTCGTCGCGCGCGGCCGCAAGGACGTGTGGTTCGTCGACATCAAGCGCAAGGACGGCAAGCTGTCGCTGAAGGACGGCGAGTCCTTCCTCGATCTGCGCGACAAGCTGCAGCAGCGCTACCCCGGGCAGAAGGTGACCGGCTGGCTGGTGACCACCGCCGACGTCGACACCAAGGCCAAGTCCGCCATCGCCGAGAAGGGCTGCTTCGCGACCGCCGGCGCGGCCAAGCGCTGAACGGTTTCGCAAGCCGATCGACCAGCGAGGCCGCGGGTTCAGCCCGCGGCCTCGTCGTTTGCAGGCGGTCCGGTGGTGGCACCTGCCTCGACGCGGCTGGCGACCAGCAGGCGGGTGCCCGGATCCAGATGGTCCGGGCGGGTCAGCGCCCAGCGGGCGGCAATGCGGCCGACCGCCTGCCAGTCGCCGCGCATGCCGGTCAGATGCGGCCGTCCCGGTTGCCGGTTGGAGAAGAAGAAGCCGCAGACCGAGGCCTGCTGCGGCACTGCCATCTGCCAATGCGCGCACTGCTCCAGCATGGCCTGCCCGGTGGATTCGGCGTCGCAGATCCAGCCTGTGGTGCCGGCGGTGATCGCAGTGCGCACCCGCGACCAGCCGCGTGGACCAGAGACCGCATGCACAGTTAGCGGCACCCCGCGCATCGCCGCTGCCGCAGTGGCGGCACCGTGGCGTTCACAACCGCGCCATCCGGTACTGCGATCGGTGACAAAACCGAAGCGGCGGTGGCCGAGTTCAAGCAGATGGTCGAGCAGCTGCATCACTCCGGCCGTAGCGTCGAAGGTGGCACAGCGCAGCGGCGAGGGACCGGCAGGTGGCTGGCCGACCAGGACGCACGGACGCTCGAGCGACAGGGCTAGGGCGGATGCCTCGTCCGGCCAGAAGCACAGCAGCAGGGCGCTTGGACGCAGACGCTGCGCCTGCGGCAGCTCGCGCAGGCTGGAGATGGCGGCTTCCAGGGGCAGGCTGTGCAGCACGGCTCCGGCCTGGCGCGCTCCCTGCGCGGCGCCCGCCAGCAGGTCAGCGAGGGCGGAGGCGCGACGGCTCCAGCCACCGGCCACCAGCGCCAGCAGGCCACGGCCTGCCGCCGCTCCAGCAGAGGGGGAGGACAGGCCTGCCGCCGCCGCGGCCGCGAGGATGCGCGCACGCGTGCGGTCATGTACATGCGCGCGCCCAGCCAGTGCACGCGACACCGTCGCTGGGGACATGCCGAGATCGCGGGCGAGGGCGCGCAGCGAGTGCATGCTGGCGACGATGCCTGGCGTGACGGCGCTTCAACCCCTGTTGCAGGCCGTTGCAGGTCCGTGCCAGGGCGATCCGTCGTAATCCCAGGGGCCGCCAAGGTTGTCGCAGGGCGCGGGCAGGGGGGCGATGCGGCTGCGGTACTCCTCGCGCTGGTCGGCGATGACGCCGCGGGCGATGAGATCATCCTCATGCACGGAGCCGAGATCGCCGACCGACTCCAGGTGCGCATCGAGGGCGGCCCGATGGTGTTGCAGCTCGGCGGTGCAGGCTGGGTCGTCGGCCAGGTTGCGCAGCTGCCAGGGATCGGCCTCGCAGTCGTACAGTTCCTCGGCTGGCTTGGTGCGTGCGAACCACGCCGCCTGCACCGGGGTCAGACTGCCTTCGGCATGCAGCCGGCGCCAGACCGCCATGCTGGGCATGCGCTCCATGTAGGCGTTGCGCTGCGCCCAGGGCAGGTCGGGACGGAAGTTGCGGATGTAGCGCCAGCGTCGCGAGCGCGCGAATCGGATGCGGTCGAACTGGCAGTCCATGCGGTCGCGTCCGCCGAAGCAGTATTCGCGAGTGGAATCGAGGAACGGTGTCCCCTGCATGCCCGGAGGGGTCTCTATGCCGCACCAGGCGAGGATCTGCGGTGCTATGTCCACCCAGCCGACCATGCCCTGGTGCACCGTTCCCGGGGCGATGCGCCCTGGCCAGCGCACCAGCAGCGGCAGGTGAGTGCCGAGGTCGTAGCACCAGCGTTTGCCGCGCGGGATACCGGCGCCGTGATCGGCGAGGAAGATGACGATGGTGTTGTCGGCTTGCCCGCTGGCCTCCAGCTGAGCCAGGATGTCGGCGAACTGACGATCCAGGATGGTGAAGTTGTCATGGTGGCGGGCGAGGTCGGCACGCACCTCGGGCGTTTCAGGCAGGTAGGGCGGGACGTGCACTCCGGCCGGATCATGGCGGTCGGATGGCGGCAGCTGGTCGCGCAACCGGTGCAGGTGGCGGCTCCAGTCATCCTGCGCTATCGGCCACATGCTGCTTTCGTGGGTCACGCCCAGGTTGGTATAGCAGAACCACGGACCTTCGCAGGGCAGGCCCTCCGCCATCCAGTCGCGCGTGTCGCTGATCTCCCGCCCGCGCATCTCGAAATTGAAGTCGGTCTTCGATGGCCAGCTGACGCGCCAGCCGGCATCCTTCAGCGCGCGGGTGAACATCGGCGGTGGATCCAGCATGCGCGAGCGCATGTGGTGCGAACCGAAGCTGTAGGGATAGAGGCCGGTGACCAGTCCGGATCGCGATGGGGCGCACACCGGGCAGTGGGTGAAGGCGTGGGTGGCGCGCAAGCCCTGGGCGGCGAAGGCGTCCAGCGCCGGCGTGCGGGCGTCGGGATCGCCATAGCAGCCGAGGTGCAGGCCGGTGTCCTCGCCGACGATGAGCAGGATGTTCGGGCGGTTATCCATGACGGCGATCTTCATCGGAGCGCAGGCTGGGCGAGGAAGCGGTCTGCAACATCCTGGAACATGACACCGTCACCAGTCACTGTCTGGCGGCTGGCATTTCCCCGCGTCCGCATCAGATGCCGGCGTGTCTGCAACCGTCCGCCCTCCGCGCCCGCCGCTGCCTGAGCGCATCCGTCCCGCCGGCCTCGCCGACGTGGTCGGACAGGGCCATCTGCTTGGACCGCAGGGCATCGTCTCGCGTCTGATCGCGGCAGGCGCGCTGCCGTCGATCGTGCTGTGGGGGCCGCCCGGCTGCGGCAAGACCACCATCGCCCGCTTGCTGGCGCAGGAGATGGGCCTGCGCTTCACGCCCTTCAGCGCCGTGCTGGGCGGCGTTCCCGAACTGCGCGCCGTGCTGGAGGAGGCGCGCAAGGTGCGCGAGCTGGGTCAGGGCACGCTGCTGTTCGTCGACGAGCTGCACCGCTTCAACAAGGGGCAGCAGGACGCCCTGCTGCCGCATGTCGAGGCCGGCGCGGTGACCCTGGTCGGCGCCACCACCGAGAATCCCAGCTTCGCGCTCAACAAGGCCCTGGTCTCGCGGGTGCGCGTCTTCAGCCTGCATGCGCTGGACGAACCGGCGCTGGACGAACTGCTGACGCGGGTGCGGACGCATCCCGAGGGCCTGCCAGACCTGGAGATCGACGCTGCCGCGCGCAGCCTGCTGCTGCGCCTGTGCAGCGGCGACGGCAGGCGCATGCTGATGCTGCTGGAGGCGGCGCACGCCATGGCCGGCGGCACGGTGACGGCGGAGCTGGTGGCGCAGGTGGCGCAGAACCCCAGTGCCGACCACGATCGCGCCGGCGAGGCGCACTACGACGTCGCCAGCGCCTTCATCAAGAGCATGCGCGCCAGCGACGTGCAGGCGGCGCTGTACTATCTCGCGCGGCAGCTGGAGTCGGGCGAGGATCCGCTCTTCGTCGCCCGCCGGGTGGTGATCTTCAGCTGCGAGGACGTCGGCCTCGCCGATCCGCAGGCCCTGCAGGTGGCGATGAGCGCGCACCAGGCGGTGGCGGCCATCGGCATGCCCGAGGCGATCTATCCCCTGACCCAGGCCGTGGTCTACTGCGCCACCGCGCCCAAGAGCAACGCCACCAAAGGCTACTTCGCCGCCGCCGCCGCGGTGCGCGAGCGTCCCGGGGCGCAGGTGCCGATGTTCCTGCGCAACGCTCCCACCGGGCTGATGAAGGATCTCGGCTACGGCACCGGCTACGTCTACGACCACGACACCCCGGATCACTTCGCCGGCCAGCGCTGCCTGCCCGAGGAGCTGGCAGGGCGGAGCTTCTACGAGCCGGGCGGATTCGGGTTCGAGAAGGAGATCCGCAAGCGGCTGGAATGGTGGGAGGCGCGCCGCAAGTCCCCGGGATGAGGTCACGAGGCCGAGGCTTGTGCGTTAGCTAAATATGGTAACACGCACTATCATGAATTCGATCACCGACGTCGTCTGGCCGGCAGGGCGCGTGTCCGCGCCGGCCGGGATCATGATCGCCAGCCTGCTCGCCGCCGGATGCTGCGCCGCCGACGTGGGACAGGAGCGATTCTTGACCGCCGAGGCGGTGTCGCGGTTCCGCATCGTCGGCGATGCGGGATTCGATGCGGCGAAGTCGGCGAGCGCGGATGGCAGCGGCTCATTGCGCCTGGGGGCGACATCGCGGGCGGTGCTGCCGCTGCGCGACGTCGACGGATCGGGCAGGGTCTCTTTCAAGGTCTACGATGATGGGCTGGCGCCCGCCGATGCGAAGGCGCGTGCCGGCGGCGCCCTGGCAGGGGTGCAGCAGGCGGACGGGCTCGCCCTCATGGTCGGGGCGATCTATGCGCCCTATCTGTCCGGTGAGAAGAGCCTGGCGCTGACCAACCACGTGCCTGGCAAGGACGTTCCGCACATCTTCGTCCGCCATCTGGGCATCCCGCGTGCCGCCGGCTGGAAGACCTGGCGCTTCGACTTCGATGCGGCCAAGGGTCTCAGCATCAGCTGCGATGGCGCCGCGGTCGGGAGCCGGCGCTTCGACTGGAAGGAGGCCAGGCAGGCGGGTTTCAACGCCCTGGTCTTCACCGGCGATGCCAGTGGCGGCGGCAGCACGCAGTGGATCGATGACATCGAGATCGTCCTCGGAGGCCCCATGCAGATCGCGCCGACGGTTCCCGTTCCGCCGGCGATCGTGCCGGCCGCCGATCCTCCGGCCGAGGCGGGCGCCCCGGACATCCTGCCGGCGCTGCGCGACGTGCATCCCCGGCTGCTGTTCGGTCCCGAGGACGTGCCGCGTCTGCGCGCCTTCTACGCCAGCGAGGAGGCCAAGCCCTTCCGCGAGGCGCTGCTGGGCTACCTGCCCAGCTGCAACGCTCCGGCGAAGACCGACTTCCTGACCGACGCCACCGACGGGCAGCGCCAGGGATACTGGCGCCTGCCGACCGTCGCCCTGCATTATGTGCTGACCGGCGACCGCACCTCGTTCGATCGCGCCGTGGCCTTCCTCAAGCTGTTCAACGGCCTGCCCGACTGGGAGACGCCCGAGCGCAACGCCGGCATGAGCGCGGCCAACATCATGATCGGCGCCGGCCTGGCCCTCGACTGGCTGTGGAACGATCTCGACCCCGTCTTCCGCGAGGAGCTCCGCCGCAAGTGCCTGTGGCATGCGCGGGCGATGTACCACGGCGGCCATCTCGGGAAGGCCTATGCCAGCATCCCGCAGTACTGGCAGAACGATCCGGCGAACAACCACCGCTGGCATCGCGACGCCGGCATGGCGAGCTGCATCTTCGCCGCCTACAGCGGCGCTGCCGAGGAACGCTGGATCCTGTCCCGGCTGCGTGAGGACCTCGACTACATCGTGCGCTGGCTGCCTGAGGACGGCACCAGCCACGAGTCGCCGGTGTACATGGTGTTCGGCCTGTCGCATCTCGTCCTCGCCACGCAGATGGCCGATCGCTGCCTGGGCACCTCATTCCAGAAGAACCCGTTCTTCGCCTCCGTTCCGCGCTTCATGGCCCAGACCATGACGCCGGATCGCAAGGCCCGCTTCAACTACGGCGACATGGAGGGGGTCGGCGTCGGCAAGCTCGGCTACGACACCAGCCTGCTGCGCTGCACGGCGCTCAACGGGCTGCGCGACGAGCAGGATGCGCTCATGCGCCAGCTGGCCGTGCATGGCACGGAATGGGGTTGGATGGGTCTGCTGTGGTTCGATCCGGCGGTTCGCGGCGGCGACGCCGGCAGGCTTGAGACCACCGCGTTCTTCCCCGATGTCGGGGTCCTCTTTGCCCGCGACGGCTGGAAGGACGACGGGGTCGGGGTGATGTTCAAGTGCGGCCCCTTCGGCGGCTACACCCTCAACCGCTTCCGCCACGAGGCCGCTGGCGAACCGCGCTACATCAACGTCGCCCACGACGACCCCGACGCCAATTCGTTCCTGATCTACGCCCATGGGCGCTATCTCGCGGAGACCGACCGCTATTCCGAGGCCAAGATGTCGGCCAACCACAACACCATCCTGGTGAACGGCCTCGGTCAGATGTCCGCGGGACGGCCCGAGGGCGGCGTGTGGTCGCAGCCCGGCGGGGACATGCGCCGCATGGGCGTCATCACGGCGGTGAAGACGACCCCGCGTGTCGATGTCGTCGAAGGCGAGGCGGCCGGCTCCTATCTGGCGGTGCCGGGGAAGCGCCCGGCGCTGCAGCGCTTCCGCCGCGCCCTGGCCTTCGTCAAGGACGGCTACGTCCTGGTCATGGACGACATCCGGGCCCCCGAGGCGGTCGAGATCACCTGGATGGTGCAGGCTCCGGAGCTGCGCACGGACGCCGCCGCCCGGCGCTGGGCCCTGGTCAATGGCGACGCGGCCTGCCCATTCGCCATCGCCGGCAGCCGGGAGGACGCCATGCGCTTCGCCGTGGTCGCCTCGCCGGCCGGCACGAAGAAGCACAAGGCCATGGGCTGGAAGCAGCTGCGCGCCACCGTCACCACCGAGGCGCTGCGTCAGGCCAGTCTGTTCGACGTCTACGGGAAGGGATTGCAGGTGACGGTCGACAGCAGCGATCCGCGACGGCTGGTCGCCACCGTCAGCGGTGGTGCGGTCGAGGACCGGTGGGAGTGGAGCGCTGCCGAGCGATCCGAGGAGGCCTTCACCCTGGTCGGCCGGCGCGGTGCGGAGATCCTGGTCGAGGCCGGTCCGGGCGATCGCCCGTCTGAACCTGCCCGGCCCTGAAGCGGCGGGTCAGGACCCGTCGCTGATGTAGACGCCGTCCTGGCCATCGGTCTCGGCCACCTGCACCCGCAGGGTGCGGACGTGGATGTGGCCGAAGCGCTCGCGCAGGCGGGCCAGGAGGGTGCGGCCGATCCAGGCGGCGAAGTACTCGGCGGAGGTGTTGGCGATGGGCAGGACCAGGATCTCGTCGCTGGGGGCGAGATAGCGGGCCTGGCGGTAGATGACCTCGGTGTGGCCGTCATCGCGATGGACGATGCGCAGCTCGGGGTGGTGCGCCGGGACGATCCAGTGCTCGTCCAGCTCGTCGCAGAGCTGGCGGATGACCGGCTTGACCTGCTTGAAGTCGATGACCAGGCCATGCCCGTCGAGATCGCCGTCGATCTCGCAGCGGACACGGTAGTTGTGGCCGTGCAGCCGCTCCTTCGAGCCGTCCGGGAAGATGAGGAAGTGGGCGCAGGAGAACTTGAGGTACTCCTTGGCGATGACGATCGACCAGCGTTCCATGGCCGGGGATGGTGGCGAACGGCTGGCGCTTCCAACTTGCTTCCGCCCGGCCCTGACATGCGATCGCGGGTGTGACCGCCGCCCCCCCCGCCGCCGGCTCGAAGCAGGTGCAGGCCATGTTCGGCCGCATCGCCGGGCGCTACGATCTGCTCAACCGCGTGCTCTCGGCACGCCTGGATCTGCGCTGGCGCCGCATCGCCATCGGCATGCTGCCATCCGGCCAGGGCGAGGCGCTCGATCTGGCCTGCGGCACCTTCGACCTCGGCCTGATGGCGCTGGAGCAGGGGCGGGCCTCCCGCGTGCACGGCTGCGACTTCTGCGTGCCCATGCTGGCCGCCGGAGCTGCCAAGCGCGCCGGCCGGCCGCTGTCGGCCGCCGCCGGAGACGCCCTGCGCCTGCCCTACGCCGATGCCTCCTTCGACGTCGCGATGGTCGCCTACGGCTGGCGCAACTTCGGCGATCCCCTGGCCAGCGCGCGCGAGCTGCGCCGCGTCCTTCGCCCCGGCGGCCGCCTGCTGATCCTGGAGTTCTTCCGCCCGATGCGCTGGTGGCCGAAGACCTTCTATGCGACCTTCGGCCGTGGGGTGTTCCCCATCGCCGGAGGCCTGCTGGCGGGTGATCGTTCGGCCTACCGCTATCTGCACGACTCGGTGCAGGGCTTCGTATCCACAGCCGAGGCCGAGGACGTCGTCCTGCGCGCTGGCTTCGCCGAACCGCGTTGGCGGTCCTTCAGTGGCGGCGTCTCGCACGCCATCGCTGCGCTCGCGGTCTGATCAGCGGTTGCGGCCGCGCCGCAGGCCTGCGAGCAGGACGACCAGCACCAGGCCGGCGGCTCCGGCGCCGCAGCCGCCGCCGCTGATGCCGCCGACGCCCGCATCGCCGTCATCGCCACCGCCGGTACCGCCATCTCCGCCTGGCGGCGGCGCGGTGGCGTAGACGCGCAGGACGACGGTCGATCGCGAGGTGCCCACCGCGTTGCGGGCGGTGACCGGCAGGGTGTAGACCCCGGTCTCGCTCGGTGTGCCGTAGAGCAGGCCGGTCGCTCCATCCAGCTGCAGCCAGGCCGGTCCGCCGGCGATGGTGAACTCCTCCGGAGACCCGCTGGCCGCCAGGGTGGCCGAGAACTCCTCGCTGAGCACGGCGACGAGATCGCCGCGAGCGGTGAAGACCGGCGTGCCGGCGACCAGCGGTTCCACCACGATCAGGCCGGTCGTGCGTGCCGCGGCCGAGGCGGTGGCGGTGATCGCGATGTTGGCGCTTCCGGCCGCCGTCGGGGTCCCGCTGATGGTCCCTGATGCCAGCTTGAGGCCCGCCGGCAGGCCGCTGGCGCTCCAGGTCGCGGCGATGTCGGCTTGCAGGGCCATGCGGGCGGGCTGACCGGCGCTGACGTACCACGGTCCGACTGCGCTGATGACCGGGGCTCCGGCGACGGCTTCATCGGCCGCGATGACGATGGAGGTCGGGTTGCCGCCATCCACGTCGACCGGGCCGATGGCGATGGTGCTGATCCCCGCCGTCGCGGTCGAACCGGACAGGATCCCGGTGAATGGCGCCGGGTCGATGCCGACCGGCTGACCGCTGACCGACCAGCTGTCGACGACGGCATCCGCCAGCAGGATGGCGGCGAAGGATGATCCGGTGGTGGTGCGGAACGATGCCGCGGAGGTGGGCAGGGGCACGGCCAGCGTCCTGGCCTGGACCTGCAGCATGAGGGTGGTGACGGCGCTGCCGGCGGCATTGATCGCGGTGATGCGCACGGTCGGGGTCCCCGCCGCGCCCGGGGTGCCGCTGATGACCCCGTTCGTCGCGACAGCGTAGCCGCTCGCCCCGCTGATGGTGAAGCGCGTGGCGGCCTCGCTCGCGTCAGCAAGCGGCACGGCCACCGCGGCCGGGGCGCCGACGGTCAGCCGTGGAGGCAGCAGGTCGCCGATGGTCGGGGCGCCGGCGGTCGCGTTGCGGATGCGCACGCCGACCGTGGTGGTGACCGGCAGGTCGCTGCCGCCTGGAGTGGAGGTGATGACGGTGTTGAAGATGCCGCTGGCCGCCGGCGTGCCGGTGAGCAGGCCGGAGGCCGCATCGAGGGCGAGGCCGGGCGGCAGGTTGTCGGCGCTCAGGGTGGTGGTGGTGGCGGTGGCGACCCGCCAGCCCAGGCCGCTGCCCACCGTCCCTTCGAGCAGTGAGGGGGCGACGGGGATGTGGCCGGCGATGAGCGGCGTCGCCACCGTGATGGCCATCACCGTGGTGGTCGACAGAGCTCCGGTGCTCGCGGTCAGCTGCAGGTTCGCCGAGGTCGCACCCGTGGCCGGCGTGCCGGAGAGCGCTCCCGTCCCGCCGTCGAGGCTGAGCCAGGCGGGCAGGTTCGAGCAGGCGAAGGCGTCGGCGCCGACCGCCTCGATCCAGTAGCCGAACGGCGATCCGATGCTGGCCTGGGCATGGATGGCTTCGGTCACCGGTGGGGCTCCGACGCGCGCCGCCAGCACGGTGATGGCCATGGTGGTGGCGGTGGTCCCGCCATCGCGGGAGATGGCGCAGTTGTAGACCCCGGCGCCGGAGGGGATCCCCGACAGCAGCCCGGCGTCGCTGACCGCCATGGATCCCGGTAGGCCGGTGGCTGTGAACACCCCGGTGCTGGCGCTGGCTCCCAGCTGGAACGAGCAGGCGCTGCCATCGGTCACCGTGATGTGCGTGGCATTGGTGGCGTAGCCGTCGCTGCCCGCGGCGGTGATGCTCAGCTCCAGGGTCGAGCTGGCCGATCCGGACGCAGCGGTGGCGCTGACGGTGATGGTGAGCGGATCGGTGGTCGCGGCGGTCGGCGAACCGCTGATCACCCCGGTCTGGGTGTTGATCGTGAGCCCGGTGGGCAGCCCGATGGCGCCGTAGGTCAGCTGCGACGAGCCGGTCGCGCCGATGCGCCAGGCGAAGGGGCTGCCGACGATGCCCGACGCGGTGGAGGGGCCGTCGATGCTCACCGCGGCCGGAAGCATGGCGGCGCAGCAGAGCGCGAAGAGGAGGCGCAGCATCAGAACCGTCCCATCCAGCCGACCGCCGCCTCGGGGCTGGAGACGGTCGCGCGGTAGGACACGTCGCCGGCGCTGCCGTTGAACCACATCTCGCGCCAGCCGGCCTCGACCGTGAGATCGCCGCCGATGGCGAGACGGAAGCGCAGTCCGGCACGCAGGCCCAGGGCGGCGTAGAGGTCGGCCTGGTCGAGGACGGCGTTCGGCTCGGCGCCGAGGTGGACGTCGACCCGGCCGGCCTCCACGATCGGGCGCACCGTCACAGCGACGGCATCGTGCACCGCCAGGGCGGCGCGGACGAAGGGGCGCAGGCCGACCAGGGTGACGCCCTGGCCGTCGCTGCGCTGCTGCCGGGTGCCGACCGCCTCGACGCCCCAGCTCCACTCCAGGCGGTGGTCGTAGGGGGTGGCGCGTTCGAGGCCGATGGCCACGCCGAGGGCCGGTGGACCGGTGTCGTCGATCTCGTCGCCGCCGCCCTTCAGGCGCAGCCGCCACATGCCGGCCTCGACCTGCGCCCCGAGGCGCCAGCACCCGTCATCGGGGCAGCGCACCTGGGCCGGCGGTGGGGGTGGAGCCGGTTCCGGAGGAGGCACGGTGAAGCGTCCGGTATCGACTTGCGCCCGGGGTGCTTCGAGATGGGGTCCCGGGTATTGCGTTGTTCGGAACTCCTCTCGATCCGGGTTCGTCGTCGGGCCCTTCGGTCCATAAAGGCTCTGGTAGA
>JAFLCQ010000220.1 GCA_017302815.1 Planctomycetota bacterium
GCTTGGCGTCGCCGCCCTCGGCGGGCGGGCGCGTGGCGCGCACCAGGGCCAGGGCGTAGCGGGCGACGCCGTCGGCGATCGGGGTGTCGCGCACCAGGCGCTGGATCGCCAGCAGGTCGTCGGCGTCCAGCACCGGCGCCACCGATCCGCCGGTGTTGCCGGTGGTGCGGCGGATGATCTCCAGCTCCTGCTCCTCGCTGGGGTAGCCGACCTTCACCTTCAGCAGGAAGCGGTCGAGCTGCGCCTCGGGCAGGGGGTAGGTTCCCTCCTGCTCGATCGGATTCTGGGTCGCCAGCACGAAGAAGGGCTTGGGCAGCGGACGGCGCGAACCGCCAGCCGACACCTGGCGCTCCTGCATCGCCTCCAGCAGCGCCGCCTGGGTCTTGGGCGGGGTGCGGTTGATCTCGTCGGCGAGGATGACCGAGGCGAAGATCGGGCCGGGCAGGAAGGCCAGCTCGCGCGCACCGGTGGCCTTGTCCTCGCGGATGACCTCAGTGCCGGTGATGTCGCTGGGCATCAGGTCGGGGGTGAACTGCACACGGTTGAAGGACAGCCGCGTGGCCGAGGCGAGGGTGGAGATCAGCAGGGTCTTGGCCAGGCCGGGCACGCCTTCGAGCAGGGCGTGGCCGCCGGCCGACAGGGCGACCAGGACTTCCTCGACCACGCGCTCCTGGCCGACGATGACCGTGCCCAGCTCCTGGGTGAGGCGGGTGACGGCAGCGGCGGCATCGGCGCGGGTTGCGATGGTCATACGGGGGGTGTACGGGGGCCGGAGCGGTCTGGAAGCCCGGAAGTGCGGACCTCGACCCGGATTGCATGGACTGGACCCTTGCAAAGCGACATGGGTCGCTATGGTGCCGCGCCTCCGCAAAGGATATACATGCCCGCTTCGCAGTTCATCCAGGGACTCGGCCGCCGTAAGACCAGCATCGCCCGCGTGCGCCTCGCGCCCGGCACCGGCACCATCACCGTCAACGGCCGCCCCGCTGACCAGTACTTCCCGGTCGAGCGCCTGCGTCGCGACCTGGCCAACCCGATGAAGCTGACCGACACCGCCGGCCGCTTCGACGTGCAGGCCACCATCGAGGGCGGCGGCCCGGCCAGCCAGGTCGGCGCGCTGGTCCTCGGCATCGCCCGCGCCCTGGTCCAGGCCGAGCCCGCGACCCACCCCGTCCTGCGCAAGCACGGCCTGCTGACCCGCGACGACCGCATGGTCGAGCGCAAGAAGTACGGCCTGCACGGCGCCCGCCGCGGCTGCCAGTTCAGCAAGCGCTGATACCCACTGCCATTGGCTGCCATCTGGCCCCCGGCGATCTCATCGCCGGGGGTTTCCATTGTTGGTGCTGCGCAAACTTGCCATGGATGCCAACGCGGCATAGAATTGAGTGTGAAGAGCGTTCAGACAGGAGGCGATGCAGTGGTCCTGGCGCGATGCCTGGGAGCTCTGGCTGTCGCGTCCGATCCGGAGGAACTCCTGGATCGACTCCTGCCCAGGCTGGGCGAATGGCTCGGCGCACGCCAGGCGTGGGCGTCCCGCTCCGATCCTGACGGCACACGTCGCGTGATCGCCGCCCTGGACCCAGCACTGATAGGAACCGCCGTGCCCGAACCGTCGGTGGAGGGTGGGTGGGGGCAGGCGACGATGCCTGATGGAGCGGGATGCGTGGTTGTGCGGTGCGGAGATCCGGCGCAGGAAACCCGCCTGCTGTACATAACAGAGGCATGCGGGTCTGAGTGTGAGCGGACACTTGCAGTCGTGCAGCCGATCCTGGAGGAGGCCTTCGCACGCGCCTCGGAGCACGCCCGGCTCCGTTCGGGGCTCGCCGGGAGGCAGCGTGCAGAGGCTGAAGCGATGCGACGTCAGACCGAGGCGGTACAGCAGCATAAGATGGACGCTGTTGCGCAACTCGCCGCCGGCATGGCGCATGAGATCAACTCGCCCCTGCAGTTCGCTGTGGACAATCTGCGTTTCATCGACGGGGCCATGACCACCCTCGTCGGCGCCACCACGCACCTGCTGCAACGCCTGGAGTCGCATGATGCGGATGGCGGCCTGCGAAAATATTGCGAGGAGATCGATCTCGATTTCCTCGTCGCCGAGGCGCCGCGCGCGGCGGCGCAGTGCCGCGAAGGGCTGGATCGGGTAGCGGCCCTCGTCGAGACGCTCAAACGATTCGGCTCCGACAACAGCGGTCAGGCGGCCCCAGCGGACATCAACGAGGCCATCGGCCATACCCTCCAGATCTGCGCAGGCATGCTGCCTGGCAACGTCGAGGTCCGTCGGCTGCTTGGCGAGCTGCCGCCCGTGACGTGCCGAATAGCGGAGATCCGGCAGATCCTGGTCGCCATCATCCGCAATGCGGTGCAAGCCATCGCCGACCGTGGTGGTGTTTCCGGCACCATCGTCATCTCCACCTTGGCTGGTCCTGAATCCGTGCAGATCGCCATTGAGGACGACGGATGCGGCATGGACGCCGATGTCGCGGCGCGGGCATGCGAGCCGTTCTTCACCACCAGGCCGGTCGGTGCTGGGGTCGGACAGGGCCTGGCCATCGCGGATGATGTCGTGCGTAGGCACGGCGGCCGGATGGAGATCGTGTCGGAGCCTGGCGCCGGCACACGGATCGGCCTCATCCTGCCCATCTCGGGACCACCTCGTCAGCCATCCTGACCACGTCTGCGTGTGGACAGCCGCTGGTCCGGTAGTTTGCCCGGACCATATGCGTGGACCGCCGAACCAGGCAGCATCATCTGCGTTGCCGCCCGAACGGTGCTATGGAGAGCTCAATCTCTGGGCAAGCGCCACCAGATCAGCTCCCTTCAGCGCTCCGGAGAGGAAATCCGGCAGCAGGCCTGGTGTGCAGCCGAAGCAGGGTACGCCGAGGTTGCGCAGGCGCTTGGCCAGGTGCTCGTCGTAGGTCGGCACGCCGGAGTCGGACAGCGCCAGCATGACCATGGCGCGCACGCCGTCGCCGCGCAGGGCCTCCATGCGCCGCACCAGCTCGGCCGAGTTGCCGCCTTCGAAGAGATCGGTGATGAGGATGAAGATGGTGCGCTGCGGATCGTGGACCAGGCCCTGGCAGTAGGCGACGGCGCGGTTGATGTCGGTGCCGCCGCCGAGCTGGACGCCGAACAGCAGATCGACCGGGTCGCTGCACTGCGCGGTGAGGTCGACCACCTCGGTGTCGAAGACGATGACGTGGGTCTCCAGCGCCGGCATGCTGGCGAGGATCGCGCCGGTCACCGCGCCGTAGACCACCGATTCGGCCATCGAGCCGCTCTGGTCCATGCACACGATGACGTTCCATTCCTTGCGCCGGTGCTGGCGGGCGAAGAAGTGGAAGCGCTCGGGGACGACGGTGCGGCGCGTCGGATCGTAGTTCTTGAGGTTCCCGCCGATGGTGCGCTTCCAGTCGAGGTTGGGCAGGCTCTTCTGCGGCGCGTGGCGCGAGCGGTCGAGCGAGCCGCGCACCGCCGACTCCAGGCTGCTCTGCATCTTCTTGATGATCTCCTCGACCACCGCGCGGACGACCTGGCGGGCGGTCTCCTTGGTCTGGTCGGGGATCATGCCCTTCAGCGACATCAGCGTGCCGACCAGTTCGATGCTGGGCGTCACCTGGCCGAGGGTCTCGGGCTCGAACAGCAGCTGGGTGAGGCCCTTGCGCTCGATCGCGTCCTGCTGGATCACCGCCACCACGTCGCTGGGGAAGTAGCTGCGGATGTCGCCGAGCCAGCGCGCCAGGCGCACGCCGCTGCGCTGCCCAAGCCCGGCGCTGCGCGGTCCGCCCTGGCCGGCAGGCTTCTCGTCCTCGTCGTAGATCATGCCCAGGGCCTGATCGAGCGTCTCCAGCTCGCCACCGAGCGGTCCCAGCTCGTCGGCGGTCTTGCCCAGGATCAGGCGCCAGCGTTCATTGCGGGTCATGGCGCCTCGCGAACCAGGGAAAGCACACAGAGCACCAGAGGAACCAGAGGAACGAACAAGGCTGAGAAGGCTCCCGACTTCGGCCTCTGGTCGCTCTGGTGCTCTGTGTGAAAATCGGATGTCATAGCAGGTCCAATCCGTCGAGGTCGGCGGCGGCCTGCTCGACCTCGGCCTGGTCGAGCTTGCGCTCGACCGCTGCGGCCAGCTCGGCGCCGCCGCCCTGCCACAGCTCGCCGAGGATGGCGACCACGCGGCGGATCTCGCCGGGCGGGAAGGTGGCGAAGGCGCGGCGCAGGTAGAGCAGGGCGCGGCGGAAGCCGTCGTCGTCGAGGCCGTCGACGTAGCGCGAGAGGCAAGCCCACAGCGCGCGGCGTAGGAACAGCGCGGCGCGGTTCCTTTGCACCAGACCCTCGAACCAGGCGACGCCGATGTCGGCCTCGGTGCCGGGCGAGAGCCGGCGCGCGACCTCGCGGTCGAGGTCCTCGTCGTCGATCCGCCCGCGTTCGATGAGCAGGGCGGTGGCGTAGCCGGAGAGGAAGGGGTGGCGCGAATCGCTGTGCGAGACCTGGGCGACCGCATCCAGCCAGCGCTCCGGGTCGACGCCCTCCTCGCCCAGGAATGTCGCATCGTGGATGCGGTCCATGGCCAGGCGGATGGCGCGCGACGCATCGTCGTCGCACACCGTGGCGCCGTGCAGCAGCAGGCAGGCGCGCAGGTGCAGCTGCGCCAGCACCGGCTGCAGCGGCGCCGGGTCCACCGCCCGTACCGAGCCGTAGCGAAGCAGGGTGGCGAGGTCGTCGATGCCGGCGGCGGCGGCGGCGAAGGCGGCCTCCTCCACCGCCAGGTCCTGGACCCGGCTGAGCGCCAGGCTGAGCGCGTCCGCCAGCGTGCATGCGGCGGCGCGCAGCAGCACGGCGGTGGCCTGGCCGACGTCCGCGGCCGCCTCCAGTCGGGCGGCGAGAGCGAAGGCGGCGGCGTGCTCGACGCTGTCGGCGATGAGCGAAGCCTCGGCCAGGCGGATCTCGCACTCCGGCGACCAGCGCAGGCGCCACAGCTCCTTGCTGGTGCCGGCCTGCTCGCGAACGGCGGTGGTGCCGAAGCCGATGCCGAGCACGTCGAGGCGGTGCAGGAAGGTGGAACGGTCGCGGTCGCGGAAGGCGGCCTCGGCCGCCTTCACCGAACGGTCCTCGCGCAGGTCGAGCTCGAGGTTCTGCTCTTTGTCGGCGCGCCAGCGTTCCAGCCGCAGGCGCTCCAGCTGGCTGGTGAAGTCGTCCTGCAGAGCGGTGCGGCTGACGCCCTTGGGCAGGGTGCCGACGGCGTGCCCGACCTCGACCGCGCGCAGGGCCTTGGCCACCACGCGCGCATCGCCCTGGCCGAGGCAGGTGGTGGCGGCGTCGCGCAGCTCGGCCAGCACCGCGGCGTGGCCGCCTTGCATCGACGCGAGGCCCTCGGCCAGGCGCACCGCCTCGATGACCTCGGCGCTGGAGCGCATCTGGCCTTCCAGGCGCAGCTGCCGCGCCGCCTCGGACAGGTAGCGCGCCGGGGCGGCGGACAGCTGGCCGGCGAGACCGAGCCAATAGCGCTGCTCGAACCAGCGTGGGGCCTGGTTGCCGGCGCCGTAGCCGCCCTGGGACGACAGCCGCTCGTAGCTGAACGGCATCAGCGTCAGCACGCCTTCCGCCGTGGGCAGCGCGGCGACCTCGGCGTCGCTCAAAGCCTGTGCCGCCTCCAGCGCCGGGGCGTGGAACGCGCCGCAGACCACCGCCACCACTGGCAGCCGGCCCTTCACCTTGGTGATGCGCGCCTCGTCGAGGGCCCAGCGCATGTGGCGCTCGCGCTGGCTGGTCAGCGCGTCGTCGCGCGGTGCGACCACGCGCAGCTGCTGGCCGAGGGCGAAGGCGGCCTGGCGGTAGGCCTCGGGATCGTCGAGCGACTCGAACTGGCGTTCCCACCACGAGGCGTGGTCGAGGTCGCCGGCGATGCGCGCGATGGTCTTGTAGGGATCGTCGAGCAGTGTCCGGGTGGGATCGGCTGGCGCTTCCGGCGCGTCATCCTCTTCTGCTTCCTCGTCGTCCTCGTCCTCCTCCTCCTCCTCGTCCTCCGGCTTGAAGTGCTCAAGAAAGGCCAGCGCCGGCAGATCGATGCCGCGCACCGTCTTCTTGCGGTCCAGGGCCCAGCGGATTGCCACCCACTCGGGCGAATAGACGGCGAAGGGGAACACCACCGAACGCACCGGCCGGGTGGTGGTGAAGGCCAGCACCGCCACCGGCGGCTTGGTGTGCTCGTGCACCAGGTGCTTGAACAGCCCGCTGGCGTCGGCCGGCGCCTCGATCAGCACGACGTCGGGGTTGCGCGCCTCCAGCCAGCGCTCGACCAGCACGGCGGCCGCCGGCGAGAAGTGCCGGACCGGGAAGCAGAAATCGGGGCAAGTCATGTGTTCACACTGAGGAACGGAGGCAACGGAGTCAGCGAGGAGGCAAGGCAGGGCTGTCCACGTCGCCTCTGTTCCCTCCGTTCCTTGTAAGTTGATTTTCATGCGCGGCCGGGAGTGCATCGTCCCGGCACCATGAAGCAGAAACCTGCTGGGTAGCTTCCAGCAGGTTTCCGGCGGTCGGCGTTCGTTCCGTTCCA
>JAFLCQ010000221.1 GCA_017302815.1 Planctomycetota bacterium
ACTTGAAAATGAACAGCTGACCGGAAGTTTCAAGATTCGTGGGGCGCTGAACACAATGCTTGCGCTGTCAGAGGTGGATCGTGCGCGGGGGATCGTTGCTAGTTCGGCAGGCAATCATGCGCAAGGGCCCGGCGTGGCGGCGGAACCAGGTGCTGAAGGCCGAGCTGCGCGGGAAGCGGCAGCGGGCGGCGACCTGCTTGACCTGCAGGTCGCGGCGCAGGAGCAGCTCGCTGGCCGATTCGAGGCGGCGACGCACCCGCTCTTCGGCCAGGCCATGGCCGATCTGGGCCGCGAAGAGCTGCTCCAGCCGGCGGCGGGACAGGCGCAGGCCGGCCGCCAGGGCCTGCGGGCCGCTGTCGTCCGACCACGGGTCGCGGGCGATGGCGGCCAGGACCTGGCGGATGCGCTCGTCGCCATGGCCGGATGGCAGCAGCCGCAAGCCCAGCCCGGCGACCGTCTCGATCGAGGCCGCCAGCCAGTGGCGGAAGGCGGCATCGACGCGCATCCAATCCGCCAGGGTGGCGGAGAAGGCGCCGATCGCCCGCCCGCCCAGCGGCTGCTGGCCGGTCGAGCGCTCCATCGTGCGCAGGAGCCGGCGTCCGGCGAGATCGAGGCGCGGGCTGTCGGGCAGCACCAGCACGTCCGGTCCGACATACCACGACGAGCCGCGCACGCGGTTGAAGCGGTAGCCGATCGACCAGATGCGCGTGCCCTCGGCGAAGCCCTGGAAGCGGTGGCTGGGCTGCAGCAGCACCCAGGCGCCGGGGCCGGCCTGCCAGAGGCCGCGGGCGGTGCGCACCGTCACCTGGCCGGCAGTGACCTTCCAGGCCACGCCGAGGACGTTGTACAGGGTCTGGTTCTGCGCCGGCCCGATCGGCTTGTCGTGCACCCACTCCAGCCGCGGATCGAGGACGCGCTGCAGCTCGGCCACCGGGCTGGGCGCAGGACCGGCGGCCGGGGTGGGGATCTCATACGCCATTTCGCAATATGAAACTTCAGTACGCAGAAAGCCACGTCAAAGCCTGGCGCATCCCAAGCGCCGTTGCGCATACTGCGTGCACCACTGCATCCTCGCGCCGTCCCGGACGGCATGCCGGATGCCGACACCACGTGGAGCGACGACCATGAGCCAGGACCAGGACCAGCGCGACGCCCAGGACCAGCCTGCCGCCCAGCCGATGGAGATCGATCCCGGGGCCCAGGAGCCGGGGGAGCTGGACGGCGGCGAGGCGCAGCAGCAGGACGAGCAGCGCCAGGGCCGCTATGCCGGCGTGATCAGCTGGGTCGTCTCCGGCGCCCTGCACGCGACCATGCTGATGCTGATGGGCACGATCTACTTCCTGGCGCAGGAGCCGGAGCAGGAGATCCCGCCGGTGCGGGTGCAGAACATCCCGCCCCCGCCGGAGAAGAAGGAGGAGAAGCCGAAGATGGAGCGCGAGCTGCTGGACCCGAAGGTGCAGCTCGACATCGAGACCAAGTCGGACAATCCCAGCCCGATCAGCCAGCTCGACCTGCCGCAGGAGGACTCGCAGCGCGAGGAGGAGAACGACAACCCGGTGCCCAAGGGCCGCGAGGAGGCGGTCGCCGATTCCGAGACCGGCGGCCAGGGCGCGTTCATGGCCATCGGCGCCGGTGGCGGGGCCTCGGGCATGTTCGGCAGCCGCAGCGGCGGCGGCCGCAAGCGCGCGGTCGGACGCGGCGGCGGATCGAAGGGTTCCGAGAGCGCGGTCGAGGCGGCGCTGCGCTGGTTCAAGAAGCACCAGTCGCCCAACGGCATGTGGGACTGCGAGAACTATCCCGCCAACTGCACCGAGGCGCCCAAGTGCGAACCGGGCAAGCCCGAGCACACCGACCCGGCCAACGCCAACATCGCCATGACCGGCTATGCGGTGCTGTGCTTCCTCGGCGCCGGCTACGACCACAAGACCGCCAACCGCTACCGCCAGACCGTGAAGGCGGGCGTCGAATGGCTGCTGTCGGTGCAGAAGCCGGACGGCCTGCTGGGCGAACGCAACTACGAGCACCCGATCGCGACCATGGCCCTGGCCGAGGCCTACGCCATGACCAACGATCCGTCTCTGCGCGGTCCCAGCCAGAAGGCGGTCGACGTGCTGATCGCCCGGCAGAACCAGGACGCCAGCGGCGGCTACGGATTGGGCTGGGACTACACCAAGGCCAGCAACCGCAACGACAGCTCGGTGACCGGCTGGTGCATCATGGCGCTGAAGAGCGCCTACGCCGGCGGTCTCAACGTCGGCAACAGCATGCAGGGCGCCAAGCAGTTCGTGGAGCGCGCCTGGAAGGCGACCAATCCCGGCTGGGAGAAGCTGGACCCCTACACCGGCGTCAGCGACTTCCCCTACTGCTGGGACACCAAGACCAACGACTACGTCCACACCTTCAATTCCAAGGACTTCACCCGCGGCCTCGGCCGCGACTGCGCCCCGATGGGCGCGGTGTGCGCGGTATTCCTCGGACACCGCAGCGGAGACGTGATGCTGGAGACGCTGGGCAACCACATCATGAAGTTCCAGACCCCGAAGTCCTATCCGACCAACACCTACTACCTCTACTACAATACCATGGGCATCTTCCAGCTCGGCGGCGACCGCTTCAAGGTGTGGAACGCGTCGGTGCGCGACATGCTGGTCAGCGCCCAGCGCAAGGGCGAAGGCTGCTTCGATGGCAGCTGGGACTACAAGTCGAGCGACTTCCCCGGCGCCGGCGTCGGCCGCATCCTCTCCACCGCCTACTGCTGCCTGAGCCTGGAGGTCTACTACCGCTACGCCCAGGTGCAGAAGATGCACTGAGGCGACAGCAGGATTCCACAGGTCGACGGCAGTCGGAGCCATGGCTCCCCCGATCGCCGCCGACCATGATGCGGGCATGAGCACCGCCACCGCGCCCGCCCCCTCCATCCCCGCCTTCGCCCGGCTGCAGCCGGATCCGGCCTTCCCGCTGATCGCTCCGCAACAGCTGCCGGCGATCCCCGCCGCCAGCGGGCAACCCGGCCTGGATGCCTCCCAGCTGGAGCACTTCCATAGCCGCGGCTGGGTCCTGGTTCCGGGCCTGGCCGACGCGGCGACCGTCGCCCTGCTGGAGCAGGAATGCGAAGGCCTGCACGAGCGCATGGCCGAGCCCGGCGCCGACGAGCGCGACCGCGTCCACGTCTCGTGGGAGGAGCATGCCGAGCCCGGCCGGCCGCGCCGGGTGCGCCAGCTCATGCACTCGCAGCGGGTCTGCCCGACCATCGACGCGATCAGCCGCAGCGAAGCCGTGCTGGCGATCATGCGCCAGCTCATCGGCCCCGACGTCTGCCTCTTCCATTCCAAGCTGATGATGAAGGCGGCGCGCGAGGGCTCGTTCACCCCCTGGCACCAGGACTACCAGTACTGGCAATACGAGTCGCTGCTGCCGACCCAGGTCAACTGCATGCTCTACGTCGACGGAGCGGACCTCGGCAACGGCTGCCTGCGCATGGTCGACGGCACCCAGCGCAGCGGCCTGCTGCCCATCCACCGCATCGCCTCGAAATCCTTCAGCATCGGCCTGGAAGGCGGACTCGACGATTGGCCCAGCACGCCGATCCCGGCCAATCCCGGCGACGCGATCATCTTCGGATCCTACGTCATCCACGGCAGCGGGCCCAACACCTCGGATCGCCACCGCCGCGCCAACACCTTCGCCTTCGACCGTCCTGGCAACGCCCGCGGCGAGGCCCTGCCGCTGGAGTTCCACCGCTGCGGCAGGCCGGACCCGCGCAGCCGTTGAGCGGTCCTACTCCGCCGGCTCCATCTCGGCGCTCATCGACCCCTTGCTGCGCGGCAGCCGATGGTCCTTGCCGAAGGCGTGGATCTGCTCGACCTTCAGCTCGGCGCGTTCGCGGGTGGTGGTGTCGAGGATGGAGCGGCCGGTGGCGTCGACCTCGCAGGCGTGCAGGAAGGCCCGCTCCGGGGTCTTGGCGAAAAGCTTCACCAGCATCTCGATGACGTACTCGTAGGTGTGGTCGTCGTCGTTGAGCAGGATGACGTGCCAGCGCGGTGCCAATCGCGTCGCCTGACGCTCCTCCACCACCGGTTCGGCCACGGGCATGGCTGGGGGTTGTCGCCCGGCCGCGGGCGGCTGCAAGCCGGTCGCCGGGTTGCCAGGCCGCATCGCACCCTAGGGTGCCGCCGTGCGCCCCGCCATCCTCCTCGCAGCCGCCGCCCTGGCCGCCGCGGCCGACGACGCCGACCCGTGGATCTTCTCAGGCAAACTGGGCGCCTTCCTGCAGAACGTCGCCTCGCACAATGCCGAGGTGTCGCGCGACCCCGCCATCGCCGCGTCCTCTGACAGCCTGGCGTGGACCGCCAGCGGCGAGGCGCGGCTGATCTGGCTGGGCTATCCCGGCCGCTTCGAACAGCGACTGGAGGCGGACTACGGCCGCATCCGCTACGAGAACGCCAGCGGATGGATCGAGAACACCGACGACATCTCCTACGAGGCGACCTACGAGGGCTTCCTCCACGCGCCGCACTTCCTCTACGCCGGCGGCACCGTCGACACCGTCTTCACCGGTCCGGAACCCGATCGGGAGTTCGCCGATCCGCTGCTGGCGAAGCTGTCCTCCGGCTACGGACAGCGCTACGAGGATCTTCTGCCCGAGAGCGATGCCCTGGTGTGGCGCCTCGGCCTCTATGCCCGCAAGCGCTGGGAAGACGGCGCGCCGCGCTATCAGACCGACATCGATGCCGGCCCGGAAGCCCTGATCCGCTATGAGCGCCGCCAGTCGCGCGACGTCACCTACCACGCGCAGTGGGAGACCTATGGCGAGGTCGACGACCCGCGGCACGTCACCTGCGTCGGCCAGGCCGGGCTCAGCGTACGGGTGGCCCGCCGCATGGCGGTGGAGCTGAAGCTGCGCTGCTACTACGAATCGCGGCCGCGCGAGGCCGCAGCCACGGATCCGGGCTACGGCGTCTGGTCGCTGCGCGAGGACGCGCAGGTCGGACTGGTGTGGGAGACCGGCGGATCCTGACTGGCGCCGGCGGCGCCTCCGCCAGGCTGGACGCATGGCGACCATCCTCATCACCGGGGCCGGGAGCGGCATCGGCGCGGCCTGCGCCAGGCGCCTGGCTCCCGGCAATCGTCTGATCCTGGTCGGACGCGATGCCCGTCGCCTCGCCGCCGTGCAGGCCGCGCTGCCGGGCGTCCATGCGGTGGTGTCCGCCGATCTGGCGACGCCGGCGGGCATCAGCGCCGCCGCCGCGGCGGCCGGCGACGGACTGGACGTGCTGATCAACAACGCCGGTGCCTTCAGGCTCGCGGCCTGCGAAGCGATCGATGCCGGGCATCTCGACGCGCTGTGGCGCATCAATGTGGCGGCACCGATGCTGCTGACCGCCGCCTGCCTGCCCCGTCTGCGTGCCGGCGGGGTCGTGGTTAACGTCAGCTCGACCGCCGCCGACAACGCCTTCACCGGCTGCGCCGCCTACACCGCCTGCAAGTGCGCGATCGAGGGCTGGAGCCGCGTCCTGCGCGAAGAGCTGCGGCCGCGCGGCATCCGCGTCTCGGTCGTCGCCCCGGGAGCCACCGATACGCCGATCTGGTCCGCGGCGACCACCGCCGCGATGCGCGGCCGCATGGTCTGCGCCGACGACGTGGCTGCCGCGATCGCCCTCGCCATCGACGCCCCGGCGGCAGCGTCCTTCGACCGCATCGCGGTCACGCCGGCAGCCGGCCCGCTGTAGCCTTCCCGCCCAGGGCATGCATGCGGACGATGAATGCGTGTCCATGCACGGGTGATACACGACGCGGCTGCCCCCTCCCCAAGCGCTCGCAGGTCCATAGCATGCACGCATGACCTCGCCCCGCTGGACCAGCGACCTCGCCACCGGCAACCCCGACATCGACCGCGACCACCAGGAACTGGTCGAGATCATCGATCAGCTGAAGGCCGCCGCCTCCGGCGGGGACCAGAAGGCGCGGCTGTCCAACAGCCTCGACCGCTTCCGCTCCCACGTCCTCGACCACTTCCCCTCGGAAGAGCGCGAGATGGAGGCCAAGGCCTATCCCGGCCTGGCCAAGCACCGGGTGGCGCACGCGGCTCTCGCCGACCAGGTGCTGGAGCTGGTGCAGAAGGACAATGCCGGCGAAACCGTCCTGTTCAGCGAGGTCGAGCACCTCGCCCAGGCGCTCTACCGCCACATCCTCCTCGATGACAAGCCCTTCGCCCTCTACCTGGTCAAGGGCTGAATGGTCTCGCAACCCGGTTCCGGCCGCCTGACCAAGGAGCTGCGCGAGCATATCGGCGATGCCCGCCTGCTGCTCGAGGCGGCCGCCCACAACGCTTCCATCCTGGCCAAGGTGCAGGGCGAGCTGAGCGTCGACCAGCGCCAGGCGCTGGAGAACGCGGCCGCCCAGGCGGCGCAGGCGGCAGGCACCCTGCGCCGCGTCGTCCTGGCCATCAAGGCCGGCTGACCCGCGCCCGACGCACCGCGATCCCCACGCCGATCGCCAGCAGGGCGAAGGCGCC
>JAFLCQ010000222.1 GCA_017302815.1 Planctomycetota bacterium
TGTACATCATCTCTTTTACCTACTCGCTATGGCATTGATCTTCTTGCACGTGGGAGCTGCTCTGTATCATCAATTCATGCTCAAGGACAATATCCTCCACCGTCACGCTGGCGGGCGCGACCGCCACGGTCATCGCCGGTCCTGACGGGCGCTTCTGCGTCCGGCTGCCACCGCAGCCGGCGGGCGGCCCGCACGTCCTGCGCGCAACCTCGGCCAGCGGCACGGTCGAGGTGCGCGACGTACTGGTGGGCGAGGTGTGGATCTGCTCCGGCCAGTCGAACATGGAATGGAAGCTGTCGCAGGTCGATCCGCAGCGCGACGGCGATCCGCCGACCGACCTGCCGCGGATCCGCCTGCTGACCATCACCAACGCGCCGCGCCTCGGCCGCCAGGACGAGCTGGAAGGCCGCTGGACCCCGGCGTCGGAACGCAGCCTGGTCGCCTTCTCGGCGGTAGCCGGCTGGTTCGGCCGCGCCCTGCATCGCGAGCTGGGCGTGCCCATCGGCCTGATCTGCAATGCCTGGGGCGGCACCCGCATCCAGACCTGGATCAGCCGCGAGGCCCTGCTGCAGGATCCGCTCGGCCGCACCGAGATCCGCCACTACGAGGGCTTCCTCGACGATCCCACCCGCATGGCGCCCGGGGAATGGGCCTCCATCCCCGACTGGGAGGCGCGCGGCGCCCCCAAGGATACCGGCAACCGGGGGCTGTCCGACGGCTGGGCCGGACCAGCCTTCGATGATGCCGGCTGGAAGACCATGCCCATGCCGACGCAGTGGCAGCAGCACGGCCACGCCGGGAGCGGGGTGTTCTGGTTCCGCCGCAGCGTGCTGGTGCCCGCAGCCTGGTCCGGCCGCGACCTCGACCTGGGCCTGGGCGCGATCGACAAGCACGACGAGACCTACGTCAACGGCGAACGGGTCGGCGGCATGGGCTTCGAAGGCGGCCCCAACACCTGGTGCACACCGCGCACCTACCGCGTTCCCGGACGCCTGGTGCCAGCTGATGGCAGCCTGTGCATCGCCGTGCGGGTGCGCTCGCACTTCCACCACGGCGGCATGATCGGCCCGGCGGTCGAGATGCGCGTCGCCCCGGTGGGCGAGTCCGGCGGCGTGCCGCTGCACGGCCCATGGCGCTACGCCGTCGAGCAGGACTACGGCGTCGTGACGGTGCCGAACACCCCGTGGGGACCGGGCAATCCCAACAGCCCCTACATCCTCTTCGACAGCCGCATCGCCCCCCTGCTGCCCTACGCCATCCGCGGCGCCATCTGGTACCAGGGCGAATCCAACGCCGAGCAGCCCGAGGCCTACCGCCGCCTGATGCCGCTGATGATCCGCGACTGGCGCCGCGCCTGGGGCCAGGGCGACTTCCCCTTCATCCAGGTGCAGCTGGCCAATTTCCGCAACCAGCCGGAGTCCCCGGCCAACGGCCGCTGGCCCGAGTTGCGCGAGGCCCAGACCGCCGCCCTGGCCGAGCCCGGCGTCGGCATGGCGGTGGCGGTCGACATCGGCGACCCCAAGGACATCCACCCGCGCAACAAGCGCGACGTCGGCGAACGCCTGGCGCGCTGGGCGCTGGCGCACACCTACGGCCGCGAGGTCGCGGCGTCGGGGTCGCTCTACCGGGATGCGACCGTCGAGGCTGGCGGCCGCATGCGCGTCCGCTTCGACCACGGCGCCGGTCTGCGCACGCGCGACGGCGCGGCGGTGGGCGAGCTGACCATCTGCGGCATCGACCGCGTCCACCACCCGGCCGAGAGCCGCATCGAGGGCGACACCCTGCTGGCATGGAGCCCGCAGGTGCTGCGGCCGTGGGCGGTGCGCTACGCCTGGGACGACTGCCCCATGCGCTGCAACCTGGTCAACGGCGCCGGCCTGCCGGCCTCGCCCTTCCGCAGCGATGGAGCCTGAGCCATGCCCGACGCCATCCCCCTCTGGCCGACCCCGCAGCAGCCGGAGAACCCGACCCTGACCCCGTACCTGCTGCCCGGCGAGCGCACGCGCGCCATGCTCGTGATCCTGCCCGGCGGCGGCTACGAGGTGCGTGTCGACCACGAGAAGCTGAACATCGTGCGCTGGGTCAATTCCCTTGGACTGCACGCGGCGATCTGCGACTACCGGGTGAAGCCGGCCCGCCACCCGGCGCCGCTGCATGATGCCCAGCGCGCCCTGCGCCTGATCCGCCACCATGCCGCCGAATGGCACGTCGATCCGGGCCGGATCGGCGTGATCGGCTTCTCGGCCGGCGGCCACCTCGCCGGCTCGGTGGGCAACTTCGGCGACGATGGCAATACCACGTCACCCGATCTGGTGGCGCGGCAGAGCGGCCGCGCCGACGCCGTCATCGCCTGCTATGCGGTGATCTCCGGGCTCATGCGCTCGGGATCCTTCAAGAACCTGCTCGGACCAGATCCCGACGCGGAACTGGTGCAGCGGCTGTCGCTGGAGACCTCGGTCACGGCGCGCAATCCGCCCACCTTCCTGTGGTCGACCGCGGCGGATCCGGTGGTCAGCGTCGAGCACAGCCTGCGCTACGCCTCGGCCCTGCACGCCAAGGGCATCCCCTTCGCCCTCCATGTGTACCCCAAGGGCGGTCACGGCATGGCCCTGGCGCCCGAGGATGCGGCGGTTTCCGACTGGACCGGCCGCTGCGCCAACTGGCTGGCCGAACTGGGCTGGCGCTGAATCAGGGCAGCCTGCCCTGGGCGGCAGCGACTCCGGCCCAGGTATCGCTGCCGACGTGACCATCGAAATAGAGCACGTTCCCGCGGCCATTATGCCGTTCGAGGGCTGCCTTCTCGGTGGGATTGTACCACCAGCTGACCACATCGACGGAACTGTGGTTGGCATCGAAGATGAACGGACGCAGCGCCTTCTGCTTCAATGGCGCCAGCGGTATCGAGATCGTGCTGCTGTAGCTGACCGGATGGTAGAGCATGCAGCCCCATCTGTAGGGCGCTGCGCTGCCGAGCTTCCAGTTCGGATACAGGTACAGCGTCTCACAATAGCCCGAGTATTCCTGATACTGGTAGTCGCCCGACTTGTAGAGGTTGAACAGCTTGGTCTGCCGCCACTTCGGGCATCCGCGCAGGACCCGACCCTTCGTCGGATTGTCGATGATGTCCGATTCCTCGGTGTAGCCGGCCAGCAATTGGTACCAGAACTTCCAACTGATGCTGCCGGTGTTGCCTGGAACGATGCAGCCATCCCAGTCATTCAGATAGCCATCGGCGGCGAGTCCGATCTGACGCAGATTCGATACGCATCGCATGCCGTAGGCCGCCTCGCGCACGGTCCGGATCGCCGGCAGGAGGAGAGCAGCCAGAACGGCGATGATGCTGACCACCACCAGGAGTTCGATCAGGGTGAACGCAGCCCGACGCCGACGTGATGGCTGCATGGCATCACTCCCTGAGAGGTCATCGTACAGCCTTCAGCGCAGCAGTCTACAACGACTTATATTGATGTCTTGTAATGTCTTACCTTAATTTTAGAAATATTTCTGATGTTATTTCACAACTAGCGTCCGAACCCATGCGACAGCGCCCAGTAGACCTCGCCCATGCGCAGATCCTGGCGCAGCTGCTCCAGCCGCGTGCCGGCATCCAGGGTCACCAGCTCGATGCCGGCGATGGTGGCGAAGTCGCGCAGCTGTTCCGTGGTGACGGCCTGGCTGAAGGCGGTGTGGTGGGCGCCGCCGGCATGGATCCAGCCGGCGCAGGCGGTGGCGAAGTCAGGCTTGGGCGACCACACGGCGCGGGCGACCGGCAGCTGCGGCAGAGCGGCCGGTGGATCGACCACGTCGACCTCGTTGACCAGCAGGCGGAAGCGGTTGCCCATGTCCATCATGCTGGCGTTGAGGGCCGGGCCGGTGGCGGCGGTGAACACCAGGCGGGCGGGATCGTCCTTGCCGCCGATGCCCAGCGGGTGGACCTCCAGGCTGGGACGGCCGGCCGCGATCGACGGGCAGACCTCCAGCATGTGCGCGCCAAGCACCAGCGGTCGAACCGGATCGAGGTGGTAGGTGTAGTCCTCCATGAACGAGGTGCCGCCGGGCAGCCCCTCGCCCATGACCTTCATCGCCCGCAGCAGGGCGCAGGTCTTCCAGTCGCCCTCGGCGCCGAAGCCGTAGCCGTCGGCCATCAGGCGCTGGGTCGCCAGGCCGGGCAGCTGCGCCAGGCCGGTCAGGTCCTCGAAGTTGTCGGTGAAGCCGCTGAATCCGCCGGCGGTGAGGAAGGCGCGCATGCCGAGCTCGAGCCGCGCCTGCTCGCGCACGAAGCGGTGGCGGGCTCCGCCGCGGCGCAGGTCGGCGGACATGGAGTAGTCGGCCTCGTAGGCGCCGCACAGGCGGTCCACTTCGGCGTCGCCGATGGCGGCCACCGCCGCAGCCAGCTCGCCGACGCCGTGTGCCAGCACGCTGTAGCCGAAGCGCATCTCGGCCGCGACCTTGTCGCCATCGGTCACCGCCACATTGCGCATGTTGTCGGCGAAGCGGACGAACTTCGCACCCTGCAAGGCGGCCCAGCCGCGCGCGGCGCGCATCCACGCCGCCAGATGGTCGACGACGGCGGGATCCTGCCAATGCCCGACCACCACCTTGCGCTCGATGCGCATGCGGGTGTGCATGAAGCCGGCCTCGCGGTCGCCGTGCGCCGCCTGGTTCAGGTTCATGAAGTCCATGTCGATCGTGCCCCACGGCAGATCGCGGTTGAACTGGGTGTGCAGGTGGACGAAGGGCTTGCGCAGCTGCGACAGGCCGCCGATCCACATCTTCGCAGGCGAGAAGGTGTGCATCCACAGCACCAGGCCAGCGCAACGGGCATCGCCGTTGGCCTGGAGGCAGAGGGCGCGGATATCGTCGCTGGTGGTCATCAGCGGCTTGGCCACCAGCGGCGCCGGCAGGCGTCCGCTGGCGTTGAGCCCGGCGACCATGGCGCGGGCGTTCTCGGCCACCTGCGCCAGGGCCTCCTTCCCGTACAGGTGCTGGCTGCCGACGACGAACCAGATCTCGGTGGGCGGGAGGACGGGCTTGGACATGGGGACCTCGCGGATCTGTAGGGCATCATAGTCCTGCGGACACCGCCAGAATCCCCAGGTTGAACTGCCGATTGATGATTTGTAACATAGCGCATGCCCACCCCCAGGCTGCTGCAGCGGCTGTCCCCCTACATCGGCGACACCGCCTACAGCCGCCGCCCCAGCATCCTGCCGGTGCCGATGGCGGTATCCGCCGGGGTGGAGCGCCAGGACGACCCCCGGCGCTATGCCTGGGACGGCATGCACCGCAGCTGGGACACCAAGTGCCCCAGCGGCCAAGCCCACGCGATCCTGCAGGTGACCCTGGCCGGCGAAGGGGTCTACAGCGATGCCCGTGGCGAACGCACGGTCGGCACCGGCCTAGGCTTCATCGCCCTGGTGCCCTCGCCGCACCGCTACTGGCTGCCCGCCGGCCGGACCTGGATCTTCTCGTGGTTCGCCGTCGCCCATCCGCAGGTGGTCGAGCGCCTGCGCCTGCTGGTCGCGCGCCATGGCGCCGTCTTCGCCTGCGAGCCGGGATCGCCGGTGTCCGCGCGCCACGCCGAGGTGGTGGACGGACTCTTCCGCGACGCTTTCGTCGACGACTTCGCCCTGGAAGCGGCGCTGTGGGACACCCTGCACGAGCTCGACCGCCAGGCCGACCGCACGCAGCGGCCGCCGGCATCGAAGCAGGACCTGCTCGAACGCGTGCGCGCCATCGTCATGGAGGACCTGGCGCACGACCTGGGCACCGCCGGCATCGCCACCCGCCTGGGCTGGCATCGCGTGCACTTCGCCAACCGCTTCCGCGCCACCACCGGCTTCACCCCCGCCGCCTACGTCGCCAGCCTGCGCCTCGACGAGGCCCGCCGCCTGCTGCGCGGCAGCCAGATGCCCCTCGACGACATCGCCAGGGCCACCGGCCTGGGTTCGGCCTCGCGCCTGTGCCGCATGTTCCGCCGCCATTTCGGCGGCACGCCGGGTCAGTTCCGCTGAGCCGGCAGGTTGCGCCCCAGCACCACCAGGGTGACCGCATCGCCATTGGAGTAGTTGTAGCCGCTGGTGCGCATCAGCTCGACGACTGGCAGACCGGCCATCGCTTCGCGGTCGATCTCGGACTCCAGCACGATGGCGGCAGCCGGCCCGGGCTCGGCCATCCAGCCGCGCAGAGTCCGCCGCCCGGCGGCGCTGCGCATCGGGACGCGGGCCGGTCCGAGATAGAACATCAGGCTGGGCTCGTCGAAGCCGCCGACGAAGACCGGCACATCGGCCGGCACGCGGGCGTTCACCGCCTCGGCGACGCGGCGCGCCGGCTTGTACTCCTCCAGCCGCCAGGCGTTGGCGGCGAGGGCGATGACCAGGGCGGCGATGCCGATGGCGGGCAGCACGGCTGACGCACCCGGACGCAGCAGCGCCGCCAGCAGCGCGAAGCACAGTCCGGCCGCGACCGCGGGGGCGGCCAG
>JAFLCQ010000223.1 GCA_017302815.1 Planctomycetota bacterium
TGACTGCCAATGCGGCCATGCAGCTCGCCCTGGGCAGGCGGGTGGAGGCGGTGGCCGTGCTCGACGCGGCGCTGGCCCTGCAGCCCGATGCGCAGGTCGCGGAGCTGCGCCGCCTGTGCGCCGACACCGGCGCGGCGACGGATGCCGCGCTGGCCGACCTGCTGTGCCGGATGGGGCATCCCGAGGTGGCATCGGCCCTGGATCTGGCCAGCGACCACCGGGTCGCGATGGCGACCGCGCATCTGCGCCGGCATTGGCCATCGTTGCCGCCCGGAGCGATCCGCGCCGTGCCCGACGGGACCTTGTCGCTGAAGGCCACCGGCGGCGAGCTGAAGCTGGAATCGCTGGAGCCGCTGCGCGGCCTGCCGCTGTCCTCCCTCGACATCTCCGGGCAGGAGAAGCTGCACGATCTCGGACCCCTGGTCGGGCTGCCGCTGCAGTCGCTCATCGCCCGCTCGACCGGTGTGCGCGATTTCGCGGTGCTGCGCAGCCTGCGCCTGCGCCGTCTGGCGCTGGGCTGGTACGAGTCTGGATTCTCCCTCGACCTGGTGCGGGGGATGCCGCTGGAGCTGCTCGATGCGGCCGGCACCGGCAGCGTCGATCTCGGCTGCCTCGCCGGCATGCCGCTGCGCGAGCTGCGGCTGTACGGCTGCGACAGCCTCGCCGACATCACGGCCCTGCGCGGCATGCCCCTGGGCATCCTGACCCTGGAGGCGCCGCGCACCGGCAGCGCCACCCTGCGCGATCTCGCGCCCCTCTCGGGGCTGCCGCTCACGGAGGTCAACCTGTCCTGGCAGCAGGGCGTCGCCGGGGTCGCAGCCCTCGCCGGCGCGCCGCTCCGCCGGCTGATCCTCAACGGCACCGCGGTCGACGATCTCCGGCCGGCGATCTCGCCGGCTCTGCGCAACCTGGCGATCGGGATGACCCCGCTGCGCGATCTGCGGCCGCTCGCCGGCGTGCCGCTGGAGACCCTCGACTGCTCGCCGCAGAACATCGCGGACGGTCTCGACCAGCTGCTGCAGCAGCCCGGCCTGCGCCAGGTCTGCGGCTTCCGCCGCGAAGACTTCCCGCGCTGGCTCGCATTGTCGCGGGCCATCGAGGACGCCAATCCCGACTACACCTGGACCGCCACCGGGGCATTCCGGGATGGCCGGCTGGTCGAGCTGCGTCTGGTCAAGCCGCTGCGGGATCTGGCTCCGCTGGCGGATCTCGCCGACCTGCGGGTGCTGCAGCTCGGTGGCGCCCCGGCCGATCTGCGGCCCCTCGCCGGCCTGCGCCTCGAAGAGCTGGTGTTCACGCCCGCGCTTGGCGCACGCGGCCTCGATGCCCTACGCGCGATGACCAGCCTGAAGCGGATCGGGGCTACGCCGCTGACCCTGCGTACGGCGGCGGACTACTGGCGGGACGCGCCGGCCGGGCGCTGAGCCCGACCCCTATTCAACGGTTTGCAGATGCCCCATGTGGGCGGTTTCGCGGCGGGCATATGATACACCGCATGCTGAATCCCGCCCAGGGCCCCGATCGTCAAGCCGCCTGGATCTGGAGCGATGCCGACGGGGCGGGCCGCAACGTCTTCGTCCGCTTCTCCCGCACCCTGGCGCTCGATGCCCAGCCGGAGGAGGCGTTCATCTGCCTGTTCGCCGATGCGCGCTGGCGGCTGAGCATCGGCGGTCGCATCGTCGCCTACGGCCCTGGCCGCTTCGTCACCGGCCATCCGGCCTATGACCGCATCGATCTGTGCGCCCACCTCGCGGCCGGATCCAACACCATCCTGGTCGAGGTGTGGGCGCCCGGCAGCAGCAGCTTCCAGGTCATGGCCGACAGCTCGGGCGGCTTCATCGCCTGGGGATCGGTCTCCGCAGCCGGCCGTCGCCACGGCCTGGCGACGCCGGGCGACTGGCTGGTGCAGCGTTCGACCGCGCGCGATGCCCTGGCTCCTTCGTATTCATTCGCGCAGGGCCCGGTGGAGATCCTCGATCAGGCGGCGCTGCCCGAGGACGCCTGGAGCGTGCCGGTGCTGCGCCAGCGTCCGCCGTGGGGTCCGCTCGAACCGCGCAGCATCCCGCCCCTCGGGCTGGAGGTGCGGCCGGCGGTGGGCCTGCGCCTCCTGGCTGCCCTCGCCACCGGCGAGCGCCGCCTGGCCTGCCGCAGCCGTCGCGATGACCAGAAGCAGCGGGGCCAGCGCTTCCTCTACGCCCTGCCCATCCGCTCGCCGGTGGCGCAGCGCGTCGAAATGGGCCTCTTCTGGGGCCCGCACTGGGTCAATGGCACCGCCCTGGAGATGGTCAACGATCCGCTGCGCGGGAACCGGCAGAACGCGACCGTCCATCTCGCCGCGGGCTGGAACCTGCTCTACGGCGAACCCGAGATCCTCACCGAGATCTGGGCCCAGCACATCGCCATCCCCGATGGCGCCGGACTGGAGACTGGGACCCTGCGCTGGAGCGCGGCGATGGCCAAGGAGGAGGTGCCGTCGGCCAGCGGTCGTGTGCCGGCTGAGGCCGAGGCGCTGGCCGGCCTGGGCGTGTCCTGGCTGGACGAGGATCCGGTCGGCGGCCAGCGCGGGCATCCCGCGCGCGAGATGGCCTGGGACCGGCCCGGACGCGCGCTGCCGGCGACGCTGCCGGCGGTCCTCGATGGCGCCGCCGATCCCCAGGGCTGGGTCGCGGTGGCGGACATGGGCGGCGAATTCCTCGGCCACATCCGGGTGCGCATCGATGCGACGGCCGGCACCGTGCTGGACATCGCCAGCGACGAGCGCTTCCGCGCTGACGGCCTGCTCGGGCTCTACACCAGCAACCCCTTCGTCGACAGCGCCGACCGCGTCGTCCTCGCCGGCGGCATGCAGGAGGTCGAGCTCTTCCATCCCCGCGGCGGCCGCTTCATCCAGCTGGCGGTGCGGCCTCCCGCCGGCGGCGGCACGGCGATCCTGCACGCCATCGAGGTGCGCGACCATCAGGTGCCGGTGGCGCGTGACGGTTCGTTCGCATGCCCGGATCCGGTGTTCGCGTGGACCTGGGAGGCGTCGCATCGCACCCTGCAGGCCTGCGTCGAGGACGCCTTCGTCGACTGCCCGTGGCGCGAACGCGGCACCTATCTCGGCGACGCCCTGGTCGAATCCGCGACCCTCGCCGCGTTCTCGTCCGATCTGTCCATCGCCCGGCGCACCCTCCACCTCTTCGCCCAGGCCCGGCTGCCCAACGGCATGCTGCAGGACTGCGCTCCGGCCTGCAACCGCAAGGGCTTCTCCGAGTTCACCCTGATCTGGATCCTGCTCCTGCACCAGCTGTGGTCGCGCGATGGTTCGATCGAAGACGCCCGCCGCCTGTGGCCGGTGGTGCGGGGCATCCTCGACAGCCCGGTGCTGCGGCTGGGGCCGGATGGCCTGTGCACGCCGGAGCTGGGCTGCTTCATCGACTGGGGGATTGCCAAGGGCGACCGCGATCCCGAGGGCAACGCCTGCGTCAACGCCTTCTTCGCCCGCGCCCTGGCCTGCGCCACGGAGCTGGCCGCGGCTCTCGGCCGCCCCGGCGAGGCCGCCGAGCTCGACGCCCGCCGCGCCCGACTGGTCGAGGCCATGCAGGCGCGCCTGTGGCTGCCCGGGCAGGGCCGCTTCGCGCGCAAGCTGCTGGACGGCCAGCCGGATCCCGCCGGTCCCGCTCTGCACGCCAACGTCCTCATGCTCGCCTTCGGGCTCGTTGGCGGGGCGCAGGAGGCCGCGGTCCTCGCCCATGTCGAAAGCGGCCTGGAGGCGAACCTCTCGCGCTGCCTCGCCGGCGTCGAGGAGGGCTACCTCGAACTCTACTTCCTCTCCTACGCCCTGGAGGGGTTGTACCGCCACGGCCGCGTCGAGCTGGCCGAACGCATCATGCGCAGCCACTGGGGGCACATGCGCGAGCATGGCGCGTGGACGATCTGGGAATGCCTGCGCCGCGGCGAGTCCGGAGCCGGTAGCCTATGCCACGCCTGGAGCACCACCCCCGCGCGCTGGTTCCACGAACGCATCCTCGGGGTGCGTCCGCTGCGGCGCGGCGAGCCCACGGTGATGCTGGTCGCCCCGGAAAGCTGCCTGGATGCGGCCGATGGCGTGGTCCCGCACCCGGCCGGCCCCATCCGCGTCGCCTGGCGTCGCGAGGACGGCCGCCTGCGCATCGAGGCCTCCGGCCCGCCCGGGGTGGTGCTGCGCATCGCCGGCGGCGGCGATCCGGTCAGGCCCCGACCTGCGGCTGGAACGGCCGGTCGCTGACCGTCCGCAGGTGCCAGCCGACCAGGCGTTCCATCAGCGCCGCCTGCACCCCCGACATGGCCGGATCGCCATAGCGGTTGTCCAGCTCCCACGGATCCGCCGCGAGGTCGTACAGCTCGTGGCCGCCGGTTTCGCGCATGACCAGCTTGTGCGTCTCGCTGCGCACCATGCTGGTGCGCGCCATGCTGTCGGGCTCGTGGTGGTAGGTGTGCTGCTTGCCGGCGGTGGCCTTGCGGCCCTTGTGCCACAGGCCGGCGTTGAAGCGGGCGCGCATCGACGCCTCGTGGCCGCCGTCGGCGAACACGGCCGCCGGACGGACGCGGCCGTCAAGCACCGGCAGCAGCGACGAGCCGTGCATGATCCAGCCGGCCGCCGGCGCCACACCGAGGAGTTCGAGCATGGTCGCCGGCAGATCGATGTGCTGGGTCAGGGCGTCGCAGCGCCGCCCGCCCGCCCGTCCCGGTATGCGGATGGCGCAGGGGACGCGCAGCAGGCAGTCGGCCATCACGGTGTCGAACTTCTCGCCCAGGCCGTACTGGCCGGCGAAGTCGCCGTGGTCGCTGGTGAAGACGACGATGGTGTCCTCGAACAGTCCCTCGCCGGCGATCGCCTCCAGGACGCGGCCCATCAGGTGGTCGATCTTGGCGATCATGCCATAATAGGTCGCAAGCACCTCGCGCACCGCCGCTGGTTCGATCGGCCCCTCATGGGTGCGGTGGCGGCGCATGGCCCGGAAGGGCAGGCTGGGATTGCGCGGCAGCGCGCTGGGGAAGGGGGTGATGGCGGCGGGATCGACGCTGGAGTACCAGGGCTCCTCGACCTGGTAGGGGGGATGCGGCTGGCTGAGGTTCAGCTGCATGAAGAAAGGCTTCGAGCGGTCGCGCGCCTGGGTGAGGTAGTGGATCGCCGACTCGGCGCGGACGTCGTCACTGAAGGGGCCGAGCTCGCCGGCGAGCCGTCCATGGAGATCGAACCCGTCCGCGAGCTGCGGTGCGTCAGGCCGCCGACCTGCCGGCGGCAGGGGGATGCGGCGGTTGCTGATCGCATCGAATGGCGGGACATAGCTGTGCCAGTCGACCGTGCCGTGCGGCCGGTTGCCATTCCAGAAGTCGGCCCAGCAGTGGTTGAGGCCGAAGACGGCGGTCTCGAAGCCGGCCGCCTTCAACGTCTTCATCAGGTCGGGCTGGTCCGCCGGCAGCAGGTTCTCCTCCATCACGGTGCGGATGCCATCGCTGTGGGCAAAGCGTCCGGTCATCATCGCCACCCGCGATGGGACGCACTTGGGGTGGACGGTGAAGTGCCGCTCCAGCACCTCTCCCTGGCCAGCGAAGGCGTCGAGGTGCGGCGTACGCACCTCGCGGTTGCCGGCGAAGCCGACGCAGTCGCCGCGCAGCTCGTCGGCATGGAGGATGATGAGATTCCGGGCGGAGGCGGGCATGACGCCATGGTAGCCCGCCTGCGTGGGACATCCATGTCGCCGGTGATGGGAGTTTGCACCGAATGTGAACGCAGAGACCCCGGCACTGCTGCCGGGGTGGTGCCCAAGATAGGAATCGAACCGGAGCGAGGTGGCGCCTTTGGCGCCAGCAGGCCACCTGCGTGGCCTGCGGCCGAGCGACCCGGTCGCCGTCCTCGGCGGCCGGCAGTAGCGGGCATTCCTGTCCAGGGCGCCAGACGCAGAAACCCCGGCGCTGTGGCCGGGGTTTGTGCGTTTGGTGCCCAAGATAGGAATCGAACCTACGACCTTCGCTTTACGAAAGCGCTGCTCTACCGCTGAGCTACTCGGGCGTCAGTGGGGCGGCAGGATCGGCGGCTTTCCGCCGGCTGCAAGCAGGAGCTCGCGCGCTCGGGGGTAGGCGGGATCCTCACGGCAGGCGGTGTCGAGCTCGCTTCGGGCGGCGGCCGGATCGCCGGTCTCCAGCAGCAGTTCGGCGCGGCGGCAGCGCAGGCGGCCGCGGCGGTGCGGCGGGCTGGCGGCGATGGCCTCGGCGAAGAGGCGCAGGGCCTCGGGGTGGTCGCGGTCGCGCCAGGCCCATTCGGCCGCCGTCGACAGGCTGCCGGCGGGATGCACCGCCTCGGGGGCGATGCGCAGCAGCAGGGCGCGCGCCTCGCCGCGGCGACGGGCGGCATGCAGGGCCTGGGCCAGCAGGCTGCGCGCCTCCCAGAAGGGGGCCTCGACGGAGGTGGCCAGGTGCA
>JAFLCQ010000224.1 GCA_017302815.1 Planctomycetota bacterium
CCTGCGCCGCTGCCGCGCGCTGCTGAGCCGCGTCCGGCCCCGCGTGTGCATCCCGAGCCTGCGCGAGCGGCGCCCCTGCGTCCGCGTTCCGGCCGTTGCGAGGCGGTGCTCATCGGCATCTCGACCGGCGGTCCCAACGCCCTCGCCGAGATGATCCCGCGCCTGCCGGCCGATCTGCCGGTGCCGGTGCTGGTGGTGCAGCACATGCCGCCGGTCTTCACCCGCCTGCTGGCCGAGCGCCTGTCTGCCAAGTCGGCCCTGCCGGTGCGCGAGGCGGCGCAGGGCGATCCGGTCCGCGCCGGCGAGATCCTGCTCGCGCCCGGGGACTTCCATCTCGCGGTGCGCCGCGATGCGGGCGGGGTGTCGTGCGTCCTCAACCGCGAAGCGCCCGAGAACTCGGTGCGTCCGGCGGTCGATGTCCTCTTCCGCAGCGCCGCCGAGGTCTGGGGCGGCAACGTCCTGGCTGCGGTCATGACCGGCATGGGCCAGGACGGGCTGCTCGGTGCGGTGCAGCTGCATGGCCTCGGCGCCCAGGTGCTGGCCCAGGACGAGGCGTCCTGCGTGGTCTGGGGCATGCCGGGGGCGGTGGTGAAGGCCGGGATCGCCGACCGCGTGCTGCCGCTGTCACAGATCGCCGACGAGATCGCGCTGCGCGCGCGGGGGGTACGCTGATGCCGCTCACGGCCCCTGATTCCGAATACCTGCGCACGCTGGTGCGCAACCGCAGCGGCATCGTCCTCGGCGAGGACAAGGGCTATCTGCTGGAGAGCCGTCTCCTGCCGCTGGCCAAGGTCATCGGCCTGGCCGGCCTGGAGGAGCTGACGGCACGGCTCCGCGTCGAGCCGTCGGGGCAGCTGGCCCGCCAGGTGGTCGAGGCGATGACCACCAACGAGACCTTCTTCTTCCGCGACATCCATCCCTTCGAGTGCCTGAAGAAGCTCGTCCTGCCGGAGCTGATCGCCAAGCGCGGCGGCGAGAGGCGCCTGGACATCTGGTGCGCGGCGGCCTCGACCGGGCAGGAGCCCTACACCATCGCCATGGTGCTGCGCGAGCACTTCCAGAGCATCGCCAGCTGGCCGACCCGCTTCATCGCCACCGATCTCGCCAGCGAGGTGCTGAAGAAGGCGCGCGAAGGACGCTACAGCCAGCTGGAGGTCAATCGCGGCCTGCCCGCTCCGCTGCTCATCAAGTACTTCACCAAGGACGGCCTGGACTGGAAGGTGAAGGACGACCTCAAGCGCATGGTCGAGTTCAAGGAGCAGAACCTGCTCGACTCCTTCGCGATCAGCGGCCAGCTCGATGTCATCTTCATCCGCAACGTGCTGATCTACTTCGATGTCGAGACCAAGAAGGCGATCCTGGCCAAGTGCCGCAAGCTGCTGCGGCCCGATGGATTCCTCTTCCTCGGCGGCGCCGAGACCACTCTCAACATCGACGACGCCTTCGTGCGCGCCGACTACGACAAGGGCGGCTGCTACCGCCTGAAGGCCACCCCATGAGCATCACCGCCGACGACCTCGTCCGCATCGTCACCGACGTCTGGCGCGACGTCCTCGCGCAGGAGGTGGCGCCGGCCCAGGAGCCGACGGCCGGCGACCTCACCGGCTGCATCCAGATCACCGGCGCCTTCCGCGGCGCGGTCGTCGTGGCGGTGCCGCGGACGGTGGCGCGGGCCTCGGCGGCCGGGATGTTCGCCCTGGCCGATGCGGAGATCGGCTCCGACGAGGAGCGCGATGCGATCGGCGAGCTGACCAACATGGTCGGCGGCCACGTCAAATCGATGGTCGCCTCGCCGAGCCAGCTCGCCCTGCCTGCCGTCGTGCCGGGCAACGACCACTGCCTGGACAAGTCGCGCCTGCAGCTCCTCGCCGAGCAGGCCATGGCCGCGCCGGGCGGCAGCTTCCTGGTCAGGGTCTACGAAGACATCGGCTGACGCCGCCGTCCGCGTCAGTCCCCGTGGACACGGCTGTCCCTATCCGCCCGGCCCGCCGCCCATAGCGTGCGCGGCATGCTCCGACACCTTCTCGCTCCGACCCTCGCCGCCGCTGCGCTCTGCGCGGGCGAGTCCGCCCCCGCCCCCATCGTCAGCCTCGCCGTCGCCGACGGTCCGCAGCTGACGCAGCACTGGGATGCGTCGCTGTACGGCCGGGTGTGGTCGGACCAGGGCCTGGCCTGGGTGCGCAAGCAGTGGGGGGATCAGAAGGCGGGCTGGAAGGGCGAGCCCGGCTTCGATCTCGACGCGATCCTGTCCTCGGCCAAGGGCCTGCGGGCGGAATTCCTCGGCATGGCGCCCGGAGCGAAGCCCAGGCCGCGCATCCGCGTGCAGGCCGATCTCGGGCCGCAGGCCCAGGCTCTCTTCGCCCTGATGGTGAAGCGTGCCCGGCCCGATGCGGTGGCGGTGGCCGGGGCGGACGAGGCGCGGCAGCTGGACGTCGACGGCCCGATCCTGGCCCGCCATGGCACCCGCCTGGTGCTCGGCTTCAACTGCGACGCGCTGCCGTGGAAGGCGGATGCGGTGCCGGTCGACCTGCGCCTGGCGATGGACTACCGCCGCTTCATGCAGGCCATCCGCGAGGTCATGCCGGATGGCGAGCGCGCCTCCTTCGACCGCACCCTGCGCGACATGGAGCCGTGGCTGGGCCAGCTGCTGTGGGACAGCAGCCTGGTGCCGCAGGGCATGCGCGAGGTGCTGGCCTACGACAAGCCGACGCTCGGCGTGCTGGCGGTCGACCGCACCCAGCTCGACCGCTTCCCGGCCGACGCGCTGGCGGTCGCCGGTGTCGGAGTGGACATGGCGGCGCTGTGGAAGGTCGCTGGTCCGGGGTGGCTCGACTCCCTCGACCAGGCGATGCATCGCGGCAGCCCGGTCGGCGCGGAGGCCACCCGCCAGGAGATCGATGCGATGCTGGCCGGCCTGGGGGTCGCCGGCGGCCTGGAGCAGCTGGCCAAGGATCTGCGCGGAACCGTCGTGCTGGGCGTCACCCAGGGCGTGCCGTTCCCCGGCGCCTCGCTGGTGGCGCCGCGCTCGCCGTCGCTCGATGCCCTGGTCGGCGTCGGCATGGCAGCCCTCGGAGCGCAGCCGCCGGCGGACGGTGAATCGGCCGTCGTGCCGGTGCCCAACCTGCCGATCATGGTGTCGCTGGCGCGCGACAAGGGCCACTGGCTGCTGAGCAGCGATCCGCAGCTGGTGCAGGCCTGGCTGGGCGGCAAGCCGGGCGGCTTCCTCGCCTCGGCGGCCGGCAAGGCGATGCTGGCCAAGGCGCCGGCCGATGCCTGCCTGCTGGGGGCGATGGACACCGCGGCGGTGCTGCGCACCGTCTCGCCCTACGCCTCGATGGGCCTCGCCGCGGCGAAGCGGATGCCCAACGAGGCGCGGCAGGCCGTCCTCGCCGGTCTCGCCCGGCTGACGCGCGAGGCGCAGCCCTCATGGATCTGGAGCGCGAACCAGGGCAAGGGCAGCCGCAGCGAGGCGGAGGGGCCGCTGGGCATGGGCGTCGCTCCGATCGCGATCATCGCCGCCATCGCCATCCCCAACCTGCTGGAGAGCCGGGTCACCGCCAACGAGGCAGCTGCCGGTGCCACCCTGCGTGCGGGCATCTTCCCGGCCCAGATCCAGTTCCAGGCCGGCGCCTACATGGACCAGGACGATGACAACGTCGGCGAGTACGGCACCCTCGGCGAGCTTTCGGGCAGGACGAGGACCAGCCGCATCGAGGCCGGCCAGCTGCGCCTGCTGACGGGTCCGCTGGCGCAGGGCGACAGCGCCAACGGCTACCGCTACCGCATGTACCTGCCCGACGGCAAGGGCGCGGCGGTCAGCAGCGATGCTGCCGATCGTACGCCGGCCAAGGCCGTCGCGCAGGAGCAGGAGCGCTTCTTCATCTGCTACGCCTGGCCGCTGTCGACCGAGACCGGCCGGCGCATGTTCGCCCTCGCCCACGACGGGCAGCTGCGCAGCCTGCCCTGGGATGGGCGCGAACCGGCGTGGAACGCAGCCCTGCCCGGCGGCTGGGAGGCCCAGCCGGCCTGGCCGGCGCACGGCTTCGGCCCCTCGCCGGAGCAGGACGCCGGACCGTCGCCGGATCCCAAGGCCCTGTTCTGATCCGGTTGAGCCCACACAGAGCACCAGAGTGACCAGAGAAAGGCGGCAGAAAGATCTCGCGTCGGGAAACAGAGGCCGCGTGCTCTGACTCTGGTTGCTCTGGTGCTCGGTGTGCAGTTCGCTGCGGGAATCAGGCGCCAAGGGCGCGGCGTACGTCGTCGCGCACCGCCGCCAGCGACTCCGGCGCCGCGCCGGACTGGCGTAGCACCGACTCGGTCAGGGTGATGGCGATCTCGGCCTCGCCCGCGACCACCACCTCGGCGCCGGCGGCGCGCAGCGCCGGCACCTGGCGCAGATGCGCGCAGCGCACCAGGACGCGCAGGCCGGGACGGCGCTGGCGGGCGAGGCGCACGATGTCGATGGGATCGGCGAGATCGCTGCTCACCACCAGGGTGGCTGCGCGGTCGAGACCCGCCTCCTGCAGGGTGTCGAGGCGGCTGGCGTCGCCATAGACCGCCGGCATGCCGGCCGCGCGCAGCGCACGTACCGTCGCCAGGTTCATCTCGATGACGGTGACCGGCACGCCGCGGCCGGACAGCGCCCTGGCGACATGCTGGCCGACCGGGCCGTGGCCGACGAGGATGCTGTGGCCATCGCCCTGCACCGCCTCCTCGGGCAGCGGCTGCGGAACCTCCTCGCTGCGGCCGCTGCATGCGGCTGCGAAGCGATAGAGCGTCGGATTGGCGGCGATCGAGATCATCGCCACCGCGATCAGGGTGTGCCAGGCGCGATCATCGATCAGCCCGAGGCCGCGCGCGGCGGTGCCGAGTATGAAGGTGAATTCACCCACCTGGCCCAGGGTGGCGCCGACGCGCAGGCCCATGCCCCAGGGCTGGCGCGCCAGCCGCACTACCGCGATGGCGGCCAGCGGCTTGCCCAGCATCACCACCGCCAGGACCACGGCGATGAGCAGCGGCTCGGCGAGGATGTGCCCGGGATCGAAGAGCATGCCGACCGAGACGAAGAAGAGCACGGCGAAGGCGTCGCGCATCGGCATGGCCTCGCCGGCGGCCCGCGAGGCGAACTCCGACCGCCCCACCACCAGGCCGCCCAGGAATGCGCCGAGGGCCATCGACACGTCGAAGGCCCAGGCAGCGGCGACGGCGACCCCCACACCGGCCGCCAGGACGCCGAGGATGAACAGCTCGTTGGAGCGGGTCATCGCGATGCGTTCGAGGAGGTACGGCATGACCTTGCCGCCACCGACCACCACCAGGACGACGCAGGCCACCACCTTGGCCAGGGCCAGCAGCATCGCCATGCCGGCGCCGGGCTCGGTCGACGCGGCGGCGGCGTCGATCAGTGCCGGACGGTCGGCCAGCAGCGGCAGGACGACCAGCAGGCCGATGGTCAGCAGATCCTCGACCACCACCCAGCCGACCGCGACGTGGCCGGTGCGGGTGTGGAGGTCGCGGTTGTCGCTCAGCACGCGCACCAGCACCACCGTGCTGGCGACGCTGATCGCCATCCCGACGACGGCGGCCGACGCCCATGACCAGCCCATCAGGTGCAGCGCCACCGCCGCCAGGGCGGTGCTGGCCAGGCTCTGGAACACCGCCCCCGGCACCGCCACCTTCCATACCGCGAGCAGTTCGTGCAGGTGGAAGCGCAGGCCGACGCCGAACATCAGCAGGATGATGCCGATCTCGGCGAACTGCTCGGCCACGGCCTGGTTGGCGACGAAGCCCGGGGTATGCGGGCCGATCGCGATGCCGGCCAGCAGGTAGCCGACGATGGGCGACAGGCCGATACGCTGGGTCACGTAGCCGAGGACCAGCGCGGCCGCCATGCCGCCGGCGAAGGTGTAGATGATGTCGTGGCCCATGCCGCCTGCCTACGCGCGGCCGCTTGCGGGTCCAACCCGAAGTCCCCGTCCCGGTTCAGGCGAAGGGGCGTGCGCGCAGGCTGATCGCCACCACGGTCAGCGAGGACAGTGGCATGGCGATGGCGCAGACCAGAGGGCCGAAGACGCCGGCCGCCGCCCCGGCGATGGCGAGCAGGTTGTAGGCGGCGCTGATCCACAGCAGGGCGGCGATCGAGGAGCGGCAGCGCGCGGAACCGCGCCAGAGGTGGAGAGGCCCGGCCTCGTCTGGGCGGGCGCAGAAGGCGTGGCAGCGGTCCATCGCCGCCTCCAGGCCGCCGCTGACGCCCACCGCGACGTCGGCCGCCGCCAGCATCGCCGCATCGTTCACGCCGTCGCCGATAGCAGCCACCGCGCCTTCGCGGCGCAGCCGTCCGACCAGGGCGGCCTTGTCCTCCGGGCTCAT
>JAFLCQ010000225.1 GCA_017302815.1 Planctomycetota bacterium
ACCGACGCCAAGCTCCTCTACAGCGGCCGCTGGGACCGCAGCCAGCCCGCCGGACCGCGCGCGGAATGGCCGGCCTGCACCGTGCGGCTGCGCTTCGAGGGCACGGCCCTGAACGTCGCCCTGGGCGGCGCCAAGGACCACGCCTTCCAGGTGGTGGTCGACGGGAAGCCGACCGCCGTCGTCACCATCGTTCCCGGCCAGTCGCTCTACGAGGTCGCCGCCGGCCTGCCCGCCGGCGAGCACCTGGTCGAGCTGTGCAAGCGCACCGAGTGCTGGGCCGGCCCGGTGCAGGTGAAGGGCTTCCAGCTCTCGGCGGGGGCGAAGCTCCTCGATCCGCCGGTGTTCAGGCGCCGGGTCGAGTTCATCGGCGACAGCATCACCTGCGGCTATGGCAACGAGGCTGCCTCCAAGGAGGAGCACTTCTCCTTCAAGACCGAGAACGCCTGGCTGGCATGGGGCGCGGTCGCGGCGCGGGCCCTGGACGCCGAGTACTCGTGCCAGGCCATCTCGGGCATCTGGCTGCAGGAGACCGCGAAGAAGAAAGCCATGCCTGCCCACTGGGGCGCGACCATGCCGTTCACCCCCAGCCCGGCCTGGGATCACACCGCCTGGCAGGCTGACGCCGTGGTGGTGAACCTGGGCACCAACGACTCCAGCACCAAGGTGCTGATCGAGCAGCAGAAGTGGCGCGACGCCTACGTGCCGTTCATCGCCGCCATCCGCAAGGCCTACCCGCAGGCCCACATCTTCCTCACCATTGGCTCGATGGGCCATGGGGTCGAGAACGCCATTCCGAAGTACAACGCCGCCATCGTCGAGGAGCTGAAGGCGGCCGGCGACGCCAAGGTGCACAGCCTGGCCATCCCGAACCAGAAGATGGAGGACGGCATCGGCGCCGACTGGCACCCCAGCGCCAGGACGCATCAGAAGATGGCGGACGTGATCACCGCCGCGATCAAGGCCGAGCTGGGCTGGTAGGTCGGCCCCGGCGCCCTGCTAGCGCCGGCCGCCAGCGTCGCGGTCGCCGCCCAGGGCCGGGTTGGGTGCGGTCTCCAGGCTGCAGTCGTCCTGCATCGGGCGCAGCCGCAGTTCGGGCCGCGCCGGATCGTCCGGGGCGATGAGGTAGCGCACGCTGCGCCGGCCCTGCATCGTCACCACCAGCAGGTAGCCATCGGCATCGCGTTCGGTCGAGGCGATGACCACGTAGGGATCGCGGGCGAGATAGGCCAGCAGGCGGTCCTCCTCGGGCGTCGTGTCGACCGTCGTGCGCGGGCCGGAGCAGGCGGCGATGATCGCGAAGGCGGCGGCGAGGAGCGGCAGGCGCATGCGCCGGCATGGTGGCGGCGGGCGGGCGGCCTCAACCGGGGACCGCCCTGCCGGCGATCCGGGCCTATTCACCCTGGACGCCGCATTTCACAGGGAGGAACGGAGGCAACGGAGTGCGCATCGTCGGGTCAGGACAGGATATGACGTCCCCAATCACTCCCAGGTGATCTTGCCGTCGACCAGGCGGAACACCGTCTTTCCCAGCGCCTTGGTGACGGTGAGCTTGGCCTCGGTGCCGATGCGGATCTCGATCCCCGGCCACACCTTCTGGTGCACGGTGATGGTGGCGTCCAGGCTGTTGCCGGTGCGCAGGGTGGCGTTGTTCAGGATCGCTTCGCATTCCGCCAGGCGCTGGCCGCGCGCCTCGTATTCGGCCAGGGCCTGCTTCAGCCGGGTCGCCAGCTCCTGGCGCTTGCCCTCGTCGGTCTCCTGCTTGATCCACAGGGCCAGCTTCTTGCACTGGCGCTTGGCCTCCTCCAGCTCGCCGGCGATGGTCTCGTGCTCGCGGGCGGCCAGCCGCCACAGGGCGATGGCGAGGGGGTTGACGCCGATCTGGATGACCCCGCCCATCTCGTCGAGGCTGCCCAGCTCGTCGCAGGTCAGCGAGCCGCCGCAGCTGACCGTGCTGGACATGATCGCCTTGGCGGCGATGTCCTTGATGGCGTAGACCGTCGAACCGCGGATGTCGCTGGCGACCTGCAGGCCGCGGCACTTCACCTCGCGGCGGTTGATGTGCTTGGTGACGATGTCGCCGTGGGCCTTCACGCGGTGGGTGCCGGGCAGGATGCCGCCGCAGTGCAGGTTGCCCTTCACCGAGACGCGGGCGTCCTCGATCACCCCGGTGATGGTCACGTCGGCGCCGCTCTTGAGGGTGAAGCCGGCGATGACGTCGCCCTTGATCGCCACCGGCAGCTTGGTCGTCAGATTGCCGCAGCGCATGTTCAGATCGCTGTCGATCTGCACGCTGGGCATGATGTCGAGGTGCCCGTCGTGGCGCTTGATGACCATGCCGGTGCGGTCGGCGACCACGTCGTTGCCCTTGCGCGCCACCCCTTCGCCGATCAGCGCCGACACGTCGGCGTCGCGCGGCTCGCCCACGGGCAGATCCTTGCCCATTACGGTGCGGCCGGGGGTGCCCGGCTTCTTGGGGTGGTAGCGGGCGAGGACGTCGCCCTTCTCCACCTCATGGAAGCGGCCCTGCTCGTGGAAGTCGATCTTGTGGTCGGTGCCCTCGGCCAGCTTGATGCCGAAATGGACCAGCATCTCGATGCGCGCGTCGATCGACGGCACCACCGGCGTGCCCTGGGCGACGATGAGGTCGCGCGGAACGTCGGCCGGGACCTCGGCCTCGCGCAGGGCCGGCTCCACCACCCCGCCGATGACGTTGATCTTCATCATGCGGTCGAGCAGGGTGCTGACCGGCAGCGACGCCCCCGCCGGGAGGTGCAGGGTCGCCTGCATCCCCGTCTTGTCGACGGTCAGCGAGATCTCGTCGTCCGGCATGCGCACCCAAGCATAGCAGCCAGCCCCGGGTTGTGCCAGCGACGGCCGTGGACTGCACGAGGGGGGTAGGTAGGGTGCGCGCCTCCCGAGGACCCCCCCCGTGCGCATCCCCGCCATCTACGCGACCTCGATCACCTGCGGCTTCTGCCTGATGGCCCTGGAGATCCTCGGTGCGCGCTTCCTCTACCCGTCGTTCGGCTCGTCGATCGACGTGTGGGCGGCGATCATCACCGTCTTCATCCTCTCGCTGTCGATCGGCTACGTCATCGGCGGCCGTGTCGCCGACCGTTCGCAGGGCAACCGCGCCCTGGCCTGGATCGTCCTCGGCGCCGGCGCCCTCTACCTGACCCTGCCGATCTACGCCCTGCGCGCCTCCGAGGCCCTGGGCGAGGCGATGGGCGGACTGCGCTTCGGCGTGCTGGTGGCCGGCCTGGTGCTGTTCCTCCTGCCCTCGCTGCTGCTGGGCATGGTCTCGCCCGTGCTGGTGAAGCTGGCCTTCGTCAGCGCCGAGCGCGTCGGCCGCACCACCGGCACCCTCTACGCCATCGGCTCGATCGGCAACGTGCTGGGCATCCTGATCACCGACTACGTGCTGCTCGAATACGTGCCGCTGAACGCCAACCTGCTGTGGATGGGCTGCGTCCTGGTCGTCACCGGCCTGCTGCACCTCGCCATCCCGATGCGCGCCGTCTCCGCACCCGCTGCGGCCCCGGCGCCCGGCCCGGCCGCGGGGGCCTGAATGGACCGCCAGCTCCTCCTCGGCCTGGCCATCGCCGTCGGTGCCGCCGCCGCCGGCTTCATCTGGCAGGACCGCCACTACCGCCTCGACGTCGGCGGGCTGCCCGCCGACCAGGTGGCGATCGCGCACCGCGACAGCCCCTACACCGGCATGACCTGGGTCGCCAGCGCCTCCAACAACTACCTGCAGCTGCGCTTCTTCGAGATGGTCGAGGGCGGCGTCTGCCTCGAACCGACCTGGGCCCAGCTGGCGGCCGATGCGAAGCTGCCGCACCTGAAGCCGGCGGCCGGTCCGGTGCTCGCGGCGGGGCAGCCGGATCCCGGCACGCTGAACAACTCGGCCTACATCAGCATGTTCGCCGCCGGCATCCTGCTCAACCGCACCGTCCCGGCCGCCCCCAAGGTGCTCGTGGTCGGCCTGGGCAGCGGCGTCGGCATCGCCCAGATCGCGCACCACTTCCCGCAGGCGCATGTCGAGGTGGTCGACATCGATCCGGCGGTGATCGAGATGGTGCGCGGCCACTACCCGCTGCTGGCCTGGCTGGAGTCGCAGGGCCGGGTGGCCTTCGTCGCCAAGGACGCCCGCGCGCACATGCGCGCCAGCGCCGGCCGCGGCTTCGATCTCGTCATCCTCGACGCCTACACCGCCGGCTCGACCATCCCGCCGCACCTGATGACGCGCGAGTTCTTCGCCGAGTGCGCCGCCACCCTCTCCGAGGGTGGCACCGTGTTCGCCAACGTCATCGGCTGCTACGGCGAGCAGGACGCCGCCGGCACCTGGCGCGGGGCCAAGCGCCGCGTCGTCGGCGGAGCCCTGCGCACCTTCCGCGCCGCCGGCCTGCCCGGCGCCTGGGTCTTCCCGGTCCTGGCGGCGCACGACAACCCCGGGGCCTTCGACCCCTCGGTGTCGCGCAACAACATCATCATCGCGGCCCGGCATCGGCTGTCGCCCAAGGCCTTCCCCGAGGGCTGGGAGCGCCTGCGCGCCTGGGTCCCCTTCCCCGAGCTGCAGCCCGGCGTCCACGTCTCGCGCCAGTACCAGCTGATCGATCCCGAGGCCAACACCGGCAGCACCTTCGTGCCCGCGGCCTGGATCGATGCCGCCGCCCCCGGCGTGGCCGGCGCGCTGAAGGCGCGCAATCCGAATCCCGGCGCCCCGACCCACACCCACAGCGCCTACTGCGAGGATCGCATGCAGATCGAGGCGGCGGTGGCGGCGGTGCGCAAGAACGCTCCGGCCGGCAGCTTCCTGCGCGGGTGGTCCGTCGTGCCTCCCAAGGCCATGCTCCTGCTGCGCAGCATCGACTGGGTTCAGTTCCCGCGCGAGACCTGGCGCGCGGCGGTGGCCTTCGCGAAGGATGCCGCACGCCACGATCCCGAGGGCCTGGTCGGCCCGGTCGACGGTCCCGAGCGCGAGGGCGCGCCGCAGAGCTGGTACATGACCGACGCCCCGCTGTTCACCGACCAGACCCCGAACGCGGACATCGTCAACCGCTGACGGAGGCCGGCCTGGGCTTCGCCGTCGTGCCGGATAGGCTGCCGGCATGGCCCAGGTCCTGACCATCACCGCGAATCCGCTCCTCGACCACCTCGCCGAGATCCCCTGGCGGCACGGGGCGGTGTCGCGCACCGGCCGCATCGCCCGCGTCGCAGGCGGCAAGGGCGTGAACGTCGCCCGCGTCCTCGCCCGCCACGGCCACGCCGTCGCCGCCCTCGCCCTGGGTGGCGGCGCCGAGGCGCAGGAGTTCTCCCGCCTGGTCGCCGCCGACGGCATCGAGCCGGCCATCGTCCCGACCGCCGCCCGCCTGCGCATCGGATTCCAGCTCGCGGACCAGCAGGCCGGAGCGGTCGCCTGCATCGAGGATGGCTTCCAGGTGACGGCCGACGAGCGCGAGCGCTTCATCGCCACCGCTGCCGAGCGCATGCGCGGCTGCGCCCTGGTGGTGGTATCGGGCTCGACCCCCGATCTCGGCATGGAGGACGCCTATCGTCGCATCTGCGACTCTGCTGCTGCTGCCGGCGTGCCGTGCTGGGTGGACAGCTACGGCAAGCCGATGCTGGCCGCCCTGGCCGGGGTGCATCCGCCCGCGCTGGTGAAGCCCAACCGGCAGGAGTACGGTGCCGATCCCCAGCCCTGGCTGGCGGCGCGCGAGCTGCATCTCACCGACGGCGGCGGACAGGTGACGGTGCGCTCCCCCGAGGGGCGCTGGCGCGTCTCGCCGCCTGCGGTCAGCGAGGTCAACGCCGTCGGCTCCGGCGACTGCTGGCTGGCCGGCTACGCCCATGGCCGTCTCAGCGGCTGGGACATCCCGCGCGCCCTGGCCTGGGCTGCCGCTGCCGGCGCCGCCAATGCTGCCCGCGTCGAGGTCGCCCGCATCGGCCCTGAGGACATCCGCCCTCTGCTCGACCAGGTCCAGGTCACTCCCGCGCCGTAGGGTTCATTGGCCGCCAAGACGCCAAGGGCGCCAAGTTCGCCAAGCTGGCGGAGCAGGTCAGTTCCTCTGCGTCCTTGGCGTCCTTGGCGTGCTTGGCGCCTTGGCGGCTCAAGCGCCCTGTGTTACGGCAGCCGATGGTGTCGGCGGATGGCCCAGTCCAGGGCCAGCAGCGCGACGACGGCAGCCAACGCCCACCAGGTGTCCCACAGGCCGCGCTCGGCGCTGGTGCTTTCGGCGCGGCCGAGGTCCTGCGGCAGGGCCGCGAGGAGCGCGTCGGCGTCGGTGAAGACCTGGCC